>NZ_ATVH01000015.1:0-300000 GCF_000420625.1 Fodinicurvata sediminis DSM 21159 | reverse complement strand
GCCTCCCGAAACCGCGTCACGGTGCAGAACGATGGGTTCGCTGCCGCCCGGCACCTGTATGGAGCCATAGGAATAGCAGCCATCCACGATGTTCGAGGGATCCGAACCCGCCCCGAAGGGCTGTTCGCGCTCCTTGAAGGACATGGGCCGGCCACCGCGGAAGCGCACGCCCATGCGGTCGGCTTCGGGCGCCACCTTCCATTCGTCGTCGAAGAAATTGCGCCCAGCTTCCTCGGTGATCAGGCGCCAGTAGAGGCCTGGAAGCACGCGCAGTTCGGCCGGATTACCCGGCATGCGGCGCAGGGACTTGTCCAGGCTGCGGCCCTCCTTGGCCTTTCCGTTGTCGCCGAAGGGCACCATGTCGCCGACGGCCAGGGCCCGGCCCTCGAAGCCACCCAGCGCTCCGATGGCATAGGTCGAACGGCTGCCCAGGTAGACGTCCGTGGTGATGCCGCCCGAGATGGCGATGTAGGCCCGCGCACCTTCGCGCAGGTAATCGAAGGAAAGCACCTGCCCGGCCTTCACCTTGAAGGCGGTCCAGGTGGGCTTTTCCTCGCCATCCACGCGCGGCGGCAGCTCGGCGCCGGTCACCGCGACCATGGCGTCCTTCTCGAACTCCAGCTGCGGCCCCATGAAGACCGTCTCCAGCGCGGCCGCCCCCTGGTCGTTGCCGACCAGCAGGTTGGCCGCACGCAGGGACAGGCGGTCCATGGCACCCGAGATCGGGATGCCCAGATGGAAATAGCCGGGGCGGCCGAGATCCTGGATCGTTGTCAGGAGTCCGGTATTGAGAACCTTAAACGTCATTGAGGGCCCCCATCAGTTTCTTGTTGAAGCCGTCCATGTCCGCGTTGAAGGCCTCCAGGTCGAACTCGACCTCGGCGACCCGCGGCGTGTAGCGGTTGGCCTGAACCTCGGCCAGGGTGGCGTCGTATTCCTCGCGGCTGATGGGCGTGAACTTCACCAGATCGCCAGGTTTGAAATAGACCATGAAGTCGCTGAGATACGAGGTTTCCTGCTTGGGATCGAAGATGGTAACCGGCGTGATGCCGAACATCTGATAGCCGCCGGCCCCGCGCACCGAGTAGATGCAGGAGAAACAGCCGCCGTAACCCACCGTCTGCTTGGGCGTATCCGTACGCGGACGTACGTACTTGGGCACTTCCAGCTGCCGCTTGCGCTCGACCAGCTGATACAGGAAGGGCAGACCCGAAACGAAGCCGACCATGGAGACGAACCAGGGCGCCGAGTGATGCGCCGTGATGAAGTCCGCGACCGTGTCGAAGCCGTTGATGCGCGCGGCATAGTCCAGGTCGCTGCCGCTTGGATCCTGGTGCCGGTCACGGAACCGCATCAGCGTCTCATGCGTCCAGGGATCCTGGTAATAGACCGGGAACTCGACGATTCGGGTGTTGAGACGCTTTTCCGCACTCTCGGCGGTGTGCTCCAGGGCCTTCAGCTCGGCCAGCATGTCATCCGGCTTGATGCGATCCGGGTCGTACTTCACCTGGAAACTGGCGTTGGCCGGACAGACCTCGGTCACACCGTCGATCTTTGCCTCGCGTACGGCATTGGTCATCGACAGGCTCTTGAAGAAGGCATCCAGCGACATCTCCTCGTCCATCTCGACGAAGATGTGCTCGTCTCCTCCAAAGGAATAACGTGTCTTCATGCTCAAACCTCCTGGTCGGCGGTCAGGGTGCGGGTTTCGAGCCAGGGCTCGAGGAACTGGGTGTGGAACTGCCCGGCCTGCACGGCCGGGTCGGCCGCCAGCGCCTTGTGCAGCGGCAGGGTGGTCTTCACGTCGCCGATGCTGATCAGCTGCAGCGCCTTGGACAGCGCGGCCAGGGCCGCCTTGCGGTCCGCGCCGTGAACAATCAGCTTGCCCAGCAGCGAGTCGTAGAAGGGCGGGATGGCATAGCCTTCGTACAGCATGGTGTCGAAGCGCAGCCCCGGGATATCGGGAATCTCCAGCTTGCCGATCACGCCCGGGAAGGGCATGAAGTTGTTGGCCGGGTCCTCGGCATTCACCCGCACCTCGATGGCGTGGCCATCCAGCTGGATATCCTCCTGGTGCATGGACAGCGGCTCTCCACCGGCCACCTTGATCATCTCGGCCACCAGGTCGATGCCGGTCACCATCTCGGTCACCGGATGCTCCACCTGGATGCGGGTGTTCATTTCGATGAAGAAGAATTCACCGGTCGTTTCATCATAGAGGTATTCCAGCGTCCCCGCCCCGCGATAGGCTACGGACTCGGCCAGCGCCACGGCCGAACGGCAGAGTTCCGCGCGCACTTCGGACGTCAGGCAGGCGGCGGGCGCCTCTTCCCAGACCTTCTGTCGGCGGCGCTGCAGCGAGCATTCCCGTTCGAAGCAGTGCACGGCGCGTGTGCCGTCGCCCAGGATCTGCACCTCGATGTGGCGCGGGGTCTTCAGCGCGCGCTCCAGATAGAACGAGCCGTCACCGAAGGCGGCCTGCGCCTCGGCGCGCGCCTGGGGCGCCAGCTTGCCCAGCTCCTCCGCGTTGTCGGCAATGCGGATGCCGCGCCCACCGCCGCCGGCGGCCGCCTTGATCATCACCGGATAGCCGATCTCCTTGGCTGCAGCCAGGGCCGCCTCGGCGCTTTCGATCACGCCCTTCGAGCCGGGCACCACGGGTACCCCGGCCTCCTGGGCCGCGGCGCGTGCGGCCGCCTTGTCGCCCATGCGCCGGATGGTCTCGGACGAAGGCCCGACGAAGATCATGCCCGCCTGTTCCACCGCCTCGGCGAAGTCGGCGTTCTCGGACAGGAAGCCGTACCCCGGATGCACCGCGTCACAGTTGGCTTCCTTAGCCGCCGTGATCAGGGCATCGACGTTCAGGTAGGACTTGGCCGCCTGGGCCGGGCCGATGCAGATGGCCTCATCGGCCAGGCGCACGGCCAGCATCTCCTTGTCCGCGTCGGAGTGCGCCTGCACCGCTGTGATGCCCAGCGCCTGGGCAGCACGCACCACGCGTACAGCGATCTCGCCCCGATTGGCCACGAACAGGCGTCGGATCGCCATGGGCTTCAGTCCTCCAGCTCGGCCAGGACGGCACCCGCGGCCACGGGTTCCTCGTTCTCGACCACGAACTTCTTGATCTTTCCGGCCACCTCGGCCTTCACCTCGATGAAGGACTTCATGACCTCGACCAGTCCGATCACGTCGCCCACGGCCACGTCATCGCCTTCGTTCTTGTAGGGCGCCTCTTCCGGTGAGGGCCGGCGATAGAATGTTCCGGGGATGGGAGAGCGGATATCCGCCATGGTTGGCCTCCTTGTTATTGCTTGGCTGTCTGTCTTCGTCTCAAGCCTGGTTTTATTGTTTCGAAAAAGAGTCCTTCAGCGATCCTGCGCGGCGATTGCGGCCGACTTCAGGCGGCTTCCGCCAGTATGTCCTCCGCAGGCAGGATGTGGATGCCGTTGTCCACCAGCCCCTGGCGCACCGCCGTGCCGATCTGCAGGGCGCCGGGCGTGTCGGAATGGAAACAGATGGATTCGAAGGTGATGTCGATGTCCTCGCCCTCCACGGTGCGGACCTTGCCCTCCAGACAGGCGCGCACGCACTTCTCGGCGACTTCCTCGGGTTTCAGAGCGCGCATGCGCCGGGTGAAGACGATGCTGCCGCTGGTGTCGTAGTCGCGGTCGGCATAGAACTCGCGGACCGTCTTCAGGCCGGCCGCCTTGGCGATGCCATAGGTTTTCGAGACATCCATGCAGAAGACCGCAGTCTCGGGGCTGCACTTGGTCAGCGCCTCAACCAGCAGTTCCGAAAGCTCGGCATTGCGTGCGGCCTCCATGTAAAGCGCGCCATGCGGTTTCACATGCTGCAGCTTGGTGCCATGGCGCCGTGCAAATTCCCGCAGTGCGCCGACCTGGTAGACGATATCGTTGACCAATTCGTCAGGGTTGGCCTGGATCACGCGGCGGCCGAAACCCTGCAGGTCGCGGTAACCGGGATGCGCGCCGATGGCCACCCCGCGCTCGATCGCGCCCTTGACCACCTTGTCCATCAGGTTGGGATCCCCGGCATGGAAGCCGGTCGCCACGTTGGCGGAGCTGATCAAGTCCATCAGCTCCTCGTCCGTTGCCTCGCTGATCCGCCAATACCCGAAGTTCTCACCCAGGTCGCAGTTCAGATCCACGGCTTTTCTGATCACCTTCATGCCTCCCACTGCAAGGTATGTTCGGCGCTTTCTTGTGCGAAGCGCTCTGACATCTCCTTCCAGCGTCCGCCCGGGCTGTGAATAAATCAAATTGTAAATATCTCAGCGAGAGCTTCGGATTTTCAGATATTGCAGAGGCCCTCTTCACCCGTCGCAGTTCTTGATTCCAAAGGAAAACCTTCAAAACGGCCTGATCTGACCGACGCGCATTTTCTGTTTTTTCGATACAGCTTCCTTGGTTTTTCGATGTAACAGGACAAACAATAGCCTGCCGTGCCTACGCAGAGCCTTCTCTGTGGGACAGGCTTATTTATGTAGCACGCTGCGGATCAGTGTGCGCGTGACCTCCCTGCGCTCCTTGCCCCTTCTCATCCCTTCAGCAAGCCCTTGCCAGCACGTCCTCTCGAGGCGCAACGGGACAAGATAATTTTGATATTTTCGGAATATGATAATTATGATTATAATTAAGCCAGAAACAGGGAAAGACCCGGTGATCACGTGACAGCACTCGATCGGACATACCAGGCACCTTCGCAACGGCCGCACAAGCGATCCGACGTGATCGTCGAACAGATCAAGCGGTGGATTGTGGAAGAGGGCAAGCGGCCCGGAGACAAGCTGCCGCACGAGAAGGAACTGATCCGGATCTTTTCGGCCGGCCGGGGGACGGTGCGCGAAGCCCTGAAGTCGCTCGAAGTGCAGGGCCTCATCATCAACATGCCCGGCGCCGACGGCGGCGCCGTCCTCAGTGAGGTGCCCTATGGGCGCGCCATGCATCTGCTGCGCAACTACTTTCACTCGCGGACCGTCACCTTCGGTCAGGTCTATGCCGTGCGGAAGTTCGTCGAACCCGAGGTCGCAGCCGCCGCCGTCGGCCACCTGAGCAAACGGGATTTCGAGCAGCTTCAGGCTTCGATCGAAACCTGCCAGTGCAGCGACCGGGAACGCCACCTGCAACGCAAGACGCAGCGTGCGGCCGAACTCGATTTTCACGACATCATTGCCCGGGCCTGCCCCAATCCGCTCATGGCCTTCATCGGGCGCTTCCTCAACGATGTGCTCAGGGATCTTGTCGTCCTGAGCGCCGAGAACTTCACCCGGCACGGCGACTTCCTGTCCCAGAACTGCCGCTACCACGCTTTGGTGATGGATGCGCTGCGCAAAGAGGATGCCGAGGCCGTCAGGGCCCTGATGCACGAACACATGATCGATGCGGAAAGCTACATGATCGAGCTGGATGCTCAGATAGAGGGAACATGGCTGGGTCCGCCCAGAATGCGCGAGGAGGATGCCTCCATGCTTCCGTCAAATACATAGCAGGACTGCGGTGCACGAGCTGAGATGGGAATGACTAGAACATGACAATAACAAGCTTGGTACCGTCGGTGATGAATGCCCTGACCCTGATCAGCGTGCTTATGCTGGTCGCCATGGGTCTGGGCATCATCTTCGGCATGATGCGCGTCATCAATCTGGCGCATGGCGAATTCGTCACGATTGGCGCCTTCACGCTTTCCGTGCTGCAGGGTCTGGGTGGAAGCTACTGGCTGGCCCTGCTGGTCGCGCCGATCATCGGCGCCCTGGCCGGCCTGTTGGTGGAACGCCTGATTGTCCAGCACCTCTACACGCGCTGGCTGGCCACCATCCTGGCCACCTGGGGGCTCAGTCTGATCATAGCGCAAGTCCTGCAGATCGTCTTCGGCGCCGGGCCACAGAGTGTCAGCGCGCCGATCAGCGGCACCATGGACCTTCTGGGGGCCTCCTACCCGGCCTATCGCGTCTTTATCATCCTCTTCTCCGCCGCCGTGCTGGGCCTCGTGCTGCTGATGTTTTCGCGCAGCAATTTCGGCCTGGATATCCGGACGGTCATCCAGGACCGCGAGATGGCGGAGGCCCTGGGCATCGATACCAAGCGTGTCTTCTCCAAGGCCTTCATGCTGGGCGCGGCCCTGGCTGCCCTGGCGGGCGTCCTTGTCGGCCCGCTGGCCGTGGTCATTGCCCAGATGGGCGTCAATTACCTGGCCAAATCCTTCTTTGTGGTGATCGTCGGGGGTGCTGGCAGTTTCTGGGGCATCGGCGCGGGCAGCGCTTTTGTCGGCGGCCTCGAAACGGTCTTCACCTACCAGATGCCGGTGACTCTGGCACAGGCTCTCGTCCTGGCACTCGGCATCGTCGTTCTGCGATTCCGTCCGCAGGGCATTGTCCCTCATGCGAATATCAAGTGGTAAGCAGACATGAAAATCCTGTCCGCCAGACAAGGCCGTAACCCCATTCGCGAGCTGTCCACCCCTGCAACAGCCATCGTCCTGGGTATAGCTGTCTTCGTCATTTCACTTTATGCCGATTACTACTGGATGATGACCCTGCGGGATGCCCTTGTCTTCGGTATCTTCGCGCTGTCCCTGGATTATCTCTGGGGCCGAACCGGCCTGCTGAGCTTCGGCCATGCGACGTTCTTCGGCATCGGAGCCTACGCTGTCGCGATCCTCAGCACGAACTTCGACATCACAAACATCACGTTGCTCGCGATATTGGCCGGCATTCTCGCCTCCGGCCTTGTCGCCCTGTTGTTTGGCTATTTCCTGCTGTTCGCTGGTGTGCGTGGCCCCTATTTCACCATCATGACGCTCGCATTGACCGTCATTGCCGGCCACATCGCCGTGGCCTGGGTCGACGTCACGGGCGGGGATTCCGGGATAACCGGCGTACAGCCTCTCAGTCTCACCTTTGGAGATTTCGAGTTTGTCGTCTTTGCGCCACAGACGGGCCTCTATGTGGCTCTGGCGCTCCTGCTCATACTGCTGCTCGCGATCTGGAAGGTCGCGATCAGCCGCTACGGCCGTCTGCTCAAGGCCCTGGAGGTGAACGAACTCAGGGCCCGCACACTTGGCTACAACACACCGCTGCACCTGGTGGGCACCTTCACGATATCGGCCATGATCGCCGCCCTGGCCGGTGGGCTCTATGCCACCTTTGCCGGCTATGTGGCTCCTGACCTGATCGGCCTTCTGCTCTCGACGAAGGTGATCGTCTGGGTCGCCGTCGGCGGGCGCGGCACGCTCATCGGCCCCGTCATCGGAGCCATCCTCGTCATGCAGGTCGAGCGCGAGTTGAGCAGCATCAACACGAGCCTCTGGCCGCTGTTCATCGGTTTCTTCTTCATCGCCATGGTATTCCTCTTCCCGGACGGCCTCGCAGGCCTGGCTCAGAAACTCTTCGGACGAATGACCAAGAACGAAAAGAAGGGAGACGCCGAAAGTGCCTGAGACGAATACCGCGCCGCTCCTGACGGTCGAAGCCGTCAGCAAGCGCTTCGGCGGCCTGACCGCCGTGGACTCTGTCAGCCTGAAGGCCTACGCCGGCCAGATGCAGTGCATCATCGGCGCCAACGGAGCCGGCAAGAGCACGCTTTTCAACATGCTTTGCGGCGCCCTCAAACCCAGTGAAGGCACAATTCACTTCCAGGGCACCGATATCACGCGCCTGCCGCTCCATCGCATAGCGCGCCTGGGCATAAGCCGGAAATTCCAGGTTCCCAGCATCTTCGACGAGCTGACGGTCGAGGACAACCTGGACCTGGCCAGCAAGGAACATGGAAGCGCTGCGGAAAAGCGGGTGAACGAGGTCCTGGAGACCATTAAGCTGTCCGGACAGCGCTTCGTCAAGGCCGCCAACCTGGCCCACGGCCAGAAGCAGTGGCTCGAGATCGGGATCGCCCTGATGCCGGTCCCGGAACTGCTTCTGCTGGATGAACCAACCGCCGGCATGACGCGCGAGGAAACCCGGAAGACAGCCGAGCTCCTGAAGGAAGTGCAAGAGGGAATCACCACGATCGTGATCGAACATGACATGAGCTTCGTGCGCAGACTGAACTGCCATACCATCGTGCTGCACCAGGGAAAGCTGCTGAGAGAAGGCGAATTCAGCGAAATTGAACAGGACCAGACCGTCCGGGAGGTCTACCTTGGAAAGCAGTAAGCCCGTCCTGGAACTGCAGGACGTCCGATCCGGTTACAATTCTGTCCCGGTCATCAACGGCGTCAGCCTGGACCTTGCGGCCCAGGAAATCCTTTTCCTCTTCGGTCGCAACGGTGTTGGCAAGACCACCCTGCTGAAAACGATCTGTGGGCTGCTGAAGGCACAATCCGGACACATCCGCCTGATCCAGGAGGACTGCACCACCTGGCCGACCTTCAAGCGGGCCCGCAAGGGAATTGCCTACGTCCCGCAGGGGCGTGGCATCTTCCCAAAACACACGGTCAGGCAGAACCTTGTGGCCGGCCTGCGCGCCTGTCCGGACCGGAATGCGGAGATTCCCGAGCAGGTCTTCGAATATTTCCCTATACTGAAGGAACGGATCAACCAGGCCGGTGGAACCCTGTCCGGGGGACAGCAGCAGATGCTGGCCATCGCCAGGGCGCTCTGCGGACGTCCGAACATCCTGTTGCTTGACGAACCGACAGAAGGCATCCAGCCCAGCATCGTTCAGGACCTCAAGGAGATCATCCGGACCATCGTCGAGGAGCACAAGGTCAGCGTACTGCTCGTGGAGCAGAATTTCGATTTCGGAATCGAATTGGCCAACCGTTGTATGGTCATGGACAAGGGTGAAATTGTCAAAAAAGGAGATGCATCTGAATTCAAGAACGACGACGTCATAGACGAAATATTGGCACTGTAAACCAATTCAAACTTTGTAGTGAACAAGGACGGCTGAGAAGAAGGGAGAATAGAATTATGACCAGCAGAAAGATTTCCAGAAGGACAACCTTGAAGGGGATGGCCGCCACGGGCGCCGCGGCGACGACATCCTTTGGCTTTCCGGCCATCCTCAAGGCATCCGATACCGTCAACATCGGCTTCCTGACGGCCCTCAGCGGGCTGGAGACGATCCTGGGCGAGATCCAGCAGAACTGTTTCGAACTGGCGGTCGAGGACATCAACAAGGCCGGCGGTGCCGGCGGGCGCGAAGTGGTCTTCACGGTCGAGGACGATCAGACCCAGACCCAGGCGACCATCGACAAGGCGCGCCAGCTGATCTTCCGGGACGATGTGGACGTCATCATCGGCATGATCGCCAGCCTCGAGCACGAGGCGGCACGCACCGTCACCAGTCCCGCCAAGAAGCTTTTGATCTACACCACCTATTACGAGGGCGAGGTCTGCGACCCCTATTTCGCCGCGACCGGTCAGGTCCCCAACCAGCAGATCGATCCCATGGTGCCCTGGCTGGTCGAGAATGTGGGCAAGCGTTGCTACATCGTCGGCTCCGATTATGTCTGGCCGCGCACCAGCTCCAAGTACATCCGAGAAGCCTTCGAACGAGCCGGTGGTGAAGTCCTGGATACGGAATTCTTCCCCTTCGGCATCCAGGATCTGGGACCGGTCTTCGAGCGCATCAACGAGGCACAGCCGGACATGGTCTGGAGCATGCTGGCCGGCGCCGATGGCGGCACCATGCTGAACCAGTACAACAGCTTCGAGATGGAGCCGCAGCTGGTTGGCCAGGGCTTCGATGACGTCTACGCCAAGCGCTACCCCGAACTGGCCAAGGGCGTGATTGCCAACCAGAGCTATTTCATGAGCCTGGACACGGATGCAAACCGCGATTTCCTGCAGCGCTATCGCGAGAAGTTCGGAGACGACGTCCCGGTGAACGGCATCGGCGAAGCCACCTATGCCGCCACCTGGCTCTATGCCAAGGCCGTGGCCAAGGCAGACTCCACGGAGACCGAGAAGGTCCTCAAGGCCCTGCCGGAAGTCGACTTCGACGCGCCCCAGGGTCACGTCAACATCTCCGCGAAGAACAACCACATGCGCTGCAACAGCATCATGGCGCGTGTCGGTGACAACGGGAACTTCGACATCATCGAGAATTTCGGACAGATCGATCCCGAAATTCCCGGATGCGATCTGACCTGATCTCACGAAGAGGGGCATGATGAAGGTCATGCCCCTCTTTTTTTTGTTTTCTCAGCGGTGATGGCTATGAACGAAACGGCACATTCTTATCTGGATGATTTCAACACGGGCAAGACAACCTCCAATAAGGTAGTTGCCCGCTGCCTGGAAAGAATTACCGAGCGCAACCCTTCCCTGCATGCCCTGAGCGAAGTGCTCGCGGAAGCAGCCCTGGCCCAGGCCGATGATATCGATCGCCGCAAGAGCGCGGGCCAGAAGACCGGGCGCCTGGCCGGCCTGCCGGTCATCATCAAGGATCTGGTCGACGTTGAAGGCGCGCACTGCAAGGCCGGGCTGGATTTCCTGAAGGACTACATCGCCGAACAGGACGCGGAACTGGTCAGGCGCCTGCGCGCCGAGGATGCGGTCATCCTGGCCATGAGCGAAACCGACAGCGGCGCCTTCCTGGTGCGCACGCCCCAGACGACCCATCCCGTCGCCCCCGATCACGTTGTGGGGGGCTCGAGCGGCGGCTCCGGTGCCGCCATTGCCGCCGGCTTCGGACTGGCGGCCATCGGCACGGACACCGGCGGCAGCATCCGCATCCCGGCGGCCTGCTGCTCGGTCGTCGGCTTCAAGCCCACTTACGGCCGGGTGCCGCTGGACGGCGTCCGGCCCCTGGCCTGGTCACTGGATCATGCCGGGCCTTTGGTGAACTCGGCCGCCGACATCGCCCCGGTCCAGACCGTGCTTGACCCGCAGTTCGACAGCACGGGCAGCACGAAGAGCGGCCCCTTCACATTGGGCTACGATCCGGACTACTACGCCGACGCTGTGCCCGAGGTGCGACAGGCCTTCGAAAGCGCGCTGAAGCTGGCGGAAAGCCTGGGTCATGAACTCCGGAAGGTCTCCCTTCCCAGCCCGGAAAGCGTCCTGGCCTTCCACATGATCAACCTAACGGCCGAAGCGGGTGCCTATCATTTCGAAAAGTTTCCCGACCAGTGGGATAACTATCCCGAAGGCGTCCAGCAGGCATTGGAAATCGCGAAGCGGGAACCCGCCTATCGCCATGTTCAGGCGGAACGCGCACGACAGGTCGCCAGGGACCAGGTTGCGAGGGCTTTCGAAGAAGTCGATTTCCTGATGACGCCCACCCTTCCTGTCCTTCCGCCCAGGAAATCCGACGAGACCGTGGAAACGGCAAAGGGCCCCGTGCCCGTTCTGCAGGCGCACATCAGCTACACCTGCCTCTTCGACCAGACCGGCCATCCGGCTCTCTCCCTGCCGGCGCACCTTAATGAACAGGGCCTGGGCTCGAGCCTGCAGATCGTCGGCCCGCTCGATCGAGACAAGGCGGTGGTCGATCTCGCCATCGAGCTTGAGAAGGCCAGGGGGTCGCTGCAGGGCTGACTTTACGCCGCGGAATCACTTTTTGGGCACACCGAGGCCCGGATCAGGAGGCTGTATTGGACTCTATGGAGACACGCGTTGCCAATGAGGTTCCCCACAGCGAACGGCTCATCGATCCAGCACTGCTGGTCATCGACATGCAGAACGATTTTGTGCGTGAAGCTGCGCCATTGGAAGTCCCCGACGCCCGCGCGACCGTGGACCCTATCAAGCGTCTGATCGGCAGGTTTCGCGAACGCGGACATCCGATCGTTTATACCCGTTTCCTGGCCAGGCAGGAACCTGACCTGCTGTGGCTTTGGTCGCCGCAATGCCGTCCGGAGACGAAGTGCTGCTGGAAGGACCACATCCGCAGTTATCCGGACGCACCGCATCCATTGCACTGTACGCAAGTGATCGATGAACTGACCCCCGACGCTGGCGACGTCATTATCGACAAATACGGCTATGGCGCCTTTCACGGTACGGACCTTGATAAGCGTCTGCGCGCGCTTGACGTCAAGTCAATCCTGGTCACGGGCACGGTCACCCAGATCTGCGTCGAGGAAAGCGCGCGTGAAGCATTCCACTTCGGGTATCCGACGACGATTGTCCCGGACACTGTTTCCTCATTCGCCCCGGACCTTCACGCCGCGACACTCAAGAACTTCGCCATGAAGTTCGGCTGGACCACTGACACGGACACCGTACTTCAATGGCTGTAGCAAGGAACCTGGCTGGGCCAGTCAGTCTGCGCAAGGAAGACGCCTCCCTGCGTCTTGGACGCTGTTCCTGGGTCCGTGCGTCTTGGACGCTGTTCCCGGGAATGCGGTGCACGAGCAGGGACTGGGCTCAAGCCTTAGCGCTGGCAAGGTGATCCGTGATCACCGCCAGGAAGGCGGCGCCGTAGCGTTCCAGCTTGCCGGTGCCCACACCCGAGATGCGAGCCAGCGCTTCCTTTGAGGTTGGCCGCGCATTGGCCATCTCGGCCAGGGTGCGGTCGTGGAAGATGACATAGGAGGGCACGCCCTGGTCGCGCGCCAGTTCCAGGCGCTTTTCGCGCAGGGCCTCGAACAGCGGCTTCACCTCGGGCGGCAGTTCCACCGCCGCCTGGGCCCTGGGCGCCTTGCGGCCGGCGCCGCGCCGGGGCTTGCGCAGCTTCAGGTCCTCCTTGTTGCGCAGGAAGTCCGCCCCGCGCTGGGAAATCGACAGGCCACCGTGCCCGGCCACGTCCACTGTAATGAGATCCAGCGCGATCATCTGGCGCAGAATGGCGCGCCAGCCGCGCCCGTCATGCTCCTTTCCGATCGCCCAGGTGGACAGCCGGTCGTGCCCCAGGCGTTCGATCCGCTCGTCGCTCTCGCCGCGCAGCACAGCGATGATGTGCGCCTGGCCGAAGCGCTGGCCGGTGCGATAGATGCAGGACAGCGCCTTCTGCGCCGCCTCGGTGCCGTCGAACAGCTCCGGCGGCTGCTCGCAGGTATCGCAGTTGCCGCAGGGCTGCGGCTCCTCGCCGAAATAGCGCAGCAGAACCTGCCGCCGGCAGTCGGCCGTCTCGGTTAGGCCCAGCAGGGCGTCCAGCTTGCGGTGCTCCAGGCGCTTGCGCGCCTCCGGGGCATTGGAGTCCTCGACGAAACGCCGGCGCAGGGCGATGTCATCGGGGCCATAGAGCATCATCGCCTCGGCCGGCAGGCCGTCGCGCCCGGCCCGCCCCGTCTCCTGGTAATAGGCCTCGATGCTGCCCGGCAGGTCCAGATGGGCGACGAAGCGCACGTCCGGCTTGTCGATGCCCATGCCAAACGCGATGGTCGCCACCATGACGATGCCGTCCTCGTGCTGGAAGCGGCGCTGGCGTGCGGCGCGCGTCTCGGCCTCCAGCCCGGCGTGATAGGCCAGCGCACGGAAGCCCTGGTCGTTCAGCCACGCGGCCGTTTCCTCGGTCTTCCGCTTGGACAGGCAATAGACGATGCCGCTCTCGCCTGAATGCCCGGCCAACAGGCGCAGCAGCTGCCGGCGCGGATTGTCCTTTTCGGCGATGGCATAGCGTATGTTCGGCCGGTCGAAGCCGGCGATGAAGCTGTTCTCCGGCGCAATCGCCAGGCGCTCGACGATCTCGGCCCGCGTCGGCGCGTCCGCCGTGGCCGTCAGAGCCATGCGCGGCACGCCGGGAAAGGCCTCGGCCAGGCAGGTCAGGCGCTGGTACTCTGGCCGGAAATCATGCCCCCACTGGGACAGACAGTGCGCCTCGTCGATGGCGATCAACGACAGCCGCGTCACATTCTGCAGCCGTTCCAGCACCTCGGGGCGCAGCAGAGTCTCCGGCGCCACATAGAGCAGGTCCAGGTCTCCGGCGCGGATCTCGTCCCACAGCTGCCCACGTGCCGGTCCTGCCAGGCTGGAATTCAGCGCCGCCGCCCCCACCCCGGCGGCACGCAGCGCGGCCACCTGGTCCTCCATCAGCGCGATCAGCGGCGAAACCACCAACCCCAGGCCCGCGCGGCAAAGCGCGGGGATCTGATAGCACAGCGACTTGCCCCCGCCCGTGGGCATCAACACGAAGGCATCATTGCCGGCGATCACATGATCGATGACCTCCGCCTGACGGCCCCGGAAGCTGTCGTAGCCATAGACGGTCTTGAGGATCTCGAGCGGGGATTGGGGCATGGGACGGGACGCCGGCGAGTCGGTTTGGACGGGGCCGCCTACATAACAGTTTCAACGCCCGTCCGCAGGGGTATTTTCGCTCGGGGGTCGAGTGGATCACGATACATATGATATATTTATATATATCAAAAAAATAAGATGATATATTTTTCTATATGTTTTCCTCTTTAGGTTATATGCTTTTATATATCAATATTCTTTATCAATATGCTATTATTGATCATGCCTTACACGAGCGAAGATATCATCCATGCCCTGAAAGAGGGGCGCGCAGCCAGGGGGCTCAGCCAGCGTGAACTGAGCGCCCGCACCGGCGTACCGCAAAGCCACATCTCCAAGATCGAGAATGGCAGCGCGGATATCCGGCTATCAAGCCTGATCGAGCTTGCACGCGCCTTGGAGCTCGAGGTCAAGCTGGTGCCGCGCAAGGCGTTACCGGCAATCGACAGCGTCATCCGCAGCACACGCGCGCAGACAGAAAAAGCCGCGACCGGCACCCGCAATTTGAGAAACCAGGGCATGCAGGAGAGCCCCTCCTCACAGCCACGGCCGGCCTATCGGCTTGATGAAGACGCAGACGATCCATATGGGCCAGGAGACTGAAGTGGCCGACGTCTCACTCCTGAATGTCCGGCTCCATGACCAGATCATCGGCACACTGACCCATGTTCAGGGCGACCGCACACTGTTCAGCTTTACCGATGCCTATGTAAATGATGCGAACCGGTCCACGCTTGGCCTTCATTTCAAGGACGACCTTGGCGGATTGATCACCGCACATGCCGCCACACAAACACGCGTGCTGCCATTCTTCTCGAATCTACTGCCGGAAGGTCCTCTGCGCAGTTATCTGGCCGAACGGGCCGGGGTCAATCCGCTGCGTGAGTTCTTCCTGCTGTGGGTACTGGGCCGCGACCTGCCCGGTGCACTCAGGATCGAGCCTGCCGAGGGTGAAGTCTGGCCGCCGGGAACAGATGCAGATGGCGAAGGCGCGGACTATTTGCGCGAGACTGCACTGCGTTTCTCGTTGGCCGGGGTACAGCTGAAATTCTCTGCCCTTGGCGACACCGGGGCGAACAAGGGCCTGACCATTCCCACCCATGGCGCCGGCGGGTCATGGATTGTCAAGCTGCCCTCAGCCCGCTTTGCAGGCGTTCCCGAGAACGAGTATGCCATGATGACCCTTGCACGCCAGATCGGCATCGACGTGCCCGAGATCGACCTTGTCGATCTGAATGCCATTGCGAACTTGCCCGAAGGACTCGGCGAGTTGAGCGGAAAGGCCTTTGCCATCGCGCGCTTCGATCGCACAGCGGACGGTCCGGTCCATATCGAGGATTTCGCACAGGTTTACGGTGTATACCCGGAGAAAAAGTACAGGAACGCCAGCTATCGCAACATCGCCAGCGTACTCGCAGTCGAGGGGACGGAAACCGACATCAGGGAGTTCACGCGCCGTCTTGTCTTCAACACCCTGATCGGCAATGCAGACATGCACCTGAAGAACTGGTCCCTGATCTATCGCGACCGGCGCACACCGTCCCTGGCCCCCGCCTACGACTTCGTATCGACAATCGCCTACATCAGGGATGAGGAAGCCGCCTTGAAATATGCCCGCAGCCGTCGCTTCGACGCCCTGTCCCTGGACGAGCTGTCTACCCTGGCCGGAAAGGCGCACCTGCCTGTTAAGCCGGTGCTCGACACGGCACGGGAAACCGTCGCCCGCTTCCGGGAAGCCTGGGCGAGGGAGAAAGCGCATCTGCCGCAGGCAAATAACGTCACCCAAGCCATCGATACGCACCTGGCCGGGTTGCCGCTTGCCAGGCTATAGGAAGCAGCAACGGAGAGGATAATGGCGGAACCTTCACTCTGCCGCGTCGTCGGTCGCTGGAGAATCACCGGCTCAGATATATGGGACCGCGATTTTCTGGACCTGGTCGAGCCGGCGCGCCTGAGCCTCGACAATGCCGGCCAGGGCGAGATCGTCTTCGGGGCGTTCCAGGCCAGCCTCGATATCCAGTACGGAAAATCCATCGTCTTTTTCCACTGGGCCGGCTTCGACGAGGGCGATGAAGTCTGGGGCGATGGCTCGGCCGAGCTCCTGGACGACGGCTCGCTCGAGATCGAGCTCAACCGTGTCGACGGCGACGAAGCCATCCTGACCGCCGTTCGAGAGACAACTCCGGCTGCCTGACTGCCGCCCTTCAGACCCTGACCGAATGCCTGGCCCCGGCGATGCCGGAAACAAGCCGCGAGCACTTTGCACACCCTCGTGGAATTCGACTGGGCGATTCATCTTAAGCGTGCTAACCGAATCTTTACCTGATAGCCTCCAGGAATTGCTATCGAGAAACAAAAACAACCAGGAGCTATTTCGTGAAGCGATCGATTATCTACGCTGCAGGGGCCATCGTTGTCGGTGGCGGCCTCTACGGCATCTACCACATGACCATGAACACGGGCCCCGACCCGGAGCGTATCCGGGAGGAAGTCAGCAAGGCCATTCCCGAACTCGAGGAACAGGGCGTGACCTTTGCGGACTGGGAACTTCAGGACGACAATATTCTCGTGTTCACGGACATCGAGGCCCGCTTCGACGATCCCCAGCCCCCCATGCTGCTCACCGCCGAGGAAGCCCGAATGACCGTGACCATGGAGGGCGCCATCAGGAACCGCATGAACGACTTCCAGGCAAGCAACATAGAGTTCCGCGATGCCGAAAGCGGCAAGGTCGGCCTAAAGGCCGCATCCGCCAGCGCGCCCTGGATCGGCCTGGAGGAGATCGAGGACCGAGGCCTGCGGCCCAACTACGACCAGGTCGTGCTTCATGAGCTGAGCAGCGGCGAGAATGCGCCGGCCGGTGACATGACCCTGGAGTCCATGACCTTCAGCGAACCCCGGCATGGCCTGCCGAGACTGACAGTCCTGGAAGAGGGAGCATTCACCGAAGACGGCGAGAGCTTGACGTTCGAGTCCCTGGAAGTGGCCGTGCGCCCCGAATTGATCGAAGGCTACAGCCAACCCGATTACGCGCCCAGCGACTCCGGCGTTCCCGAACTTCTCGGCAGTTTCGAGACCATCACGGCCACGAATGTCACCCTGGACACGGACGATATAGACAAAGAGACCATCGACGACCTGGCCATCGAAACGGGGCTCGACGAAGAGAACTACGCCAACTTCCTGAAGATCACGGCGTCCGGCAAGGAAGGCCTTGGCGAGTCCCTCGAGGAAGGCACGGATGAATACAAGATTGCCCAGGTTGTCGTCGGCCCGGAACCGGGGACCAGCGAGATGAGCCTGAGTGTCAGCCTGGACCGTGCGCAAGGCACGATGAAGGTCGGCCCCACCCGCTTCGCCATCAGCGATTCCTTCGATATCGGGCTTACGGGCAACCTGGAAGGGATCGCCATGGACGACCTGTCGGGGGACCCGGAACAGCAGTTGGAGAACCTGATGCTGCGAGATCTGTCCCTGGATGTCGCCGACCAAGGAATCATCGACCGCTATCTGGATTTCGCCGCCGAGGAGGAGGGCATGCCCCGCGAGGAGCTCGAGACCATGATGCTGACCGGAATGGAAAGCACGTTCCAGGGGTCCATCGGGCTTGAACCCGAGCAGGTCGAAGCCCTCACGAGCTTCATCCGCAATCCCGGACAATCGGGAACCTTGACTATCACGCTGAACGAGCCGGCACCGCTGGTTCAGGTCGCCCTGGCGGCCGCCATGTTCCCGCGCAAGATCGTCGAGAACGCGGACATCCAAATCACCATCGACTGACAGGTCTCACGGCACCTGCACAGAGAAACCGCCCGCCGGGACGTCCGACGGGCGGTTTTCGTGCGACCCCTGACTCAGGAGAAGGAGGTGCCCCTCACTCCTCCGTCATGGTGATGGACTCGTCCAGGTACTCATTGGTGTAGACCGTGGTCACGTCGAAGGGCTCGTCGACGCCGAAGTACTCCTCGACCATCTCGTAGTCGTCCTGCATACGCTCCGGATTGAAGGCGCCCAGGGCGACCGACGTGGTGGTGGGATCGCGCATCAGCTCCTGGATGCGACCCCACTGGTCGCGCTGGTTGTCGCGGTCCAGGCCCGAGACGTTCTCCACCAGGGCATCCAGGCAGGGGTCGAAGTCGTCGACGCAGGCCTTGAAGGCGCGTTGGCTGATCTCGGTGAACTTGGCCACGACCTCGGGGTTCTCCTCCATGTACTCCCCGTTGAAGATGATCGAGTTGCCGTATGGATTGATGCCGATGTCGCGCCAGGCCACGAAGCCCAGGTCGTCGCCGAACTCGCGCTCCTTCAGGTCATGCTCGTTGTAGAAGTCGCTGGTGATTTCGATGGCCCCGCTCTTCAGCGACGTCAGCTTGGCCTGCGGGCTGACGTTCACGAAGTCGACGGAGTCCGGGTCGATGCCCACGGTCTCGGCGAACAGCGGCCACATGACGCGCGAGGCGTCGGCCGGCGGGTTGCCGATCTTGTGCCCGGGGAAATCCTCCGGGCCCTCGATCCCGCTGCTCTTCAGCCAGTAGAACCCCTGGGGCGAGTTTGCATAGACCGTCATCACGGCCACGATGTCGGCGCCCTTGCTCTTCGCCACCAGGGCGGTGGCCATGTCGGCGACGCCCACTTCCGAGCGCCCGGCGCCCACGCGCTGGGCCGAGGCGGACGAGCCCTGGCCGGCATCGATGCTGACGTTCAGGCCGGCCTCTTCGTACCAGCCCTGCTCCTGGGCATAGAAATAGGGTGAGTGGTCGGCGGTCGGCACCCAATTGAGGATCATGTCCAGGTCTTCCGCCGCCGCGGCGCCGGGCAGGACCATCGCTGCCGCAGCCGCCAGTTTCGCTATTGTTTTCAATGAAGTCTCCCTTCCTTGGTTATCGCGGCCGAAGCGCTTCGCTGTCAGCCACGCCAAGCCCGGCCAGGCAACGCGAGAGGGTCGGACTTGGAGATAAGCTGAAAAAACGTTACCCATTTCACTTCATCGGATCAATAATTAACCAACCAGTTGGTTTGAAGTTGGACAAGACGAAGATGCAATCCTCCCGGAGCAAGGCGCCCCCCTCACAGGACCAGGCGCCCAAGGACAAGGCCCCCCCGCGCCGCCGCAACCCGGTGGAGACGCGCCGCGCCCTGCTGGACGCCTCGATCGCCGAGTTCGCCGCAAACGGCCTGGCCGGCGCGCGCGTCGACGCCATCGCCAAGCGCGCCGGCGTGAACAAGCAGCTGGTCTATCACTACTTCGGCAGCAAGGACGAGCTGTTCACCGCCTCGCTGGAGGAGGTCTACCGCCACATCCGCACCCAGGAACGCGAACTGGAGCTGCACGCCCTGGAACCGGTGGCGGCCATGGAGCGCCTGGTCGGCTTCTCCTTCGACTACCTGGCCGACCATCCGGAGTTCATCACGCTGCTGAACGACGAGAACCGCATGCGCAGCGCGCACCTGAAGGATTCCCGCGAACTGGTGGACATGCACTCGCCGCTGGTCGAGGTGATCGACACCATACTGGAGCGCGGCGTCGAACAGGGGGTCTTCAACGACCGCTTCGGGCCGGTGAACCTCTACATCTCGATTGCCAGCCTGTCCTACTTCTACTTCTCCAACAACTCCACGCTCTCGGCCATCTTCAACCGCGACATGTCCACCCCGGCCGAGATCGCGCGCCGGCGCCAGCACATCATCGACCTGGTGCTCCATGCCCTCTGCAGCAATTATCAACCAACTGGATAGTTGACAGCGCTGGACGCGATCTCCTAGGCTTGTCCCACCCTCCAGCCAAGTGACAGTGGTGACGATGCAGGAAACCGAGATTGCGACCACGAAGCCGCCGCGGCCCTCCCGGCTTCCCACCAACCAGATCATCGTCGTCGGCGTCCACATCGCCGCCTTCGTGCTGTGGGAGGTGCTGGTCCGCGCCTTCGGGATCCAGCAGTTCATCCTGCCGCCCCCCAGCCAGATCCTGGCCACGCTCGGCGGCGAGCACTACAGCTGGATCTCCAACAGCCTGGTCACCGCCACCGAGATCTTCGGCGGCTATGCGCTGGCCGTCGTCCTGGGCGTGATCTGCGCGCTGATCTTCACCTGGTCGCGCCTGGCCCTCGTGCTGTTCTTCCCACTGCTGGTCACGCTCAACATGATCCCCAAGGTGGCACTGGGCCCGCTGATCATCGTCTGGTTCAGCTACGGCATCGGCACCAACATCCTGATCACCTTCAGCCTCTGCTTCTTCCCGATCCTGCTGACCACGGTGCGTGGCCTGCGCGAGATCGAGCCCGACCTGCTGGACCTGGTGAAGTCGCTGCGCGCCTCGCGCTGGCAGACCTTCTATTACATTCAGCTGCCGGGCTCGCTGCCCTATATCTTCTCGGGCATGAAGGTGGCCGCCATCCTGGCCGTCGCCGGCGCCATCGTCGGCGAGTTCATCGCCTCCAGCCGCGGCCTGGGCTACTTGATGATCCAGGTCCAGGCCTCGTTGGACACGCCCGCCATGTTCATGGCCGTCATCCTGATCACGCTGATCGGCGTCGTCCTCTACGGCCTGGTCATGGCGCTGGAACACTTCCTCGTGCCCAAGGACGCGCGGCTGTCGTGACCTGCCCCCTGTCGATGCCTGCCCCCTGTCGATGAAAGAAGGAGCATGATCTCCCCATGACCTCGCAAGAAACCAGGACAAGCCCGGCCAGCAGCACTCCTTGGCTGGAGGCCTCCGCCCTGCCAGACGGCTTCGCCAGCATCGCCGAGCTGGAGGACTTCATGGCGCGGCCCTCCCGCGTGCTGGCCGACGAGCTGGGCCAGCTGGACGGCGACATCATGGTTCTGGGCGCCGCCGGCAAGATGGGCCCCTCGCTCTGCCGCCTGGCGCGCAACGCCGCCCCGGACAAGCGCGTCATCGCAGTGGCCCGCTTCAGCGACCCTGCCGCCAAGGCGGAGCTGGAGGCCGCGGGCGTCGAGACCATCACCTGCGACCTGCTGGACCCGGCCGCACTGGAGGCCCTGCCCCGCGTGCGCAACATCATCTTCATGGCCGGCCGCAAGTTCGGTGCCGAGGGCAACCAGCCGCTGACCTGGGCGATGAACGTCCATGTCCCGGCCCAGGTTGCCCAGGTCTTCCGCGACTCGCGGATCGTCGCGTTTTCCACCGGCTGCGTCTATGCCTTCGCCTCCGTGGACGGCATGGGCGCGGACGAGGACACGCCGCTGACCCCGCCCGGCGAGTACGCCAATTCCTGCATCGGGCGCGAACGGATGTTCAGCTATTACTCCGACCTCCACGGCACGCCGGGCCGCCTGTTTCGCCTGAACTACGCCATCGACCTGCGCTATGGCGTGCTGCACGATGTGGCGCGCAAGGTGAAGGACGGCCAGCCCGTGGACGTCACCATGGGCCACGTGAACGTGATCTGGCAGGGTGACGCCAATGCCCAGGCCCTGCGCAGTCTCTATCATTCCACCGCGCCCACCAGCCCCATCAACGTCACCGGGCCCGAGGTCATCTCGGTGCGCTGGCTGGCCCAGGAGTTCGGCCGCCTGCTGGAGCGCGAGCCCGTCATCACGGGCCAGGAGGCCCAGACCGCCTGGCTGTCCAACGCCGCCCAGGCCTGCGACACCTTTGGCTATCCCGTCGTTCCGCTGAAGCGCATGATGGCCTGGACCGCCGACTGGCTGCAGCGCGAACAGCCGACCTATGGCAAGCCCACCCAGTTCGAGGTGCGCGATGGCGCTTACTAGCCAGATTGCCACGTCCGTCCTGGACGAAAGCCATCTGCCCGACCTGATGGCGCTGTCCCGCGAGGCCGGCTGGAACCAGGTCGAGAACGACTGGCACCTCTTCCTCACCCAGGGGCGGGTCTTTTGTGTGCTCGACGACGGGCAGGCGGTGGGCTCTGCGGCCATCCTGCCCTACGGCGACGACTTCGCCTGGATCGGCATGGTGCTGGTGCGCGGAACCCACCGGAAACAGGGAGTCGGCACCCGGCTGCTGGAACGCTGCCTGGAGGAGCTGGACAGCGACGGGCGCGCCGCCTGCCTGGACGCCACCCCGGCCGGCGAGCCGATCTATCGCACCCTGGGCTTCGAGGGCTCGCTCAGGCTCACCCGCTGGCAGGGTGAGGCGGGCGGAGCCACGTCCTCGCTCCCCGACAGCAATAGCGTGCCCCTGTCCCAACCCGAAGCCTTCGAGGCGGCCGTCGCCCTGGACGCCGCAGCCCTGGGCGCCGAACGCCGGCCGCTCCTGTCCTGCTTCGCGCGGCGCCTGCCCGAAGCGGCCTGGATGACAGAGGACGGCAGCGGCGCCATCCTGGGCCGCAACGGCGACCTGGCCAGCCAGATCGGTCCGCTGCTGGCAGAGGACGAACAGACCGCCATCACCCTGCTGGATACCGCCCTGGGGCAGCTGTCGGGCCGCGTCTTCCTGGACGTGGTGGATACGCGCCAGGCGGTGGCGGACCACCTGCAGGCGCGCGGCTTCACCCAGCAGCGGCCTTACCTGCGCATGACCCGAAACGCAGACCGCGCAATCGGTGACGCCACAGGCCTGCACGCCATCGCCGGGCCGGAGTTCGGCTAATGACCTTCACGACGTCACGCAAGGAGGCCTGAAACCATGGGTCTGCACCATTCACAGCTCGATCCCGACCTGCTGGCCCGCTTCCGCAGGGGCGCGGTGATCCCGGCCCACCCCTTGGCCCTGGACGCCGAGCGGCAGTTCGACCGCCGGCGCCAGCGGGCGCTGACGCGTTATTACGTCGACGCCGGTTCGGGCGGCCTGGCCGTGGGCGTGCACACCACCCAGTTCGCCATCCGCGACCACGGCCTCTACGCACCGGTGCTCAGCGCCGCCATCGAGGACAGCCGCGCCTGGACGGACCGCAAGCTCTTCATGATCGCCGGCATCGCCGGCCAGACCGACCAGGCGGTGGCCGAGGCGCGCACCGCCGTCGAGCTGGGCTATCACGCCGGTCTGGTCAGCCTCGCCCCCATGAAGGGCGCCGACACCGACCGCCTGATCGCCCACTGCGAGCGCATCGCCAACGAGATCCCCGTCATCGGCTTCTACCTGCAGACGGCGGTGGGCGGCATCGAGCTGCCCGTCGATTTCTGGCGCCGCTTCGCCGCCATCGACAACGCCATCGGCATCAAGGTCGCGCCCTTCAACCGCTATCGCACCCTGGACGTGCTGCGCGGCGTGGCGGCCGCCGGCGCCGAGGACCGCATCACCCTCTATACCGGCAACGACGACCACATCGTCCTGGACCTGCTGACCCCCTTCCGGGTGCAGCGCGACGGCGAGGCGGTCAGCCTGCGCTTCCGCGGCGGTCTACTGGGCCACTGGTCGGTCTGGACGCGCACGGCCGTGCAGCTGCTGGAGCGCATCCACGAGGTGACCGAGGAGGGCCGGCCCGTGGAGCCTGGGCTGCTGGCCCTCGACAGCCGGGTCACCGACTGCAACGCCGCCTTCTTCGACGCCGCCAACGGCTTCGGCGGCGTCATCGCCGGCTGTCACGAGGTGCTGCGCCGGCAGGGCCTGCTGCAGGGCCTGTGGTGCCTGGACCCCGACGAGGGGCTGAGCCCGGGCCAGGCGGCGGAGATCGACCGCGTCTATGCCGCGCACCCCGACCTATCGGACGACGCATTCGTACAGGACAACCTGGAAAGATGGCTTTCATGACGGCTCAAACCGACACCGCAGGTAACACCACAGACGCCACGACTTCTAATGAGGAGGCCTTCATCCGCCTGCGCAACGTGCGCAAGGTGTTCCGCACCGGCGGGCAGGAGTTCCTGGCCGTCTCGGACGTCACCATGGACATCGCCGAGGGCGAGATCGTCTCGGTGGTCGGGCCCTCGGGCTGTGGCAAGACCACGCTGCTGCGCATCCTGGCGGGGCTCAGCGACGCCCAGGACGGCGAAGTTTCCATCGGCGGGGCGGCCGGCGGCTTCACCCCGGGGCGCGATGTGGGCATGGTGTTCCAGCAGGCGCTGCTGCTGAAATGGCGCACCATCCTGGAAAACGTCATGCTGCCCGCCGACATCCTGAAGCTGCCCCGCAAGGAAAGCCGCGAGCGCGCGCGGGAGCTGCTGGACATGGTCGGGCTCAGCGGTTTCGAGAACAGCCACCCCTACGAGCTGTCGGGCGGCATGCAGCAGCGCGCCGCCATCGCCCGCGCGCTGATCCACGACCCCAAGCTGGTCCTGATGGACGAGCCCTTCGGCGCCCTGGACGCCCTGACCCGCGAGAAGATGAACCTGGAGATGCTGCGCATCTGGGAGGCCAGCGGCAAGACCATCGTCTTCGTCACCCACGGCATCCAGGAAGCCGTCTTCCTGGGCTCGCGCTGCGCCGTGCTCACCGCCGGCCCGGCCCGCATGGCCGATTACTTCCCCATCGACCTGCCCCAGCCGCGGACCATGGACATGAAGACCTCGGATGCCTTCGGGCAGTATGTGAAGCGGATCTATCAGCAGTTGGGGATGGATTGAAGGGGAGCATCCCAGCTAAGAGATTTAAACTCGACATAAATTAAAATATAGTATTACGGATTCGCTCTTGAATTCCGAGCATAATCAATTATCCGTTCAATCAGAGAAAACACCCTCTCAAAACCATCAAACGCCTCCGATTCAAAGGTTGGAGCAATAGTTTCTGCAAAATCAACTTTCCCCTCACCAACATCCTTAAAATGCGTTACATTTTCTAACGATTTTTCAATTTTATTACCACCGACTTGAATAGATGCTTTCTTTAATTTTAATGCAAGCTTTTTTCCGCTAACTTCTCTTTCAAGGTGATCGTCTCGAAAAAGAAATTCAATCGGTAGATTTTGATATTCTTTGCATTCTTGACGGAAGCTTGGTGCAGGTAAACATGCTGCATAAGACTGCCCATGTAGTCCCCGCTTTACTAAGAAACTACCAATCTGTATTTCCACAAAATTTCTATCAAGTTTATAAGCCCTAGTTCCTTCATCGTCATAATCAAAAAGGCCAATTACGGTATGGGGATGGTCTGAGGCAATGCCTTTAAGACGAGTCGCCAAATGATTAGCACCACCATTTCCAGAACCCGCGTTCTCACCTCCAGTTTCACAACTACGAATACTAAAGGGTGGATCACCACCATATAGCTTTTCCCAAGCAATATTTAGTAATTTTGCATCCGTTCGCCCTTCAGTAAGAACAATAGGCTTTGTAATTGTACTTAATTCTTCCTTTAGCTGAGCAACTTCAGCTTCCGCCTCTTTGGCTCTAGACTCAGTTCTGGCTACATCCTCCAATGCTCTTGCTGCCGCAGGAAGATAAAATCCCTCGCCAATAGCTTGTTCAACATCAAATTTCTCAAGTTCTTTGCCTTGAATCGCAATTGAAAGTCCTTGTTCATCTTTTCTAACGTAGAACTTGGCTACCTTAGGATCGTCCAACAGATAAAATGACGGACTATGTGTCGTCATAAGCACCTGCACGCCAGAACCTTTTGCTAAATCTAGAAGTCGCAACGCTTCTGATTGAGAAGCTACAAAATCTAGAGAGTTTTCTGGTTCCTCAAATCCCCAAATATGATAATAATATGAACTTTCTTCAGAAATAAAATTTAATAATTCAGGTATATGCCTCACTTTTATGCCGTCTCCGCGTTGACGTGTAAGTGACTTTGTAGTGTTTTCTCTATCTGAGATTGTTTCAAAGTCCAAAGTTTGGAATAGCTGACTTAATCTAGTTGGAGCTCCGATCTTTGTGTTAGATGAAACATCCTTTGGAAGATTATCGAACATTTGATTTGTCAGCCCCTGCAAACTATCAGAGAAATCACTTATTGCTCTTTCAAATTGCTCTGTATTAGCCAATGTTTCATGTATTTCAGAAAGTAGCATTTCAAATATTTTATTATCTTTAATAGCCGGTATATATATAAATCTTATATTATTTAAGAATCGTGCAGCAATATGCTTTTTATTTGAATGGACATTGCTTGAATACTCTTCATGAAAATCTTGTCCGCGTGAGACGGTCCATTGTCGTTTAACATAAAAACTTTCCCCCAATGATTTTTTATATGATGTCGGCGTATTAAAAGTTACTTTTACATAAAGAAATTTACGTATATCATCAGATTCTTCTGCGTCATTTAGACGTTGCTCACAGAAATCAACTGGAAATTCGAAAGGTTGCGTATAATCTGGTGATCCAGAGAAAAACAAATTTAGAGCTCGAACCAAATTTGATTTACCAGAATCATTTTTTCCAAAAATAATATTAAGATCTTTTAGTTTTTGGATTCTGAATTTATAAAAACTTCTAAAATAAGAAACTTCTACTTCATTAATTAACTGCATGACCCCCCCAGAAAAGAATATTATTTCATAAAGATATTTGTTAACCCCTGCTGATAAAACATACTTTCAGTTAATTCTATCATAGTATTTTCTCCATACAAATTACAAACTAGCTTTAATGGCCTCCAGGTTCATGGTGCTAATAATCTGAACATATGGCCAATTTAGAAAACTATAGTTTATAATCAGTTTTGTAACTATAGGTGGATAGGAAATTAATGGCAGAAGAAACTATATGGCGCTGGAATGTGGATGATGTCTGGCAGACATTTTCTTCTACGTTCCAAGAGATGACGCTTATGCACGAAGCGGACAATGAGATCATACGTTACCATCATTTGAGTGCGTCTCTTTTGTTTGGTGGTTGTGCAATTGAAACGTTTCTGAACAAACAACTACGTGCCTGCCTTGAAGAGAAAAAGTCTGGCGAAACTCAAATCTACAAGCGCCTTCGCTACACATCTCTGCACGAAAAGATGGAGAAATGGCCTAGTGAGCTTTACGGAATATGCCTGCCTGAGCATGATGTTGAGACGATAAGCAATGCACTTGAACTCCGAAACGAAGTAGTCCACCGAAAGCGTAAAGATCATTCGCTCTATCAAGAGCTAGATGATACGGATCCAGTTTCTTTCGTACATGCCGTTCAGCATATTATTGCGACAACCTTAGGAGCCAGCGGTCGTGCGTTCCATTACTGGCTTTTAGGGTGGAACTACGTAGGCATGAATGGAGATGAAGCCCACCCGTTTCTGGGCAGCAACCAACAATTCAAATATTCTCTAAATGCTATGGGGTTCAGGGTGCCTGCAACGGATTATTACGCTGCCAAAGCTTGGGAAGCTAAGAATATGCAAGGATTGGAGGCCTTCAAAGCTATGAGAAAGCAGATCTATGATGCTGCGCCTATTATAGAACCTAGACATCCTGTATTCCGGTCGCCTCGCCTATGCAAAAGATGGTGGGACAAGACAGTTGTTTATAGCTAGCGGTGAATGTCCAAGCAGATACGATAACCCATATTACCAAAGCTTTGCAGCTCACAGGTTAGCACCAAAGAAGCAACCATTTCATTATGGCTTATAGTTTCATGTCGGCTCACTTTTCTCCCAACACATTCCCCCACCAGTCCTCAGCCATATGGCTGAGGTTCAGCGCCTCGCCCTCACCACACAGCAGGTCCAGCACCCGCGGCGGCGTCAGCGGGATTTCCTGCACCCGCGCCCCCGTGGCATTGGCCACCGCACAGGCCACGGCGGCGGCGACGTTCAGGATGGGGATCTCCCCCGCCCCCTTGGCGCCCAGCGGGCCCATCGAAGGGGCGCCCTCGTAGAGGTCGACCTGAATGGGCAGGGTGTCGCCCGCCTGGGGCAGGCGATAGGTCTCGAAGCCCTGCTGGGCGACGTCGCCGTTGGGCGTGAAGGTCACCTCCTCGTGCAGGGCATAGCCCAGGCCCTGGGTCACGCCGCCCTGGATCTGGCCGTGAATGGCGCGCGGGTTGATGGCGCGGCCCACGTCCTGCACCACGCGATAGGCCAGCACCTCCACATGGCCCGTCTCCGGGTCCACCGCCAGCTCGCAGTCGTGGACGGTGAAGATGGGCAGGTCGAGCGCCTCGATCATGTGCCCGGCGCAACAGCCCGGCATAGCCGGGGTGCCGGCGCCGGTGAAGGCGCCGCTGCCGGAGATCGGGCCGGTCACCGCCTGGGCGCGCTGGGCGACCTGGGCGATGGAGACGCGCGCTTCCGGCACGCCCTGGATATAAACCTGCCCGCCCTTGAGGATCAGGTCCTCGGGCGCGGCCTCCACCATGTCGGCGGCGATGTCGAGCAGCTTGCGCCGCACCTCGGCGCAGGCCTGGTGGCTGGCCACACCCAGCGAGACGGTGGTCCGCCCGCCGCCCACGCCCACGTCATAGCCGGCGGCGTCGGTGTCGGCGGCGCGCACCACGACGCTGGCGGGCTCCAGGCCCAGGGCCTCGGCCACCAGCTGGGGCAGCGCCTGCATCATGGAGCCGGAGCCGATCTCCACGCCCGAGGTCACCAGCGTCGCGCTGCCGTCGGGGTTCAGGTTCACCGTGGCCGCCGAGGGCCCGACGAAGACGAACCAGGTGCCCACCACCGTCGCCCGGCCATAGAGCCGCCCGTCGGCCAGCCGGCCGTTGTAGGGGGTGGCGCCAGGCTCTATCTGCGGCAGGGCGCGCGGCCCGTGGGCGAAGGGTGCGGTCTCCTCCACCGGCGCAGCACGCAATGTCTCCATGCGCGCCAGCAGGGGGCCCAGCACGTCGCCCTGGAAGACCTGGCCGGTGGCGCCCAGGTCGCCGTCGCCCAGCACGTTGCGCCGCCGGAACTCCAGCGGGTCCATGCCGATGGCGGCGCAGATCTCGTCGGTGTGGCGTTCCAGGGCGAAGGTGCCATAGGTGCCGTTGCAGGCGCGGAAGGCGCCGGTGGGCGGTGTGTTGGTATAGACCGCGCGGCTGACCAGGCGCACTGCGCCCAGGCGATAGTTTCCGCCCAGGGTGTGCGCCGTCATGGTGGTGAGGAACGGCTGCTCCCCGCCATAGGCGCCGCAGTCCATCAGCACCACCATCTCGCGCGCCAGGATCTGCCCCTCCGGCCCGATGGCCGAGCGCACGCGGATGTCGGCGTTCTCGCGGCAGAGCGCGGTCTGCATCTCCTCCTGCCGGCTGTTGACCAGGCGTACCGGCCGTCCCGAGGCGCGCGCCAGCAAGGCGGCGAAGGGCTCCAGCGCGAATTCGAACTTCAGGCCGAAGCCCCCGCCCACGGCCGGCACCACCACCCGCACCTGGGACTCCGGCACGCCCATCAGCCGGGCGGTCGAGCCGCGCACGGCCCAGGGCACCTGGGTCGAGGTCTCGATCACGAAGCGCCCGTCCTCATAGCTCGCCACACAGGCGCGCGGCTCCAGCGGGGCCTGGTTCTGCCGGCCGCTGCGGAAATTGCTCTCCACCACCGTCACGTCGTCGCGGGCGAAGGCGGCGTCGCTGTCGCCGCGCACCACCGTCGCCTCCCAGGCGATGTTGCCGTTGCGCGCGCCGCCCTCCACCAGCACCTCGTAGTCGCGCCAATCCGGATGGATCTCGCGGGCTCCCGGCGCAAGGGCCTGGGCCATGGTGATCAGGGGCTCCAGGGGTTCCAGCTCGACGACCACCGCCGCGGCCGCGGCGGCGGCCTGTTCCGGCGTCTCGGCGGCGATGGCGGCCAGCGGCTCCCCATAATAGCGCACCTGGTCCACGGCGAAGAGCGGATGGTCGGCCACACCGATGCCGTAACGCCCCGGCGCATCGGCGGCGGTGACCACGGCGTGCACGCCCGGCATGCGCCGTGCCGGCTCCACGTCGATGGAGCGGATGCGGGCGGCCGCCACCTCCGCGCGGCAGAGGGCAGCGTGCAGCATGCCGGGGCGCGCGGAATCCACGGTGTAGCGCGTGGCGCCGCGCAGCTTGTCGCGGGCATCGCGGCGCGGCAGGCTGTCGCCGATCACGGGGCGTTCATCCGTCCTGTCCAGGATGTCGGTCATGATGCGGCTCCTTCCCCGGTGTTTGGCTGGCGCAGCGAAAGCGCGGCCGAGATGATCTGTTCATAGCCGGTGCAGCGGCAGATGTTCCCGGTCAGCGCGGCGCGCAGCTCGTCCTCCGTCGGTGTTTGGTTGCGCTCGAACAGCGGGGTCAGGGCCATCAGGATGCCGGGAAAGCACATGCCGCACTGGACCACGTCCTGGTCCAGGAAGGCCTGCTGCAGCGGCGCCAGCGGCGCTTCGTCACCACCACCGCCGCCGCTTGCCGGCGCCAGCCCCTCGACGGTGCGAACCTCGCGCCCCTCGGCCAGGCCCAGGGGCAGCAGGCAGGCCGCCGCCGGCGCCCCGTCCAGCAGTACGGTGCAGGCGCCGCAGAAGCCCTCGCCACAGGCGATCTTGGTGCCGGTCAGGAACAGTTCCTCGCGCAGCACCCGGGCCAGCGGCGTCATGGCGTCCGCCTGGGCCCGGGTCTCGCGCCCATTCAACGTGAAGGTCACTGTCATGGCTGGGCCCTCCCCTGGCTGTCTTTGTCTGAAAGCTGCGCAAAGGCGCGGCGCACCAGGGCGGGCAACACGCGCCGGCGATAGCGGGCCGGCGCCTCGACCCCGTCACGGGCCGGCAGGTCACCGCTCAGCTCGGCAGCCAGGGCGGCCGCGCGGTCAGCGTCAATGTCTGCGCCATTTGGGGCACCATCCTGCACTGACGTTTCCAGGGCCTCTTCCAGGGCCGGCCAGCGCAGCGCCACCGGCCCGACGGAGCCGACGGCGATGCGCAGTCGGTCCGCACTCTTGGCCACACTCACAATGGCCACGGGATAGTCGCCCGCCGCCTTCAGGGTCAGGCGCGCATGGGCGCTGGCCTGGATCCTTCGCGGGAGGGTGACGGCGGTGACCAGCGCGCCGGGCAGCAGGTCCGCACGCTGTGCCAGGAAATCCTCCAGCGGCAGCTCCTCCGCCGCGCTCGACCCGTCCCGCTGCAGCCTCACGCTGGCCTGCAGCGCCAGCAGCGCGGGCGGCAGGTCGGCGGCCGGAAAATCCGCAGCGCAGAGGTTGCCGCCCAGGGTCGCCACCTGGCGAATGGCCGGGTTCGCCGAGCGCCCCGCCGCCTGGGCCAGCCCGCGCAGCTGAGGCAGCTCGGCCAGGCCAGCGGCCAGGCGCGCGTGGGTGACGCCGGCGCCCAGCGTGACCGCTTCGTCGGTAATGGTGATGTCGTTGAGGTCCGTCAGCCCGCCCAGCACCACGTAGCGCGCCGGCGGCGCCTCGCCCCGCAAGGGCCCGCGCATCAGCCAGGTCGCCCCGGCCAGGGGCTGCGCCTCCGCTCCGGACAAAAGCGCCAGCGCCTCGTCCAGGGAGGTTGGGGTACAGAGTTCCTGCTCGCTCACGATCGCTCTCGCCTCCATCTGTTCCGCCTTCGAGAATTCAGGGGGCGCGGACCGCTTTTTATGCTCGGCGGCTTGTTCCCCACAGGGAAAGCCTCCGCGCAGCGTGAGCGGAAATCAAATCGTAAAAACGCGCAAAGCGATTTCGCTTTTTCAGATATGCGCTCAGCGCGGCAGCCATTCAGACTTTGAGGCCGGCCGCAGAGGGCGGCCGCAGAGTCCGGACGCAGCCGCACTGACAGCCGGCCCTAGCCCGCCTGGGACAGCTCCTGGACCTGCCGGTCGAGCTCGCGCGTCATGTCGGCTGGAAGCTGCAGGGCCGCGGAAAGCTGCTCCAGCCAGGCCCGCTCCATCGGGTTCTGGTCGTCGATGATGACGGCGCTGACCAGATAAATTTCACGCGCCGCCTGTGGCGAGTCCGCCTTCGCGGCCAGTGCCGCGGCATCCAGCGGGGCGTCGAATTGCTGCTCGATCCAGGCATGCAGTTCGTCGTCCGGCCCCAGCTTCTCGATCTCCTGGGTGATTATCGCGCGTTCATCGGCATTCACATGGCCATCGGCTCTGGCGGCCATGATCATGGCCTGCAGGATCTCCAGCCCGCGTTCTTCCTGGGCCTGCCCCTGCAGCTGCTCGAGCGGTTGCCCCTCCTGGCCACCGGCCTGGGGCTGGGGCTGATCCTGGCCCTTGTTGCCCTGGTAATTCTGATAGGCCTTCCAGGCCAGGACGCCGATGCCGGCGAGCGCGCCGTATTTCAGCACCTTCCCGCCCAGATGACGGCCGCGTTTCGAGCCCACCATCAGGCCCAGGGCACCGCCACCCAACAGGCTCTTCACGTCGATGCCGCCGGACGACCCCTGCCGGCCCTTCAGCTGTGAGGACAGGCTGTTCACCATGCCGCCGATATCGAGGGACTTTCCACCTCCCTGGCCGCGCCCCTGACTGCCGCCTTGGCCGGTTCCTGGGCCGGCTCCCTGACCTGCAGCTTGACCGGACGACTGCCCGGACGCCTGCTGCACCAGTTGGTTCAGGATCGAAGACACGTTCATGAAAAAAGCCCTCCTGGGACTGACGAAAAGCGCCTGGGCGACAGTACACCCAGGGCGCGATGGCATATGCCGATGACGAGAGAATATAGGTGGCCGCGCGCAGAAAACGACCATGGATACCCGCCGGGTTTCTCGAGATCAGGTTTCTCGAGATCCGGCTGCGGTCCTGCAAGGCCCCACCCGCTTCATAACCGCAGGCGTGCCAGAGATCTCAGCTGTCGCGTCTGCAATGGTAGACATACGCCGGCGGCACATTGGCCCAGACATGAGTCGTGTTCATTTCGGCGTACATCGACTTCAGGTAGGAACGGATGTTCCGCGAGAACTGCAGCGCCACGAATATCCCGCCGGGGTTCAGCAGGTCGTGGATCTCCTGCAGCAGAAAGGTCCGATCCTCCTGGGAAAAATTGACGAACGGCACGCCCGAGACGATGCAATCCAGTCCAGACAGCCCCCGGCTTTCCATGACCTTCCTCAAGTCGAAGGCGTCGTCGTGGACAGCCACCGAATCGTAACGCCTTTCCAGGGCGGCCCGCATGTAGGCGTCACACTCGAAAACCAGGAACTCCGAATCAGGGCTGCGTTGTCTGTCGATGGCCTTCGTCACGACACCTGTGCCTGCCCCAAGCTCGGCAATCGAGCCCAGCGAGGACCAGTCGATACCCGACACGATCACATTGACCAGATACCGCGAGCTCGGCACGACGCTGCCGACGGCCTTGGGCGAAGTGATGAACGATTTGAGAAATACCCAGGATTGCTGCATAGAGTCCCCGACAGATGAGTGAGCAGCGCAACATCAGGGATTTGCCCGCTCATGAAAAGCCGATTCATGTCGCACTCATGTGTCTACGCTGTCCAGGATCCGCAATGGCGGTCAGTAATATACGATCGATACGGGCATAAGCCGGCACGACTGCACGCCTGGAGCCAGCGGACCCGTCTTCGTGATCTCTCAGGTGAGATCTTCTGGGCGTGATCTCTCGAGACGATATCTCGGACTTCGATATCAACCCTTCGGAATATTCTGTTTTCCAGATATCCAGGCCTGGTCCATACTGAAAAAAACAAGAGGCTTTTCCAAAAAAGCCACCGGAGAACGTCGAACAGGCCCGCGTGTTCCGAATTGCCGCAACACGCCGGTCGTGAGGACGGGGAAGACAGATGAACTTTCGGCACGTCAAGTACTTCGTGGCGACGGCCGAGCTGGGGCAGATCTCGCGGGCAGCCATGGAGCTGTCGATCTCCCAGTCCGCCATCACCACAGCCATCAAGGACCTGGAGGCCGAGACCGGCGCCCAGCTGTTCACACGCACGGCCCAGGGCATGGAGCTGACGGCCGCCGGCCGGCACTTCCTGGGCTCGGCCTATCGCATCCTGGCCTCCATCGAAGAGGCGCTGAAGCCCGGCGGGGTGGCCGACGAGGAGGTCACGGGCACGCTGTCGGTGGCCGCCACCTACACCGTGCTGGGCTATTTTCTGCCCCAGCACCTGGGCCGGCTGGAGCGGCGCTATCCCAACCTGAAGATCCAGCTGTTCGAATTGAGCCGCGAGATGGTGGAGGACGGGCTGGTCACCAACCGCTTCGACATGGCGGTGGTCCTGACCTCGAACGTCAACAATCCGGAGCTGGCCACGGACTCGCTGCTCAGCTCCCAGCGCCGGCTGTGGGTGCCTTCGGGCCATCCCTTCCTCAGCCTCGAGCGCGTGGGCTTCGAGGAGATCTCGAAGGAACCCTACATCATGCTGACCGTGGACGAGGCGGCGCACACCACGCTGCGCTACTGGAACCGCACCAACTACCAGCCCTCGGTGCGCCTGCGCACCTCGTCCATCGAGGCGGTGCGCTCCATCGTCGCCAACGGCCAGGGCATCACCATCCTGTCCGACATGGTCTATCGGCCCTGGTCGCTGGAAGGCAAGCGCATCGAGACCATCATCCCGGCCGAGCCGGTGCCCTCCATGAACATCGGCCTGGCCTGGCGCAAGGGCGTCGAGCTCACCCCCGCCATGCGCCTGTTCCGCGAATACTTCAGCGAAACCTATCAGACGCCGCAGAGCCACCTGGCGCGGTAGGCGCCGGGATCAGAACTGGCGGAGGTTGTCGATCAGCTGCATATACTGGTCACGCGTGACGAACATGTTTTCCTTTGGCCGCGTGCAGGGCAGCATCAGGTTGACGAGTTCGTCGGGATTCTCCTCGTTGCCTTCCTGGGCATTCTTGTTCTCGCCCCCCTTTCCGTCCGTGGCAAACCGCATCCCCTCGATGTCGTCTTCAATGGAATTCCTGTGCATGTCGCAGACCATTGAGCGTTCCTGCGTCGTGTCGGGATTTGGACTGTGCTGAAGGCCAAGGATATGCCCGACTTCATGGGTCAGCGCCGCGACTTCGGCGATACGAGGCTTGCTGCCGTCCGGGCGGGTCAGGCTGATGCCAACGACGGGGCTGGAAAAGACGCCCTCGTCCGTCCAGAGGAACTCGGACCCAAGGTCCCAGTTCGCAACGCCCAGGCGCTCTATCCAGTCATAGGGCATAAAGACCACCAGGATATCGATATCGCCCGAGAAGGTATCCACGTTACCCGGCCCGGACCCTGAACCGGACGTCGAGAAGGCGTGATGTGCCGCAACGAGCAATTCCGTGCGAATGTCGTCGAAGTCTCGCGGATCGGACGCCAACAAATCCTCAATAAATCCTGGATTGCCATCCGGATAGTAACCATCTCCCTTTGCGCGCGCGACCTCGGCACTGATCCGGTCATTGTCATCCAGACTGAAATACAAGTCGGCCTGTGGCGACAGGGTCGCGGAGCGCACCGGGAAGAGCTGCTCGATGTAATCCTCTGCCGCTTCTGCGGCCAGGTGCCCCTCGGCGCGCATTTCAGACGACAAGCCGCCCGGACCCTCGGAGGTCCAGGGGCCGATCCGCGCGAAGGTGTATCCGACCTTGAGGTCGCGCTGCAGGGGATGCCACTCGAGAGGCTCTTCCCCGAAGAACACCATCGTCGGACCGCATTCGCGCACCGGTTCGACTTCCAGCTTCAGCGCCTCGACTTCCTCGTAGTCGGGCCGCCATCCGAAGAAGTTGATCGTGTTCTCCGCCTTGCGCTTTTCTTCGTCGGTATAGAGATCCGGACGCTTGATGTGCACATCACGTTTTTCCGGCAGCAACAGGGGGGCCCCGGGCCGGTCCGCGTCACGTACACGCAAGTGCGCCCTGAAGTCGGTCACCTGCCAGCCATCGGCCACGGTCTCGTCCGGGCGCCATTTGACGTGACTTCGGATGACGGCGGGCTTGCGATCCACAAGCGGGGTGTCAATCACCACCTGAAAAGAGTTTGTCTCCAGCCCTTCCCGGGCCTCCAGATAGCTGGGCAGGCCCTCCACGGGCTCGTCGTCGTGCAGGTTCACCACGGTGTCGAAGCTCCAGACCTGGTCAACGGCCAGCCTGTGACCATCGGCCCCCCGGACGCCATCGGCTCCACCGGGAAGCGTGACGCGGTAGCGCACCCCGTCCTTGAGATCCTCCATCGGGATCACACGCAGCGTGGAGGGTCCGTCCAGAGCCAGGCGCGTCGGTGTTTCAGCCATGGCTGTACGGCCCTGCCCGTCAGGCAGGGCTGTTTCGATTCGCGCCGCACCTGGCTGCAGAGAGGCAGGGTCCAGGGGCCGGTTGAACTTCACCTGGATACCCGGCACCTTCCAGGAAATGTTGCGCGCGTGCCGTTCCGGGCGGTGCTCGAGAACCTCCAGTCCCATCCTGGAATCCGAGGCCGTTACGGGGGCCTGTGCCACCTCGAGCGGGGACGAGGTATAGCCTCCATCACGCATGTTGGGGGCAGAGAAACGGCCGGAGAGGCTCAGCGGCTTTTTGCCCCTATCCGAATTCTCCCTCTCCACGGATGTCTTCTTGGCATTCCAGACCCGGTCGTGCTGATCGACATGCGCCGTGCCCTCCAGGGAAAAACTGCCAATGACATGGCTTTCGGTTATCCGCTCAATGGTCACCGTCCCCGTCAGTTCTCCGCCCCGGACCCGGGTTCGCGTGCCGGTCTGGGCGGTCCCCTGGACGTCGCAGTCCATTTCCTGGGTCTCCCGGCCCTTATAGATGTGATCCGGAATGGAGTAGGTATCCAACATGCCCAGAAAGGCGCTTTGCGCCATGCGACAGAGCCGCTTTTCCTCTTCCTGCATGCGAGCTTGCTTCGGAGTGTTGGGCGGGGGATAGGGATCGGGAAAGGTAAGGCCGCTCCAGGCGCTATAGATATCTCCTGGCTGGCCTTTGCCCGAAGCACCCGTCGCCCGAGCCTCATAGACACCACCCTCCTGCAGATCACCCGGTGCCGTCTTTGGCAGGGTGATGCGCAGGAAGGCACCGCTGTTTGGGTGCCAGCCCCCATAACCGCCATGGCGCAGGCTGAGAACATCACCCAGCCGGCCTGCTTCGAATGCGATTATGTTGGGACTGAATACTTCGAAAACCGCCTGGCGCCGTCCGCCAGAAGCGACCGGCACTTCCTGGCCGATCTTGTCCTCCAGGAAAGAAGCCATGCCTTCGCTCAGTCCGGGCACACCATCGTTGCCACCGACGCGCCTTGCCGCCAGATGCTGGGCGCAGGCCACCCCACCGGCCGAAACCGCACCGGAAATCGTCAGGCTGGCCCGTCCGGGCGCAAGCGCTGCATTCGCCCCGCCCTGAAATGCCTCCGGGTTCATGTTGCCCAAGAGGTCATTGGTATGCCGCGGATCGATGGCGGCCATCATCGCCTCGATGGAACAGCTGGGCTGCTGCAGAGGCTGCGTCGGCTCACACAGCTCCTGCGCCATGAGTACGCCCGCGGGAAACAGCGTGAAAAGCAGGACCAGGACGCGCAGGAGGGTCACTGGGACATTCCACCCATCATGTCACCCAGGTCCATGGGCTCGGCCGGCAAGAGGAAGTCACCTTCCGGACCCGGATGGTCCTCGAGTGAAAGCACCTCGAAGCGATCCCCGAAGGTGAGCGCGGCCAACCCCTTGTCCTGCAAGGCTTCAAGAAGAGCGTTGGATTCCTGCCCCTGCACCAGGTTCGCCATTTCCATCTTCAGCTGCTGGTTTTCCAGAAGCCGGGGGTCATCGCTGAGCACCGCGGAATCCGTGTGGCTTGCCCCGTCTTCGTCCAGCCAGGAAATCTCGTGAAGCTCGCCCGTGACACCGGCCACTTCCTTCGTATTGCCTGTGGGATCGATTTCGAGTACCTCGCTCGGCGTCGCCAGGCCGGCTCCCGTTTTCATCTGACCCTGCGACTGTGCACCCTGAGCCTGGGGCAGGTCGGCCAGGGCACTCAGTGCCATGACCATGACACGACCGCCGGCGCTCGTGATCGAATAGATCTCGCCGTCGCGCAACAGCATATAAGCCTCGACGCCAGCAATATCGGTGCGCAACGCACCGCCACGCCAGCGCTCGGTCATCTCCAGCCGCCCCATGTCACCGCCGTCAGCGGAATAGGTAAGGGACCCATCGGCAAGCGCAGGACCAGCCGTGCCTGCGACCAGGGCCACCAGCAGCAGGCTGGCGATCAGGTGAAGGGGGAAGACTGTTCGCTGCATGACATGCTCCCTTGGCCTCTTGGAACGGTGTTTCATCACTCTGCCTGCTCCAGGGGCAGATAGTCGAAACGCCCACGGATCAGTCCGGTCCCCTCGATCTGGGACTGCTCGGTGATATCCACCTCGAAGCTGCCGAACAGCATGCCGTCCCGGCGCTCGAGCTCACCCTTCGCAAGGATCGACTTGTCGGCGAAACTGGCCTTCACGGGCTGTTCGGGACCGGCCTGGAACGGGCCATCCGGTTGGTCTTCCGGAAAACGCAGCAGGAGTTGCGGCCCCCACTTGCCCAGTTGGACCCGCAATTCGCCCTCGGCGATTTCAGCCTTGCCGGGGCTGAGTATCTGGGCCGCTGGCCGCTCCATGGCCTCGGCCATCTCGGCGAACGAGCCCGTCGCCTCGCTCACGACCACCTCGGGCGCATAACTGTAGGGGATTTCACGGAAACTGCCCGACAGCTCGATCCTGTCCTCCGGTGTTTCCGAGGCTGCAAGCGTCATCGCGAAGCGGCCGCTCATCGCCGCGCGATCGAACTGCGTCAGTTCCAGCGTCCCGCCTTCAACGGAATGATAGCTGTCGGGACGCTGGGCGCTGGGCCCTGCGTCAACAAGACTGAACCAGAGATTTGCCCGCAGAGCGTCATCCGCAAAGCCGCCCTGAAACGCGTGCGTGCCTTCCTCCAGGCCTGGCGGCAGGTTGAACGACAGGGAGGCCTGTACAGACTGATCCTTCCATGTCGCCATACCATTCAGCCTGAGCTGCCAGGGGCCGTCCGCATTCAGGCCCGAAGCCGTATAGCGCGAAAGGTTGCAGGGGGAATCGGCGCGCTGTGGCGCGATGCTGCCGGTGGCCTGGCCCTCCAGATCAAGTCTATAGGCGGCGGGCGCCAACTCCCCATCCTCCGTCGTGGCCGAAAGGGGCGCAGCCCCCGGTTCGGGGCGGCAGTCCGTGGAATCAATGACCACCTTTCCCGCGCGGTCCAGATAGACCAGCTTGGCCTTGGGAAACCTCTGCACACCCGGTGGCGTGGCCGACAGGCCGCGGGGATCCTGCTTGTCATTCCAGGACAGATCGAGCGGCTGGCCACAGACATTCCCGCCCCTGGCCACCACAAGCGGTAGGAGGCCGTGTCGATAGCGCGGCAGGCGCTCAGGATCGCAGATGGAGAGGCGCCCCTGGCGCTCCGGGTCGACGGCCACCTGCCCTTCGGAATCGATCCAGACAACACGCTGGGGTGCACGCTCCGGCTTCACGGCAGCGCGCCCTTCATGAAAGGACGCAACCTCATCAAAGGCGCGTGTCGTGCCGTCCGGTTCGGTCAGCTCGCGCAGGGCCCAGTCCTTGTCATGCATATAACCCTTGTCCTGGCCCAGGGTCACCGCAGCCAGGCCATCAGAGTAGGGCGCCGCAGCGGACAGAGTAAACTTTCCGGGAAATACGATGCTGCCTTCACGATCGATATAACCCCAGTTCTCGTCCGACAGGGCCGCTGGAGCGCGGTCGTTGGAAAAATCCGCGCCATGGGCGAATTCCGGTGGAATCACCATCTCGCCCTGGTCATTGATCCAGCCCACACGGGAGTCGCCCGCATCGTCATCGGGAATGACACGGACCCAGGCCAGGCCCTCCGAAAAGGGCCCCAGGTCGGCCACCTGATGGCCTTCCAGTCCGGGCGGGTCCCAACGTTCTCCTTCCAGGTCGAGATAATGCGGTTTCCCGTCCTGCGGTGTCGCGGCAGAGCAGCCCTCGCTATAGGGTTTGTAGGGCGACAGGTGATAGTCGGCACCATCAATGTGCACAGAGTCCGCATCACGCGCGCCTGGCGCGACGACATAGCTGCCCGTGCGATCGATTATGCCCCAGCCATCCGCCGTCTCGACGGCAGCACGCCCTTGCGAGAAGGGCCGCGCCTGGCGCCATTGAGGGGCAATCTGCCACTGCCCTTCGCGATCGACATAGCCCCAGTGGTCCTCCTGGAACAAGGGATAGAGACCCGCCTCCTCTTCCGCCTGCGCCTGGTCCATCGAGGGGCCGCAGCCCTGGGCGATGGCCGGTGTCACGAGGAACAAACCGGTGAGGAGGATGGCGCCGGACAGAACCTGTCCGCGCGGCCTGGAAAGCAGGGCAGGCAAGGTCATCGGCATCACTCCACCTCCGAAATCTCGATACGGTTGAATTCGGTGATCGTCTGCTCCGATCCCCATGTTCCCGAGAACAGCGCTGGATCTCCCGTGCTGCGCAGAATGGTGACCGGGTCCGTCTCGACACTTTCCGGGCCGTCAGCCTGCAGGGTCCAGCCCTTCATGCTCAAGCGTGCCTGGTATTCCCGACCGCGTTTGGAGAGCGTCAGTTCAGCGCCCTTTTCTTCGAAATCCTTCAGGATCTGTGCAAGGTCGTAACCGCGCACGTCGCCGGCAATTTCCAGCCCCTGCTTGGTCTCATTGCCGTTCGAGACAGCAAGCAGCTGCAGGTGCATGTCATCGTTGGAATTGCCCTGGCGGTAGATACGCGCAATCACGAAGTTGCCGGGATCCGCATAGCGCCCCACTTCTATGACCGCCCTGCGGCCGCCAAGGCTTTTCACTTCCCCCATCTGCGAGGTGAAGCTTGCGGTAATGTCCCAGTCGCCCTCGGGCAGTTCGACGTCCGTCCAGCGGAATATGTTGGGCTGCTCTTCGGTGCCGATCGAGCCTGACTGCACCGTCATGGTCATCAAGGCCCCTCCCTCGAGTATGAAGCCCGTGGGTTCCGGATGGTCGACCGTCCAGGTCTCACCCAACTCGCTGCGCTCGAACTCATCGACCCTGAGGGGCTCGGCAGGCTGGCTTTCCGTGGTGTCCTCGCTGACTTCCTGCAGGGCGCCCGTCAGGCTCTCGGCATCCGTGGCGGGCAGGTAGCGCCCCCCGGTGGTTTCGGCCAGGCAGGCGAGTTGCCCCTCGGCATCCTCCACGTCGAAACCGATGACATGCGCCGTCATCTGCGTGTTGCCCTTGGCAAGCTTGTCCCCGAGCGCGCACAAGTCGGCGCCGCAGGTTTCCAGCCCATCGGTCACCACAATGATCGAGGAAGGCAGATCCTGGCCGGACAGGGCCTCGACCGAGGCCTCGACCGAGGCCCCAATCATGGTCTTGCCCAAGGGCGTCACCCCCTCGATGGCCTTGTCAAAACTTGTCCGGTCCAACGCTGCTGGAGGCACAAGCGTTTCGATATCCGAGCAATCCCCTTCGGCCCTGTGACCATAGGCGATCAGTCCAAGTCCCCGGCTTTCGGGCCAGTCGTTGAGCATTCTGTCTATGGCATCCCGGGCAATCTCGATCTTGGCCACCCCATCGATCTGCCCCCACATGCTGCCGGAGCCGTCGAGGACCAGCATGGTCTGCGACTCCATCTCCTGAGCCTCTGCATCGGCCACCGCCGCAATCAGAAACGGGACCGCAAGGGCTGCACAGAGTTTGCCTTTATTCATAGAACTTCCCCCCTGGAATTCATCGTCCTTCATGTGATCCCGGCAGCAGCCAACACCCTCGGGACGCCTGTCGAGGCTACTTCAGCCCGTACACCGTATGCATGGTGCATTTGCACTAATTTACGCATTTCGGTAGCGTTAGCCTTGATGGAAATCGATCCCACTACGGTCAGCCGCTTGGTCGAGCTGCAGCGAAATTTCCTGCAGCTGGATCTTGAAGAAGATCGCGTCCGTGACATGCTTGGCGAGATTGCCGAGCTGGTCGGCGCAGATACCGCCTTTGCCGGATGGGTCGACGATGGTCAGCCCTGGCTCGTGACCTGGAACACAGGCCCTCAGTTCGTCCCCTTCCTTCAGGAAAACCTTGCGGGCGTGGATCGTGACGGCAACATCCGCAGCCGCGATCCCGACCTGGATCGTTTGAATCGGCGGCGGCGACAGCTGGGCAGTGGAGTCTACAATGAGCAGGCGCTGGCCCCGCGCGAGGAAATCGAGCAAACCGCCTATTTCAGGAACGGCTTCGCACCTGCCGGCATGCCCCATGTCATCGGCATGACAGCCCGCCTGGCGGTCGGCGAAGCCATCTTCGCCTTCGGCTTCATCGAACCGGACTCGCCCGGGTTCATCAGTGGCCGAACAGAAACCCTTCTTAGTTTCCTGCTGCCGGCCTTCGAAGCAGGGTTTCAGGCAATCGACCGCAAGAATATGCACCATGCAAGATTGCAGCAACTGATCGATAATTCATCCCTGCCCGCACGCATAATAGGCGCTGAAGACCCACCGGACCCTGAGGCCCTCCTGCAATTGCCCCTGCCCGAACTCGGCGGACAGGGCGGTGACCCGCACCTCTCGATCCAGAAGATACGCCCAGAGCAGATGGCCTTGCTTCTCGCCAGAAATTTCGGCCTGACCCAGAGGCAGCAGGAAGTCTGTGCCCTGGTTCTTGGCGGACATTCGACCTCTTCAATCGCCGAAATGCTAGGCATCCGAAACAACACGGCGCGCAGGCACTGCGAGGCAGTGCTCCAGAAATGCGGGATCACGCGCCGCGAACAACTGGCAAACCTGGCCATGGAGAATTTCTCCATCCCAACGCCCGTTACGCCCCGGCCTTAGATCCTGGCGCACAGCACCACCGCGTGCGTTCTAGGGCCCAGGGGACGAACGCTTCGCGATAGTAACGAAAACTTTATTTTTCACAATTTTTCTAGTAAAGAATACGTTACTAACAGGTATGTCTGAAAACACAGGCATGCCGTCCGGCGAGTGTGGAGGTAAGGCCAGTGAAGAACGCCACAGGACGATACGAGAGCGTGCCGGCTGGCAGTGCAGAAGTTCTGGCCTTCGTTCCGGATCCCTTGCCGCCGCGCAATCCGAAGATCACCCGGCCGGGGCAACTGAGCGAACGCTTGCGTGTCGCCGAACAGGCCCTGGCCCGGCTGAATCTGGCCAGCGACATGGTCCCGTCCCGGGACTGGCTGGTCCAGGCTTTCCTGCGCAAGGAGGTCGTGCTGTCCGCCCAGCTCGAAGGGCTCCAGGCCGACCTGATGGACCTGCTGAATTTCGAGGCCGCGGAAGCTGCCGCACCGCATAGCGAAGCCGTACACCTCCACAATCATCTGGAAGCCCTGAATCATGCGCGCGACCAGTTGGCGCTGGAAAGCGGCCAACCGATCCTGCCGCTGCTTCATGAAGCCCAGCGGACATTGATTCAGGACGCAGAAGACGCTGACTGGCATGAGGGCGCGGTCCGGCAGATCCAGACCTGGATCGGAGACAGCCGTCCGGACCGGGCCGCTTACATTCCACCGCCGGCCAGCAGACTGCCCGTGCTGCTGGACAACCTCGAGGACTACCTGCAGACAGATGACGAACTGCCCTTGCTGGTCCGCATGGGCCTGGCCCACGTCCAGTTTACAAGCCTTCATCCCTATCTTGCTGGAAATGGCCGCATCAGCCGTCTGCTCATTACGCTGCTGCTGGAAGACTGGGGGTTGCTCAATGCGCCGCTGCTCTATCTCAGCTTCTTCTTCAAGCGCCATCGCACCGACTATGAACGCAGGTTGGCCGCGGTGCGGGACACGGGCGATTGGGAAGGCTGGACCGATTTCTTTCTAGAGAGCGTGGCCACCACCGCCGACGAAGCCGCCGCTACGGCCCGCACGCTCGTCACGGTGATCGCGGACGATCGGCTGCGTCTGCTCTCACGTGAGGGCAGTTCCCTGTCCGCCCTGCGTCTGTTCGAACAGCTGCCTGGGCATCCGGTTCTCACGGTTGCCCAGGCAATGACGCGGCTCCAGGCCAGCAAGCCCACGGCCATCCGGGCGGTCGAAACACTGGTTGACGCCGGTATCCTGGTCGAGACAACCGGCCGCAAGCGCGACCGCAGTTTTGCCTACAGGACCTTCATCGACGGCCTGGCAGGCGGCACGACGATCGAACGCAACTGAGTCTTCAGCCTTGGGACCAGGCTTGTGCCTGTCCGCTCCACACAGACCGGCGCCGCATTGGAAGGTTCACCAGCGCAACCCCGGCCAGGACCACCGCGAAGCCGGCCAGGTCGGACAGCAGGATCTGGTCGCCAAAGACCATCCAGGCCATGGCCATGGTCACCGGCGGACCGAAGTAGAACAGGCTGGACACCCGCGTGGCATCCATGCGCTCGATCAGGATCCACATCAGGGCATAGGCTGCAAGTGAGACCGCCACCACCATCCAGGCCAGTGTGCCCAGCAGCGGCAGTGTCCAGTCGGTTTCCAGGCCCTCCAGCAGAACCGCCGGTATCAACAGGGCAATCATGGTGCCCAGGCTTTGCCAGAAGAGCTCCAGATCCAGCGGCGGCGGACTTTGGGCCATCACCTGTCGGCGCTTGATCAGGCTGGCCGCCGTGATGGCCACCACGGAAACGAAGGGCAGCAGGTAGCCGATCAGCGGCACTTCCCCGCCCTGCAGGCGCGCCATCACGGCGATGACGACCCCGGCAAAGCCAATTGCCAGTCCGCCCCACTGCCGGGGACTGGTCACCTCCCCCGTGACCGCACCGGACAGGGCTCCGGTCATCATGGGCTGCAGGGCCACCACCAAGGCCACGATGCCGGCCTGCACGCCCTGGGCAATCGCCAGCAGCACAAAGCTCAGCCAGACGCCGTGGGACAGGATCCCGACCAGGCCGGTCAGGGCGGCCTGGCCAGGCGGTAGCGACAGGCTGGCACCGCGAAACTTCAGGACCAGAAGCAGCAAGAGCGTCAGGGCGGCATAGCGCCAGAAGAACAGGGTAAAGGTTTCCGCGTACGGCAATCCGACCTCCGCCGCGATGAACCCCGTGTTCCACAACAGAACAAAGGCGATGATGAGCGGAAGTGTCGAAAAGGCCTGTAGTTTCAATTGGATGCTGCCCTCGGATCGAATGGCTGATAGCCGCCACCTGATGATCCGGTCGGTCTGAAACAACACCCCTGCAGGGAACGATTCCCCAGGCAAAGCACAGACCTGCTATGCAGCAGTGTCGTCAGTACAGCAGCGAGGGCAGCCAGGTGGCGATGGCCTGGAAGTTCCAGATGATGATGACCGCCACGATCTGCAGCCCGATGAAGGGAATCACGCCGCGATAGATCTGTCCCGTCTTCACCTCGGGCGGTGCGGCACCGCGGAAATAGAACAGCGAAAAGCCAAAAGGCGGTGTCAGGAACGAGGTCTGCAGGTTGATGGCGATCAGCACGGCCAGCCAGATCGGATCATGGCCCAGCAGGATGAGCGGTGGTGCCAGCAGGGGCAGCAGGATCACGCTGATTTCGACGAAATCCAGAAAGAAGCCCAGGACGAAAACCAGGGCCATGGCAAAGATCAGCGCGCCGGTCGCGCCGCCCGGCATGGCGGTCAGGATGGCCTCGATCGTCTTGTCGCCCCCCAGGCCGACAAAAACCAGGGCGAAGACAGAAGCCGTCAGGATGGTGGCAAAGATCATGGCCGTAACCACCATGGTGGAGGTCAGCACGGGCTTCAGGATCTGCTCGCGCTGGCTCTGGCGCACGGCGGCGAAGATCGCAGCGGCCCCACCCAGCGCCAGGACACCATAGAAAATGCCCTGCAGCAGTTGCAAGGTCCCGGTATCCGAACGCTGCAGGCGCACCGGCGCCGTGCCGGCGGCAATGGCCAGCACCAGGAAACAGAGTGCGCCCAATGCGATCAGGCGCGCCGGCCCCCCCAGACGGAATCCGGCCAGCATCAGTGCGCCCACGGCACCAACGGAGGCCGCTTCCGTGGCGGTGGCCACACCGCCCAGGACCGAGCCCAGCACAGCGACAATCAGCAGGACCGGAGGCACCACGGACAGCAGGGTCTCCTTCGCCGTGGGACGTGCCACCTTTTCCTTCAGCGCGGGCGCGTCGTTGGGCAACAACCAGGCCCGTACCAGAAGATAGACGATGTAGAGGCCAACCATCAGCAGGCCGGGCACCAGGGCGGCGGCAAAGATCTGTCCCACCGAAAGGGTACTGACGGAAAACTTGCCCTCGGCATACTGGGCCTGCTGGTAGGCGTTCGACATCACGTCGGCCAGGATGATCAGCAGCGTCGAGGGTGGTATGATCTGTCCCAGTGTCCCGGCCGTGCAGATGATGCCCGAGGCTAGCTTGGGATCATAGCCGTTGCGCAGCATGGTGGGCAGCGCGATCAGGCCCATGGCCACCACCGTGGCGCCGACGATTCCGGTCGAGGCCGCCAGCAGGGCGCCGACGATCACGACGGAGACTCCCAGTCCCCCGCGCAGGGGCCCGAACAGGCGGCCCATCTTCTCCAGCAGGTCCTCGGCAATGCGGCTTTTTTCCAGCACAACGCCCATGAAGACGAACAGGGGAATGGCGATCAGCGTGGTATTGGTCAGCACGCCGAAGACGCGCTGGCCCAGCGCGCCCAGCAAGCCGCTGTCAAAGGTGCCTGTGGCAACACCGACCCCGGCGAAAATCACGGCAATGCCGGCAATGGTCAGGGCCACTGGATAGCCCAGCAGGATCGCGCCGATCATCGCCGCGAACATCAGGATATCGAGAGGTAGGTTCACGAAAGCGCCCTCGGCTCTTTTACCGGCAGCGCACGCAAACGCAACCCGTCACGCAGCACGCAAGCGACTCCCTGAATCATCAACAGGACACAGAACGCAGGGATCAGGGATTTCAGCAGGAACGAGGCCGGAATGCCGCCCACCGAGATCGGCCCCTCAAGCGTGGCCCAGGAGCGCGTGACGGACGGCCAGGAAAAGGCCAGAAGAACCAGCATGGCGGGGAACAGCAGGCAGATGTGGCCGATCAGGTCGATCAGCGCGCGTCCGCGTGCTGACGCATTGGAATAGAAGATGTCGACGCGGACATGACGGTCCACCAGCAAAGTGTAGCCCGCGCCCAGCATGAAGAGAGAGGCATGCAGATAGAGGACGCTTTCATCCAGGAAGATGAAACTGACACCGAAGACATAGCGCAGCACCACGATGAAGAACTGCAGCAGCACCATGAACAGCGCCAGCCAGCGCACCAGAGAACCGATCCCCCGGTTGATCCCGTCGCAGACTGCCATCACTGCGTTCATCTGATCATTGCCCCCTGGAAACAGCGGCGGCGCCGAAGCGCCGCCGCTCAAGTTCACCCTGTCAGCTGCATCAGTACTGATAGTCCAGTGCTCGGGCGTTCAGCTGTCCGCCATCGGCATAGACCATGTACTCGCTGATCAGGTCACGATAGGAAAGGAAGCTTTCCGTGATGCGACGCGTCAGCTCGTCGCTGTCCTCGCGCATTTCGGCCATAACCTCGCCGGCCGCATTGCCCATCTCGACCATGACCTCGTCCGGCAGCTTGCGGACCTTGACGTCATGCTCGTTGACGAGCTGGCGCAGGGCCTCGGCGTGGCGGGTGGAGTATTCCGTCCAGACCGGGTTGTAGAGGCTCTGGCAGGCGTAGGTGACCGCCTTCTGCAAGTCTTCCGGCAGGTCATTGTAGACCTGCAGGTTCACCGCGCACTCCTCGGCCGAGGAGGGTTCGCCAACGCCCGGCCAGTAGTAGTTCTGGGCAATCTGGTGGAAGCCCAGCGCACTGTCGGTCCAAGGGCCGATGAACTCGCCGGCATCGATGGCACCCGATTCCAGGGCCTGGAACATGTCGCCACCGCCCATGGCCTGAGGTGACATGCCGAGCTTGGAAGCCATCTCGGAAGCAAGTCCGGTGGTGCGGAAGCGCAAGCCACGCAGGTCGTCCACGCTGTTGATTTCCTCGCGGAACCAGCCGGCCCACTGCGGGCCGGAGTTGCCGCAAAGGAAGGGCTTCAGGTCGAACTGGGCATAGACCTCGTCATAGAGCTCCTGGCCGCCACCGTAATGCAGCCAACCGAGCTGCTCGTCGGCACGCAGGCCAAAGGGCTGGGAACCGAACAGCAGGATACCCTTGGACTTGGAGCCCCAGTAGGACGGCACGGCATGATAGAGGTCGGCCGTGCCCTCGCCCACGGCATCGAACACGCCGTTGCCGGGCACGATCTCGCCGGCGGCATAGAGCTCGACCTCGATGCGCCCGCCGGACAGCGCGGTGATGCGGTCGGCCAGCATCTGAGCGGCTACGCCCGGGCCCGGCAGGTTCTTCGGCCAGGCGGTGACCATGCGCCACTTGCGCACGTCGTTCTGGGCAATGGCCGGTGCAGCGAAGGTGCTGGTGGCTGCGACACCGCCGGCGGCGGTGGCCAGGAATTGACGTCTTTTCATTTCTGGTTCTCCCTTTGGTTTGATGACGTGAAGTGCTCGGTGGGCATTCCCTCTGGACCCGTTTTGTCTCGATTCCCCGTCCTACTGCTTCTCTTCTCCTTGCGGCAGGATGGCGGGAAGGTCCAGTCCCATTTCACGCGCACAGTCCTGCGCGATCTCGTATCCCGCATCGGCGTGGCGCATGACGCCTGTTGCCGGATCGTTCCACAGCACGCGCTCCAGACGCCGTGCGGCGTCCTCGGTTCCATCCGCCACGATAACCATGCCCGCATGCTGGGAAAAGCCCATCCCGACACCACCCCCGTGGTGCAGGGACACCCAGGTGGCGCCGGAGGCGGTGTTCAGCAGGGCATTCAACAGCGGCCAGTCGGAAACAGCGTCCGAGCCGTCCTTCATGGATTCCGTCTCGCGGTTCGGGCTGGCGACCGAGCCCGAGTCCAGGTGGTCACGCCCGATGACCACCGGGCCTTCCAGCTCGCCGTTCGCCACCATCTCGTTGAAGGCCAGTCCCAGGCGATGGCGATCGCCCAGCCCGACCCAACAGATGCGCGCCGGCAGACCCTGGAAAGAGATGCGCTCGCGCGCCATGTCCAGCCACTGGTGCAGCTTGTCGTTGCCCGGTGTCAGCTCCTTCACCTTCGCGTCGGTGCGATAGATGTCTTCCGGATTGCCCGACAGGGCCGCCCAGCGGAAGGGGCCGATACCGCGGCAGAACAGCGGGCGGATATAGGCCGGCACGAAGCCGGGAAAGGCGAAGGCGTTCTCCAGTCCCTCGTCCTTGGCCACCTGGCGGATGTTGTTGCCGTAGTCCAGGGTCGGCACGCCGGCGTTCCAGAAGTCCACCATGGCCGCGACATGCTCCTTCATCGAGGCGCGGGCCGCCTTCTCGACCGCCTTGGGATCACGCTCGCGCTTCTCGCGCCATTCCCCCATGCTCCAGCCCTTGGGCAGGTAGCCGTTGACGGGATCGTGCGCCGAGGTCTGGTCGGTCACCATGTCGGGATGCACGCCCCGGCGCACCAGTTCCGGAAAGATGTCGGCGGCATTGCCCAGCAGGCCGACCGACTTGGCCTCGCCCGCTTCGGTCCAGCGGCGGATCATCTCCAGCGCCTCGTCCAATGAGTCCGTCTTCTCATCCAGGTAGCGGGTGCGCTGGCGGAAATCGATGCTGTCGGGATTGCACTCCACTGCCAGGCAGCAGGCGCCCGCCATCACGGCGGCCAGCGGCTGTGCGCCGCCCATGCCACCCAGTCCGGCGGTCAGGATCCAGCGTCCCTTCAGGTCGCCGTCGTAATGCTGGCGCCCGGCCTCGGCGAAGGTCTCGAAGGTGCCCTGCACGATGCCCTGGGAGCCGATGTAGATCCAGGACCCGGCCGTCATCTGGCCGTACATCATCAGGCCCTTGCGATCGAGCTCGGAGAAATGGTCCCAGTTGGCCCAGTGCGGCACGATGTTGGAGTTGGCAATAAGAACACGCGGCGCATCCTTGTGCGTCGGGAAGACGCCCACCGGCTTGCCCGATTGCACCAGCAGGGTCTGGTCCTCGCGCAGGCGCTGCAGCGTCGCGGCGATCAGGTCGAAGTCCTGCCAGGTGCGCGCCGCCCGCCCGATACCGCCATAGACCACCAGTTCGTGCGGGTTCTCGGCCACCTCGGCATCCAGGTTGTTGTGCAGCATGCGAAAGGCCGCTTCCGTGGTCCAGGACTGGCAGGTCAGTTCGGTCCCGCGCGGACTTTTCACGTCGCGTTGATTGTGTCGCGGATTATTCATTCTCTGCCTCGCTTGTTGTCAGGGCGCCCTCAAGCGCCGTTGTCTCGATGACCTGCAGCACCCGGCCCAGGTGCCGGCGCAGATCTTCAGCCTTGTCCACGTCGTAGGCGAAGGGCGGTTCTTCCGCCAGCAGGTAGGCCACCTGCGCCAGTTCCATCTGGATGGCATGTAGCCCCTCCCGGGGCCGACCGTAGTGGCGCGTGGTCCAGCCGCCGCGAAAACGGCCGTTCAGGATGTGGCTGTAGCCGTCAGCCTCGGCCGCAGCACAAACCTCGGCGACACGTTGTTCCAGAATCGGGGCACAGGATGCCCCCTGGTTGGTACCGATATTGAAATCGGGCAGCCGCCCCTCGAACAGGCGCGGCACCCATGCACGGATCGAGTGACAATCATAGAGGACGGCAAAGCCGTGCTCTGCACGCAGGCGCTCAAGCTCACCTGCGATGGCGTCATGGTAGGGCTTGTGGAAGGCATCGCGCCGTTCCGTCATATCGACGTCGCCGGGCGCTTCGCCCTCGCGCCAAATGGGATTGCCGTCGAAATCGGTGTCGGGCACCAGACCGGTGGTTGCCTGGCCGGGATAGAGCGATTCCCCCGAGGGCGGACGGTTGGCGTCGATCACATAGCGGTGGAAACGCGCCATGACCTTCGTGGCATTGGGCAACAGGCCGGAATAGAGCCGGTCCACATGCCAGTCGGTGTCGGTCAGTTGCTGCCCACGTTCGTTCAGGCGGGCGAAGATCTCCGCGGGCACCTCGGTGCCGCTGTGCGGGAAAGTCAGCAGAACGGGACTAGACCCGCGTGTCACCTTGACGGGGGTCATGGCGTCATCTCCAGGGGCGGAACCTGGCCGTCCAGCGCGCCCAGCAGGGCACCGTCGGCCACAAGGCGTGCCGCCAACTCCAGCTCGTCGCTCAGGTAGCGATCCTCGCTCAGGCTGGGCACCACGCGGCGAATGAGGGACAGCCCGTCACGCAGGCGGGGGCTGGTCTGCAGAGGGGCGCGGAACTCCACACCCTGTGCTCCGGCCAGCGCCTCGATCCCGATGATGCGTTCCAGGTTGGCGCTCATGGCCAACAGGCGATAGGCGCCATGACAGGCCATGGAGACATGATCCTCCTGGTTGGCCGAGGTCGGGGTCGAGTCCACCGAAGCGGGATGGGCCCGCTGCCGGTTCTCACTCATCAGGGCCGCCGAGGTCACCTCGGCAATCATCAGCCCGGAATTCAGGCCCGGCTTGGGCGACAGGAAGGCCGGCAGGCCGAAGCTCAGGGCCGGGTCGACCAGCAGCGAGATACGCCGCTGCGCGATGGAGCCCAGTTCGGCCACGGCCAGCGCGATCTGATCGGCGGCAAAGGCCACGGGCTCGGCGTGGAAGTTGCCGCCGGAGACGATGGAGCCATCCTCGAGCACCAGCGGATTGTCGGTGACGGCATTGGATTCGATCACCAGAGTCCGGCCGGCTTGGCGCAGCAGGTCCAGGGCCGCGCCCGCTACCTGAGGTTGGCAGCGCAGGCAATAGGGATCCTGCACCCGCTCGTCGCCCTCACGGTGGCTCTCGCGAATCTCCGAGCCTTCCAGCAGGTGGCGCAGCGACGCACCGGCATCAATCTGCCCAGGCTGACCGCGCAGCTCGTGAATCTCCACCCGGAAGGGGGCACTGGAGCCCATGGCCGCATCGGTGGACAACGCGCCGGTCACCAGTGAGGACAGGGCCGCACGCCAGGTCCGGAACAGGCCCGCTAGCGCCAGAGCCGTCGAGACCTGCGTCCCGTTGATAAGCGCCAGGCCCTCCTTGGCGCCCAGGACCAGCGGCACAAGTCCGGCTTTCGACAGCGCCTCGGCCGACGGCATGCGCGAGCCCCGATGGAGGCTTTCGCCCTCGCCCATCATCGCGGCCGCCATATGCGCCAGCGGTGCCAGGTCGCCCGAGGCCCCCACCGAGCCTTGCGAGGGAATCACCGGCAGGATGTCCGCGGCCAGCATCTGCTGCAGCTGATCGATCACCGCCCAGCGCACACCCGAGGCGCCACGCCCCAGGGAAATCAGCTTCAGGGCCATCACCAGACGCACGATATCCGCATCCAGCGGTTCGCCCACACCCGCACAGTGGGAGCGGATCAGGTTGCGCTGCAGGTTGGCCGTGTCCTCTTTCGAGATGCCGACGCTGGCCAGTTTGCCGAAGCCGGTGTTGACGCCATAAACCGGCGCGCCGTCTTCGACCGCAGCCGAGATCCGGGCCGCACTGGCCTCCACAGCGGTGCGGGCCTGCGGGTCGAGCTGGACCGCGCGCGCCTCGAACAGGATGGATTGCAGATCCGCCAGCGTGACGGTCCCGGGAGTGAGCGTAAGGGTCATCCTTCGCCTCCGCTGATGCGCCGGTGGAGCGGGTTGAAGCCGATGCGATAGGCCAGCGAGGCCGGCTCCTCCACATCCCATATGGCCAGGTCCGCGCGCTTGCCTGCCTGCAGTGTGCCCACCTCGTCGGATAACCCCAGGGCCCGAGCGCCTTCGCGCGTCAAGCCGGCCAGCGCCTCTTCGGGTGTCATGCGGAACAGCGTGCAGGCCATGTTCATCACCAGCAGCGGCGAAAACAGCGGCGAGGAACCGGGGTTGCAGTCGGTCGCCAGCGCCAGGGGCACACCGGCCTGACGCAGCAGGGCCAGGGGCGGCAGCTGGGTTTCGCGCAGGGTGTAGAAGGCGCCCGGAAGCAGCACGGCCACCGTGCCGGCCTGGGCCATGGCTTCTACGCCGGCGGCATCCAGGTATTCCAGATGATCGGCCGACAGCGCGCCATAGTGTGCGGCCAGTTCCGTGCCACCCTGATTGGACAGCTGCTCGGCATGCAGCTTCAGCGGGAGGTCCAGGTCCCGGGCCTTCCGGAAGACACGTTCGATCTGTTCGGTGGAAAAGGCGATGTTCTCGCAGAAGCCGTCCACGGCATCGACCAGGCCGTCAGCGGCGGTGCTTTCCAGGCCAGGCAGCACCACCTCGTCGATATAGGCATCGCTCTCGCCCTTGTATTCGGGCGGCAAGGCGTGGGCGCCCAGGTAGGTCGTCTCCACCCGGATAGCGCGTTCCTTGCCCAGGCGGCGGGCCGCCGAGAGCATCTTCTTCTCGTCTTCGATGTTCAGCCCATACCCGGACTTGATTTCGACCGTAGTGACCCCCTCGTCCATAAGGGCGTCCAGTCGCGGCAGGGCGGAAGCGACCAGATCGTCCTCGCTGGCCTCGCGTGTCGCCTGCATGGTGGAGAGGATGCCGCCGCCGGCCTTGGCCACTTCTTCATAGGACGCGCCCTCAAGGCGCAATTCGAACTCGCGTGCCCTGTCACCGCCATAGACCAGATGAGTATGGCAATCGATCAGGCCTGGCGTGACCAGACGGCCTTCCAGATCCTGCTGTGGCAGCGCGCTGTAGTCTGAGGGAAGTTCATCGGCAGGCCCCACCCAGGCGATGCGGCCAGCCTGCAGGGCCAGGGCGCCGTTCTCGATCAGCCCATAGGAAGCGCCCCCCTTCGTCATGGTGGCAAGTCGTCCCCCGGTGAGCACGCAATCGGCCAAGGCAGCCTCCCTTCAATAAACTTGACATAATTTGAATATGTCTGCACATATTTGTCAACATCAAGTTCGGGAGCTGTCATGCAAACGATCCAGGCGCGCCAGGCTCTCCTGCCCGATGGCTGGCGCGAGGCAGTGGAAATCGACATCGGAACGGACGGACGGATCGCCGCGGTACGCAGCGGCTGTAACCTGCCCGACCCCGTCACGGACTGCCTGCTGCCCGCGCCTGGCAACCTGCACAGCCATTCCTTCCAGCGTGCGCTGGCCGGCCTGACCGAGCAGCGCGGTCCCGGTGGCCAGGATTCCTTCTGGACCTGGCGCCAGCTCATGTACGCCTTCCTGGAAAAGCTGACGCCAGACGACCTAGAGGCGATTGCCGCCCTGGCCTTCATGGAGATGCTCGAGGCCGGCTACGGCGCCGTTGCCGAGTTCCACTACCTGCACCATCAGCCCGATGGCCAGCCCTATGCGAAGCTTGGCGAAACCAGTCACCGCATCCAGGCGGCCGCCCAGGAAAGCGGCCTTGGCCTGACCCATCTGCCGGTGCTCTACAGCCGCGGCGGACTGGACAACCAGCCTCTCCAGGGGGGCCAGAAGCGCTTTGGCAACGATCTGACGCGCCATGCCCGGCTGCTCGAAGACGCCGAAGCGAGCCTTGCATCCCTGCCGGACGACGCGCGCCTGGGCCTGGCCCTGCACTCGCTGCGTGCCGTGGCGCCGGAAAACCTTTCCGAAGCCGTGGCCCTGCGGACGCAGGGCCCTCTGCACATCCACATCGCCGAGCAGATGGCCGAGGTTACTGCGGTGAAGCAGGCCTATGGCGCCCGGCCCATCGACTGGCTGCTGGACAACTGCCAGGTGGACGAACGCTGGTGCCTGGTTCATGCCACGCACATGAGCACGCAGGAAACGCAGCGGCTGGCCCACACCAGGGCTGTCGCCGGGCTCTGCCCTATCACCGAAAGCAACCTGGGCGACGGCATCTTCGAAGGCCCGGCCTTCATCGAGCAGGACGGACGCTTCGGCATCGGCACGGATTCCAACGTCTGCATCACCCTACCCGAGGAACTGCGGACCCTGGAGTACAGTCAGCGCCTGAAACAGCAGGGCCGTGTGGTCCTGGCCGACGACCAGCGTTCGGCAGGGCGCTTCCTCTATGACGGTATGCTGGCCGGCGGCGCCCAAGCCCTGGGGCGCGACAGCGGCGCACTGAAGGTCGGTAAGCTGGCCGATATCCTGTCCCTGGACGGCAACAGCCTGCCCCTGGCCGGCGCGCGTGGCGACGAGATGCTGGACGCCTGGATCTTCGCCGCCAACTCGCCCATCGTGAAGGACGTCTGGTCGGCCGGCCGCCACATGGTCGAGGGCGGCCGCCACCGCAATCGCGACGTCATCGAGGCTCGTTACCGCAAGGTCCTGGGCCGCTTGAGGAACTCTCTGTGAGCGAGGCACAGATCAATTCATACCAGGCCGTGCAGGCCGAGATCATGAAGCGGATCCAGGACCGCAAATGGCCGCCCGGCACCCTGATTCCCGGCGAGACAGAGCTGGCCGAAACCTTTGGCTGCGCCCGGGCCACGGTGAACCGTGCCCTGCGCGAACTGGCAGATACGGGCATCCTGGAGCGCAAGCGCCGGGCCGGCACGCGGGTAGCGCTCAATCCGGTGCGCAAGGCCGTCCTGGATATCCCCATCACCCGCCACGAGGTCGAAAGCCGCAGCGCCGTTTACGGCTATAGCCTGCTGGAGCGCCAGCGCGTGGCCCCCAGCGCTTCCGTTCGGGCACGCCTGGATCTGCCGGCCGAGGCCGACATGCTGCATGTCTGCAGCCTGCACCTGGCCGACCAGCGACCCTTCCAGCTGGAGGACCGCTGGATTCATGTCCCCGCGGCATCGGGCATACTGGACGCCCCCCTGGACCGTCTCAGCGCCAACGAATGGCTGGTGCAGGAAGTGCCCTATTCCCACGGACGCATACACTTTTCTGCCGCCAATGCTGGGCCGCGTGAAGCCGAGCTGTTGGAAGCGCCTGAAGGCAGCGCGCTGTTCATTGTCGAGCGCACCACCTGGCTGGGCACCCAGCCCGTCACCTTCGTGCGCATGTCCTATCGCGGGGACTACAGTCTGACAACGGAACTCTGATCGGGTTTTTCAGTCATATTTTCGGTTGCGGCCTTTACACAGATCAATGCGGGCCCCTGCATCTTCTCCTAGCGTGAACCCGCTGCATGGCGGTTGGCGGCTTCGCGCTCCAAAGGTTGCTTCGGGAACCGGAGTGGCGTTTTCCGCCTACTCTGAGGCGCCGGAGGTGAGGGCAACGTCCCCTCCGTTGCGACAGAGTCCGCCATGCGGCGCCTACAACATACCTTTCTGGCCGCTCAATGCTTCCAACGCTCAGTCGGCTTCCGGTGACAGCAGGGCCTTCACCCGGGCCACCACGTCCGTGGTGGAAAAGGGTTTGGTGACGAAATCGTCCACACCCAGTTCGATTCCTTTGCGGCGGTCCACCTCGCGGATACGCGCGGTCAGCATGATAATGGGAATCTCGCGTGTCCTTGCATCGCCGCGCAGGGTGCGAACCACCTCGAAGCCGTCGCAACCCGGCATCATGATATCCAGAAGCAGGATATCCGGCACATCCCGAATCGCCATTTCGATGGCACACGCGCCGTCCTTGGCGACGCCGACCGAGAAACCCTGTTTCTCCATCAGGAAGCTCAGGGACTCCGCGATCGTATGCTCGTCCTCTGCAATCAGGACCGTGGATTTTCGGGCCAAGTTGCCCCCCTTGCTGGTGCCGGCCTTTTTTGGCCGCATTCTTGTTCTGTGCCCTAGTCTAGCGCGTTCGCGCCTAGGTTATAATAGCCGATTTCAGGTCGCGCCAACCTCCAGGCCCGGTTCAGCCTGGTCGTAGGCGCGCTGCAGGCAATCCTCGCGCGGACACTGACGGCAGCCCACTCCCACGGGCACGGCCGCCTCGGGATTGTCCAACGGCAGTCCGTCAGCGTAAACGATATCCTTGGCAAATGCAGTATCGCAGCCGATCATCACCGAATGCACGGCCTGCGGGGCCCAATAGCCGCCACCGCCGCGACGCACGGCGCGGGCGACGAAAAGATAGGTCGTGTTGTCCGGCAGGCGCACATACTGCGTCACCAGCCGGTCCGGAGTCAGGTAGGCCTCGTGCACAGCCCAGCGCGGGCACGCCCCGCTGTAGCGCGGTAACTGCAGGCCCGAGGCCGAGAAACGTTTCGAGATGTTGCCGGCAATGTCAGTGCGCAGGAAGTGGAAAGGCACACCCTCACGGCCGGGATGACGCAAGGTGGTCAGGCGGTGGCAGACCTGTTCCCAACTGGCTGCAAAGCGTTGCTGCAGCATCTCGATGTCATGGCGCAACTCCAGGGCGGCTTCGCGGAAGGCATCATAGGGAAACAGCAGGGCTGCCGCGGCATAGGACACCAGGGCCTCGCGCGCGCGCTCACGCGCCATATCGGTGGTCAGGCGTGCACTGCGCACGAGCGCCTCGATCTCCTCTCCGGCCTCCAGGCGACAGATCAGGCGCGCCGCCAGGAAGCGCGACGAGGTGATGGGCAGGGCACGCGACAACTGCAGCACACGCTCCTGCGGATCCCAGCGATAGCCCCGCGCGGGCAGGTTGCCGGACGACAGACGTTCGACACGCACGTCATGCCGTGCTTCCAGATGCAGGATCAGATCCGTCAGGAACACACCGCCCTCCGGATCCACGGAATGCTGAAGCTCGCCTGCACGCGTTTCCAGCTCCGGAAAGTAGTTGTCGTGATCGTAAAGCAGATCATCCACTTCCTCGGCCGGATTGACCGCCCGCCGTCCGGCGGCACCGCGCTCCAGGAAGTTGAAGATCTCCGTGGCCGACTCGGCCAGGCGTTCGGATTCCCGTATCAGGGTCTGGTTGAAGTGAGCCCGCTTCTCGGACGGCAAGTCGTCATAGCTGTGAAAGATTTCAGCCACTGTCCGGATGGCCGTGATCCGGGTCAGAACGGAATGGCTGGCATCGGCCAGGAAAGGGTCGTGGCTGAGACGCTCTGACAGGATGTCGACCTCGTCCAGCGAACTGCGATAGGCGCGGTAAAGCGTCATCAGCGCCTTCACCATGGCCGGCGTATTGGCCACGGCGGACGAGAACTCCTTCGTGTCCAGGGGCGCCTCCTCGAAGACCGGATCGGCCGTCATCTCGCCCAGGTCCGACACAAGACGCCCTTCTTCCGAGCCCGACAGGCTTCCCGGTTCCAGCTCCAAGGCCTCGGCCAGCCGCACAAGCAGACTGCCCCCGATGGCACGTCGATTGTGCTCGATCAGGTTCAGGTAGGATGGGGAGATGCCAACGGCTTCAGCCAGGGCCATCTGGGTCAGGCCATGGTCCTTGCGATGGCGCCGCAGGCGATGGCCGATGGGTATCTGGCGGGACATAGCAGGCCTTCTCTTTCACAAAATTTACAACTTTTCATTCTTCTCGAAATTATTTTTACAGAAAAAGTTTTTATAATCAAAACTTTATTGATTTGTTAACAGGAAAATTTCATGCTGGCGTTTGGCCGGGTAATAAACTTCCGCGCACAACAGCCGGCCGCGCACTCCAATAAACAGCATCCGTGACAGGATGAGGGAGGAAATACAGATGTCGAAATCCAAGGATTCCATGAAGGTATCGAGGCGCTCCGTCCTCGCAGGCACGGCCGCCACCACAGGCGCCCTGATGTTCGGCGGCGTAGCGCCCCTGCACTTTATTCGCAACGCTCACGCCCAGGAATTTCCGGGCGATCCCGGTAACAACAGCAGCGTCGTTCTCGGCTTCAACGTACCGCAGACCGGTCCCTATTCCGACGAGGGCGCCGACGAGCTGCGCGCCTACGAGCTGGCCGTAAAGCACCTGAACGGCGAAGGTGATGGCGGCATGCTCAACACCATGCAGCCCAGCGAACTCACCGGAAACGGCATCCTGGGCAAGAAGGTCGAGTACGTGACCGGTGACACCCAGACCAAGTCCGACGCCGCACGTTCCTCGGCCCGCCGCATGATCGAACGCGACAACGTGGCCATGGTGACCGGAGGCTCCTCCTCCGGTGTGGCCATTGCCGTGCAGAGCCTCTGTCAGGAGATGGGCGTCATCTTCATGGCCGGCCTGACCCACTCCAACGACACCACGGGCAAGGACAAGCGTCGCTACGGCTTCCGCCACTTCTTCAATGCCTACATGTCCGGTCAGGCCCTGGCGCCGATCCTTGAGGACGAGTACGGCAACGACCGCAAGGCCTACCACCTGACGGCCGACTACACCTGGGGCTGGACCCAGGAGGAGTCGATCCGGGACGCCACCGAGAACATCGGTTGGGAGACCGTGGAGACGGTCAAGACCCCGGTGGGTGCCGGCGACTTCTCGCAGTACCTGACGCCGGTCCAGGACTCCGATGCCGACGTGCTGATCCTGAATCACTACGGCAACGACATGGTGAACTCCCTGACCCAGGCGGTGCAGTTCGGCATGAAGGAGCGCGTGGCCAACGGCAAGGACTTCGCCATCGTGGTGCCGCTCTATTCCCGCCTGATGGCACAGGGTGCCGGTGATGCGGCCAAGGGCATTTTGGGCACCTCCAACTGGCACTGGTCGCTGCAGGACGAAGGCTCCCAGGCCTTCGTCAAGTCCTTCGGCCAGGAGTACGGCTTCCCGCCGTCCCAGGCGGCGCACACCTGCTACGTGCAGGCGCTGCTCTATGCCAATGCCTGTGAGATGGCCGGCACATTCGCACCGTGGGAGGTCATCCGCTCGCTGGAAGGCTTCGAGTTCGACGGCATGGGCAATGGACCCACGCTGTATCGCGCCGAGGACCATCAGTGCTTCAAGGATGTCCTGGTGGTGCGTGGTAAGGCGAACCCCGAGAGCGAGTTCGACATCCTCGAGGTCGTTCAGCAGGTTCCGCGTTCGCAGGTCGAGTACCCCGCCGACAAGTGGGGCGGCGAGCTCGGCCCCTACAAGCCGGGCGAGTAACGCACTCGGCAGCGTGCGGGGAGTGCTTCTGGCACTCCCCGCACGCGCTTTCCAACCCAACAGTCTGTTCCATTAGCGCGGTTGACCCATGGACGCGATACTCCTTCAGATCCTGAACGGTCTGGACAAGGGCGGGGCCTATGCCCTGATAGCACTTGGCCTAACCCTCGTGTTCGGCACGCTCGGCGTGGTGAATTTTGCCCACGGCGCCCTTTTCATGCTAGGCGCCTTCGTTGCGGTGACTCTCAACAAACTCCTGAGCCTTTCGGTCAGGGTGAAGGACGAGTCCGTAACGATGTTCGATGCCTACAAGGAAACGCCCTACCTAGAGCTCTGGTTCGGTGATGTGGGCAGCCAGATCATCAACTGGTCGGTTCCGCTGTCCATATTGATCGCGATTCCCGTAATGTTGCTGATCGGCGTGGTCATGGAGCGTGGCCTGATTCGCCACTTCTACCGGCGCTCTCACGCCGAACAGATTCTGGTCACCTTCGGCCTGGCTATTGTTCTGCAAGAGATTCTCAAGCTCATGTTCGGGGCCAACCCGATTCCGCAGTCGACACCGGACGTCATTTCCGGATCGGCGGACCTGAGCATGATCTTCGGGATCGGCGAAACCATATCCTATCCCTGGTGGCGCCTGATCTACCTGCTCTTTTCACTGATCGTCATCGGCCTGGTCTTTTCCTTCCTGCACTTCACCACCTACGGCATGGTGGTCCGCGCCGGCATGGCCGACCGCGAAACCGTGGAACTGCTAGGCATAAACATCGAGAAGCGTTTCACGATCGTCTTCGGCATCGCCGCCATTGTCGCCGGTCTTGCCGGTGTGATGTACACACCCATCCTGCCCCCGGACTATCACATGGGCATGGAGTTCCTGGTGATTTCCTTCGTGGTTGTCGTGGTCGGCGGCATGGGCTCCCTGCCCGGGGCCGTGGCAGCCGGCTTCCTGCTGGGGCTGCTGCATTCCTTCGCCTCGATGACCGCGGTGAAGGATATCTTTCCGGGCATCGACCAGATCATCATCTACCTTGTTGCCGTCGTGATCCTTCTGACCCGTCCGCGTGGCCTGTTGGGACGGCGTGGCGTGATGGAGAGCTGAACAATGATAAATGCAAACTTGGCCTCTCCCCGACAGGACCTGATCTACATGCTGGTCTTCTCGGCCGTCATCCTGACCATGCCGCTCTGGCTACAACCCTTCGGGGCCGCCTATCCGGGACTGTTACAGAAGTTCATGATCTTCGGCATCCTGGCCATCGGCTACAATCTGCTGTTTGGTCTGACAGGCTACCTGTCCTTCGGGCACGCCGCCTTCCTTGGTATCGGCTCCTATGCCGCCGTCTGGTCGTTCAAGCTGCTGTCCATGAACGTGATCCCGGCCATCATCTTCGGCACGCTGATGTCCGGACTCTTTGCGGTGGTGGTCGGCTACGTCTGCCTGCGCCGGGCCGGCATCTATTTCGCCATCCTGACGCTGGCCTTCGCCCAAATGGCCTATAACCTGGCCTATTCCGTGCTGACTCCGATAACGAACGGTGAAACCGGCTTGCAGCTCAGCCAGCAGGATCCGCGCATCCTCGATCGCATGTTCGGGATCGAGGCCACCAGTTCCCTGCCGTTTCCCAACCTGTTCGGAATCACCTCGGCCGGCTTCTACGGTTTCTACATCTGCGCGGCCGTGATGATCATCGTCTTCTTCATCGCGCTCAGGATCTTCCGCTCGTCCTTCGGACTGAAGCTGCGGGCCATCAAGTCCAACCAGACCCGGATGAGCTACACCGGATACAACACACGTCCCTTCCTGATGACGACCTTCGTGATCTCGGGAATGTATGCCGGACTGGCCGGCTCGTTGATGGCGGTCACCGACCCCCTGGCCGGAGCCGAACGCATGCAGTGGACGGCCTCCGGCGAGGTGGTCCTGATGACCATCCTCGGCGGTGCAGGCACCCTGATCGGTCCCCTGCTCGGCGCGGGCATCATCAAGTACTTCGAGAATATCTTCTCGGCCTTCAACGAGAATATGCTGACGAACACCTTCTCTTTCCTGCCCGACTGGATGGCCGAGGGTGTGGCCACCTTCCTGGGCCTTTTCGTGGGCGATGGCTGGCACCTGACCCTGGGGCTGGTCTTCATGCTGATCGTGATCTTCCTGCCCGGTGGCATGATGGAAGGACTGCAACGCATCTGGCGACTGATCCGCCATGGGCGGCAGAGACGCGATCACCAGTCGAAGTCAAAGCAAACTTCGGCAGAGGAGGCCTGACCCATGAGTAAAGTCGTTCTGGATGTATCCGATGTCGACAAGAACTTCGGCGGCCTCCGCGCACTCAGCGATATCAATCTTCAGATTGAGGAAGGCACGGTGAATGCCATCATCGGCCCCAACGGCGCCGGAAAGTCGACGCTGCTGAACGTGATCGTCGGACGCCTGCCTCCGAGCCGGGGCCACGTGAAATTCAACGGCCAGGAGCTAACCGGCAAGCGCCCCTATGAGATCAACCAAATGGGGGTCGCCCGAGTCTTCCAGACACCGGAGATCTTCCCCGACCTCACTCTGCTGCAGAATGCCATGGTCCCGGCACTGGCCAAGCGCGACGGCCAATTCAACATGAGCATCCTCAAGAGCCTCTATCACGAAGTGGAACTTCGTGAGTCTGCCGAACACATGCTGAAAGACCTGGGGTTGATCGAGCACAAGGACCAGTTGGCCAAGTCCATGTCACGTGGCGACAAGCGACGCCTGGAACTGGCCATGTGCCTGGTCCAGCATCCCAAGCTTGTGCTGCTTGACGAACCCACGGCCGGCATGTCGCGGCACGACACCAACCGCACCATCGACCTGCTGAAAAGCATCAAGGAACAGGGTATGACCAAGGTCATCATCGAACACGACATGCACGTGGTGTTCAGCCTGGCCGACCGGATCAGCGTGCTGGCTCAGGGGGCCATCATCGCGCAGGGCACCCCCGAGGAAGTCCGCAACGACCCCAAGGTCAAGGAAGCCTACCTGGGAGGAGAGCAGCTATGAGCACGGCAAATGTGCCCACCAGCAAACCCGTCACGGCGCGGGGCTCCGCTCCAGCCTTTTTCTCAGCCTGGGACATCCATGCCTACTACGGCGAAAGCTATATTGTGCAAGGGGTCAATATCGACGTTCGCGAAGGCGAGATCGTCGCCCTTCTGGGCCGCAACGGCGCAGGCAAGACCTCGACATTACGCACCCTGGCCCGCATGGATGATCCGGAACTGCATGGCGGGGAAATCTGGCTTGACCACCAACCGCTCCACGAGATGAAATCCTGGCAGGCTGCCCGTCTGGGGCTGCAGTTGGTGCTGGAGGACCGTCGCATCCTGCCCGGCCTCACGGTCGAGCAGAACCTGGAATTGGCCCAGATCGCGGAACCTCACGGCTGGACCATCGAGCGCATCTACGAGCTTTTCCCAAGGTTGGGCGAACGCAAGGAACAGGAAGCGACAACCCTGTCCGGCGGAGAGCAGCAGATGCTGGCCATCGGTCGTGCTCTGGCACGGGATATCAAGCTTCTGCTTCTCGATGAGCCTTACGAAGGCTTGGCCCCCGTCATTGTCCAGGAGATCGAAAAGACCCTTCAGAACGTGAAGGCCCTGGGCATCACCACCATCATCGTAGAACAGAATGCCATTGCGGCCCTGAAACTGGCCGACCGTGCCATCATCATGGACAATGGCCAGATCGTTTTCGACGGAAGCTCTCAGGAAGTCCTGGATAATCAGGAACTGCGTGACCAGTACTTGGCCATATAGGCAGTTCCCCATAAGCGAGTCCATCTCGGACTCATCCCAACTGAAACCCCGGCCATTCGCCGGGGTTTTTTTGCTTCCCCCTCAAAACAAACGGGGCATCATGAACCTTGCCCAGGCATGTTATCGTGCCGAGGGCCTCGTCTTTGCGGGAGCAAGGTCGCCAGTGTCCGCAAGGAACAGGAAAACAGGGGAAGTATGCAAATGCGCAAAACACTGCTCGCCGCCACAGTAGGGTTTCTGGCCGCGGCACCGGCCTTGGCTGCCGAGGATGTCATGGTGGTGTTCGATGGCTCCAATTCCATGTGGGGACAGATCGATGGCACCGCCAAGATCGAGATTGCCCGAGAGGCCATGGACAGCCTGATGGGAGACTGGACCGAAGGCACCAATGTCGGTCTGATGGCTTATGGCCATCGACGGGAAGCGGATTGCAAGGACATCGAAACCCTGATCGAGCCCGGCCCCTATGAGCGCGAGGCCTTCTTTTCGAAGATCCAGGGCATTTCGCCGCGCGGTAAGACTCCGCTGACCGATTCCATCGAGCAGGCCGCAGAAACACTGGCTTATCGCGACAATCCGGCAACCCTGGTCGTGATCACGGATGGTATTGAAACCTGCCGCCGCGACCCCTGTGCCCTGGCCGATGACCTGGAGCGCATGGGCGTCGGCTTCACGGCCCATGTGGTCGGCTTCGACCTGAAAGACGAGGAACAGGACGCCGTGGCCTGCATCGCCGAACGCACTGGCGGCCGTTTCCTTCCAGCCGGGGATGCGGCTGAACTCGGCACGGCCTTGAGCAAGGTGGGCGCAACCGTGGCCAAGACCCCGGAGCCCGAGCCGGAACCTGAGCCTGCCCCAGAAGTCGAGTTGACCGCACCCGAAACCGCGGACAGCGGCGCGAGCCTGCCCGTCAGCTGGCAGGCGGAAACGCAACAGCCCAAGGACTACATCACAATCGTGCCCGCAGGCGCCGAAGAGGGCAGCTACACCAACTACTTCCGCGTCAAGGAGGAGAATGAGGGCAGCCTTCGTGCGCCCGGTGAAACGGGGTTGTTCGAGGTTCGCTATATCCGCGACGAAGACGATAGCACACTTGCATCTGCTGAAATCGAGATCACCGACCCCGAAGTGACCGTCAGCGCACCGGAATCGGCCATCACAGGTGAGGCCTTTTCCGTCTCCTGGACAGGAAATGTCCATCCCAAGGATTACGTGACAATCGTACCCATGGGCGCCGAGGAGGGTGCCTACACTGACTACACCCGTGTGAAGGAAGACAGTGAGGGACAACTTCAGGCGCCCGCCGAGACTGGCGTCTATGAAGTCCGCTATGTCCTGGACGAAGGCGGACGCACCCTGGCATCCGACGAGATCGAGATCACCGAGCCAGACGTCACGGTGTCCGCCCCGGAGAATGCCACTGCCGGCGCCACCTTCGAGATCAGTTGGACGGGCAATGTGCACCCCCGGGATTACGTCACCATCGTCCCCATGGGCGCCGCGGACGACGAATATATGGACTATGTCCGCGTCAATGACGACAACGAGGGAAAGCTGCAGGCACCCGCCGAAACAGGGCTCTACGAAGTCCGCTATGTCCTGAACGAGGGCAGGAAACCGCTTGCCTCGGTCGAAATCGAGATCACGGAGCCCGAAGCCACGGTAAGCGCCCCAGAGAAAGCCACCGCCGGTTCTACCTTCGAGATCAGTTGGACGGGCAACATACATCCCCGGGATTATGTCACCATCGTCCCCATGGGCGCCGAAGAAGACGCCTACATGGACTATGTTCGTGTCAACAACGACAACGCGGGAAAGCTGCAGGCACCAGCAGAGACCGGCCTCTATGAAGTCCGCTATATCCTGAACGAGGGACGGCAGTCACTCGCCTCCACAGAAATCGAGATCACGGAACCTGAAGCCACGGTAAGTGCTCCGGGAAGCGCGATCGTCGGCTCCAGCTTCCCGGTCAGCTGGACGGGCAACGTCCATCCGCGGGATTACGTCACCATCGTCCCCATGGGTGCCGAGGATGACGCCTACCTGGACTATGTCCGCGTCAATGACGACAACGAAGGCAAGCTCCAGGCGCCCGCCGAAACAGGTCTCTATGAAGTCCGCTATATCCTGAACGAGGGAAGGCAGCCACTCGCCTCGACCGAAATCGAGATTGTCGAGGCCGGGATGGAACTGAGCGGGCCGGATACCATTCGGGCCGGCGACGAAATCACCGTTAGCTGGTCGGGAACGGTGCCGCATCCGCGCGATTACGTCACCGTCGTCCCCATGGGAGCCGAGGAAGGCTCCTACGGTGAATATGAGCGTGTTCAGTCCAAGGACGAAGCCAAGCTCCCGGCACCTGCCGAGACCGGCATGTACGAAATCCGCTACATCCTCAACGAAGGCAAGCGGACCCTTGCTCGGCACATGCTGGAAGTGGTGGATGAAACGGCTGCTCTGGACACTGGCGGATCGCTGGAGGTTCCGGAAACGGCCGCCGCCGGCGAGACCATCGAAATCTCCTGGTCGGCGGACACCGAAAGCGGGGACCAGCGAATTGCGCTGGCTCAGGCCGACCAGGCCGATTTCACCTGGATCGAGGTGCAATCGGCATCGGATGGCCCACCACTCAGCTTCACCCTGCCCGAAGAAGCTGGGCGGTACGAATTCCGCCTGCTCGACATACCGGGCCGGAAGGTGCTCAGCCGGGCGATCATCGACGTCCAGTAGCCTTGCATGGCTAGGCCAGGCAGTTCCCAACCAGCAAGTTGTTCTGGTTGGGAACTGCCTGCCGAACCCCTGGCCTTGTGTTCCGAAAAGCATCGACGCATCCACAACAAGAGGACAAAGACCATGCGCAAGAAACACCTGGCCTTGTGCTTGCCGTTTCTGGTCTGCACCACAGCAGCATTCGCCGAAACCGAAGAGCCGCAAACTTGGCATCCAACCCAGGAGCACTACCTGGGCAAGGTGGCCGCCTGCGAAACGGGTGAATACACCACCAGCGAAGGGACGGGCGCCGTCGTGCGCTATGAGGTCTTGGGGCCCGAAGGCGATTCCTGTCGCCTGGAATTCACCTATCTTCACAATCCGAACCCGCAGCTGGCTGAGAAGCCCCTGAGCTTCCTTGTCGATCCTTCAGCGGCGGACCTGGAATCCGAGGTCAAGAACCAGTTGCGCGCCTGCCTGGAAGGTGGCGGCCCAGAAGGCAGTTGTCAGGGTGAACTCTACCAGGTCCTGGGAGGACCCTCGGCCAGTGCAGCACAGAAGGCCTCGACCGAAGGCCCCCTGCCTTGTGGTCAGCCGGTGGAGGCTGAAGGCGAGCCGCTCTACCCGATGCCACGAGATGGCAAGTGGGGCTATGTCGACTGGGACGGAAACTGGGTCATAGAACCGCAGTGGGAGCAGGCCGACGACTTCTCGGAAGGCCGGGCGGCTGTCGGCACCGGGCAGCGCTGGGGTATCATCGACCGTTCGGGAAACCATGTGCTGGAAACCACATACGAGAACCCCTCCTACACCACCGTTGGGGACGTACGCATTTCCTCCTCCCCCTTCGAGCTGTTCTCGGAAGGTTGTGCTGCCGCCGAAATCTTCACCAGCGAACCCGAGTATCTCTTCGTTGATCGCGACGGCGGTCTCCATCGCCCCTCCCTTCCGAACGGTGAGGAACTGGCTGGACTGGGCAACTTCTCGGAAGGGCTGGCCTGGTTCTCCTGGAGCGAAGACCTGGAATGGCATTACGGCTGGCTCGACAGCCAGGGTGAGGTCGCCATTCCGGCTGAATTCGCCGACGCCGGGAATTTCGTCGACGGCCTGGCGCCCGCCGAATCGCAAAGGGGGGGCGCCGGCTTCATAGATCCGACGGGCCGCCTGGTCCTGCCGCGTAAATGGACGCTGGAATCCGCGCGGTCTTTTTCCGAGGGGCTGGCTCCGGTCTCCATCGAAGCCTTCACAACCCTGTACATGGACCTGGAGGATTTCGCGATTGAAAAGGTCCACGATCCTGAAACAGGCCAGGAAGCCGAAATCGAGATGGGCGGCGCATTCCACAGTGGACGTGCCCCCGTCAAGGCAAAGCTGTCGGAGGACGGGCCGTCCGTACTGGCTTTTATCGACACGCAGGGTCAGGTGGCCTTCGTGCCGGAGCGGCTGCCGAACCTGGCCCCCTGCCACAACGTGCGCCTTCCCGAATTCCACAACGGATTGCTGCGCCTGCTGGTCGCCGACGATGAGGAAAGCTGCGGCGAAGGGGCCTTTGGTCTCGGACTGCCCAGCTATCCCGACGCCCATTACGTCTATCTGGACCCTGAGGGTCAGGTGGTTCTGCGCCAGCAGAAATCTTCAGAGAACCAGGGCGGATAAACCTTTCTGTTGTTCGGTTTCCCGGCTGCCGCCGGATTTGACCGCAGTTCGAAGATTGGGTACCTCTAGCGCCTCGGACGTCGGATCGCTTCACGCGGTCCGGCGTCCCTGTCACAAGAATCGACAGGACTAGCGGAGACCGCAAAGCTCCTGCAGCTATACCCAGACTCCGAGAACAGGGCATGGACACGACAATGAACAAGACCGCAACGGCCGAGATGGATAGCAGCGAAAGCCACAGCGACAGGGACACACTGGTCGAAATTCAGGATGTCTCCAAGACCTATGACGGCGAGACCCTGGTCATCGAAGGCCTCAACCTGGACATCCAGTGCGGCGAATTCCTCACGCTGCTTGGACCTTCGGGGTCCGGCAAGACCACGGTTCTGATGATGCTGGCGGGATTCGAAACACCCACTGGCGGGACCATAAAGATCGGTGGGAAGGAGATCACCCGGGTTCCTCCCTACAAGCGCGATATCGGCGTGGTCTTCCAAAACTATGCCCTTTTCCCGCACATGTCTGTCGCCGAGAACCTGCGCTTTCCCCTGGATGTACGCGGCGTCTCCCGCAAGGAAGCCGAGAAGAGCGTGGAAAAGGCGCTCGAAATCGTCCGCCTGCAAGGCTTCGGCAATCGCAAACCGACCCAACTATCGGGCGGACAGCAGCAACGTGTCGCCGTGGCACGCGCCCTGGTCTTCGAACCGAAGCTGATCTTGCTGGACGAGCCTCTGGGGGCCCTGGACAAGAACCTGCGCGAGGAAATGCAGATCGAACTGAAGCATATCCACGAGCAGCTTGGTGTCACCATGGTCTACGTCACCCACGACCAGGCCGAGGCTCTGACCATGTCGGACCGGGTGGCCGTCTTCGAGGCCGGGGAAATTCAGCAGCTCGCCGGTCCGGACACCCTCTACAATGCTCCCGAGAATGCCTTTGTCGCCGGCTTCATCGGCAAGAACAATCGCCTTAAGGGCAAGGTGGAAAGCAGTGAAGGCGAGTATTGCATCGTGCAGCTGGATGACGGCGTCAATCGCGTCAAGGCACTGGATATCCGGACCGACGGACCGGGCAGCCGCACGACGCTCTCCGTACGCCCGGAACGGGTTCGCCTGGGCGAGGCCGCCGAGGGCTATGACAATGTCTTCGAAGCCGAAATCCGCGAAACCATCTTCATGGGCGACCATGTCCGGGTCGGGGTGGCCTTCGGAGGTGACGAGGAGTTCGTAATCCAGGTCCCGAACACCGAGGAACGAGCAGCGCTCAAGGTCGGAGACAAAGTTCGCATCGGCTGGCGAGCCGATGCCTGTCGGGCGCTGGATTCCGCCTGAGCCGGCTGCCCAAGCCAGGCGCGTCCCGTTTCAGGATGAAATGACCCTTGCGGGCCCCGGGCTTATCCGGACAGCCCGCGCATGCGCTCGCTGCGCCGCTTCAGCAGTCCAGCCACGATCATCAGGCCTGTGGCCATCACCACCAAAAGGGTGGCCATGGCCAGGATCGAGGGATCGATATTCTCGCGCAGGCCCGAGAACATCTGTTTCGGCAAGGTTCTCTGGGTTGGTCCGGCCAGGAACACCGCCACCACCACCTCATCGAAGGAAATCGCAAAGGCGAAGAGCGCCCCTGACGCCACGCCTGGCGAGATGATGGGCAGGATGACGCGGCGGAACACCGTCAGCGGCGGAGCCCCCAAGCTCTGAGCTGCCCGGACCAGCGTTCCATCGAACCCCTCAAGGGTTGCCGCCACTGTGACCAGCACGAATGGCAGACAGAGCGCCGTGTGCGCAATGATCAGGCCGGTGAAGCTGTTGGTCAGTCCCAGCTGGGCAAAGAAGAAGTAGAGCCCGACCGCCGTTATGATCAGAGGCACGATCATCGGCGAAAGCAGGAAGGCATTGATCACCGGCAGACTGCGCAGGTTCTTGCGCGCCATGGCCAGCGCGGCCAGCGTTCCCAGGGTCGTGGAGAAGAGCGTGGCCCCGATCGCGACAAACAGGCTGTTGCGCAGGGTGAACATCCAGGGCCGCGGCGCCAGTACCTCCTCGTACCAGCGCAGGGAGAACCCCGGCATGGGATAGGACAGGAAGGTGCCCGAGCTGAAGGACAGGGGAATGATCGCGAAGATCGGTGCGACCAGGAAGACACAGACCAGGGCCACGAAGATGCGCAGGCCATAGTGGCCGGCGACCTGGGGCTTGGTTGCATAGGAGGGTGCAGCCATGTCTTTCCTCACGTCCCCATCTGGATGCGGCCTGTACCGGTCAGGCGCGTGAAAATGGCGTAGAGCACGAAGATCATCACCAACAGGATCACGCCCAGCGCTGCGGCCAGACCCCAGTTGAGGGTCTCGTTGGTGTGATAGGCGATGAAATAGCTGATCATCTGGTCATCGTTGCCACCCAGAAGTGCGGGCGTGATGTAGAATCCGATGGCCAGGATGAAGACTAGCAGGCAGCCGGCGGCAATTCCCGGCATGGTCTGTGGCAGATAGACCCGGCGGAAGGCGCGCAGGGGCGGAGCACCCAGCGAAGCCGCCGCCCGCATGTGGGAATGCGGGATTCCGCGCATCACGGCATAAAGCGGCATGATCATGAAAGGCAGCAATATGTGGATCATGCCCACATAGACGCCAAACCTGTTGTAGAGCAGTTCAAGGGGCGCATCGGTCAGCCCCAGGTTGACCAGCAATGTATTGACCGGCCCCGTGCGCGAGAGCAGCACCATCCAGGAGGCCGTGCGTACAAGCAAGGATGTCCAGAAGGGCAGCAGAACCAGGACCAGCAGAATACCCTGCACCATCCGCGAGGAATTGGTCATAAGATAGGCTATGGGATAGCCGAGCAACAGGGCTGCTGACGTGATAACGAAGGCCATCCAGAGTGTGCGTTCGTACAGATCCAGATAGATGGCCTGCTGATCCGAAACCCACTGCAGACTACCATCCTCGGCAAATTCCAGATCCAGGGCCGTCAGCACGTAATCCAGGGTGAAGGGACTGGCATTCTCCTTGAGGGCCTGCCAGTACTTGCTCTCCTCCCAGCGCGGATCGATCTCTATGAGTGTGTCGGTCCAACTTGCCTCCGGTTCTCCATCGGGCAGACCAAAGGCCGTAGCCCGCAAGAGGCCGCGATAGCCGACAACCTCGTAGTCAAGGCGCCGGCCCGGAGCCGAAAGCTGGCGCTCTTCCCGGGCGTCCCGCAGTTCCGTTGCAAACTGGGCGACGATGGCCTCTTCGGGCATGCCCTCGCCATCCCACTGCTGGATGGCCGCCATTGTTTCCGGAAAGGTGTTGGCCACTTCCGGATTCTGCACCGCACGATAGAGCATCAGTGCGATGGGCAGGGCAAAGAAGATCAGCAGGAAGATCACCGAAGGCGCAAAGAGCCCCAGCGAACCAAGCCGCCGGCGCCGCTCGGTCCGGCGAAGCCTTTGCTTGAGATCCGCGGTCGAGTCCGCCATGGACGAAGACTCCGATAAAACGGGCGGTCAGGATGTCTCCTGACCGCCCGGCAGGTTACAGGCTTTTGCTTACTGAGAGGCCCAGGCGTTGAAACGCCGGTCCAGGCGCTCCTGATTGTCCACCCAGAATTCGGTGCTGTTCAGCAGCGCCCCTTCCAAGTTCTTTGGCGCTGTCGGCAGGCGTGGCGCCATCTCCTCGGGAACCGACTCAAAGGCCGCTTCCTTGGTCGGCCCATAGGCGATGTGCTGCTGCAAGCGAGACATGTTCTCGGGCTCGCTGACATACTTGATGAACTCAACCGCCTCGTCCTTGTTGGGCGAACCGCTGATGATCGCCCAGGAATCAATGGCATAGATCTGGCCTTCCCATGCGATGTCCACCGGCTGGCCCTCGGTCTGCGCCTTGTCGATGCGGCCGTTGTAGGCAGTGGTCATGGCGACATCACCCGAAGACACCCACTCCGGCGGCTGCGCACCGGCTTCCCACCACTGGATATGCTCTTTCAGTTCATCCAGCTTGGCAAACGCCCGGTCCACACCTTCTTCCGTGCTCAAGGTCTCATAGACGTCTTCAGGCGCGACACCATCGGCCATCAGAGCCAGTTCGAGATTGAACTTGGCACCGCGGCGCAGGCCACGCTTGCCCGGGAATTCCTCGACATTGAAGAAGTCATCCCAGCCGCTTGGCGTGCCTTCGACCTGTTCCGTGTTGTAGGCGTTGACGATCGACCAGACGATGGTTCCGGCACCGCACTCACTCGATCCGCCGTCGATGAAGTCATCACGACCACCGATTTCGTCCCAGGGCAGGCGCTCGAGATAACCCTGCTGGCAGGCACGCTGAAGTTCGGGATCCTCAAGCTGCACCACGTCCCAGACCACCGAATCGGTCTCGACCATGGACATGATGTTCGAAAGGCCGCCGTTGAAGCTTTCCTCCAGGATGGGAATGCCGGTCTCTTCGGTAAAGGGTTCGAAATAGGCGATTCCCTGCTGGTCCTGGTAGGAACCACCCCAGCCGACCACCGTCAGGTCACGGTCCTGGGCTGCAGCACTGCCGGCCAGGGTCATGGTCCCCAGTGCCGTGGCAGCCAGGCCCAGTGAGATGTTTCTTGCTACAGACATAATGCCTCCTTCTTCTTATCGGTAATACTCTGTCCGCACTGCAAGCTACGGAACTGAAAAGGCTTTGTCCATATCGCCTCTGGTTGAACTTTATCGCTTTGCAGCCATGACGCGATACGCAGGCCTATGGCCTCGCCGCCTGGAATATGGCCGTGCCGCCTAGAAACCGACGGCCTGGCCATCCTTGCGGTGGTCGGAGCCGGCGATGTAGATGCCATTGTCCATGCGGTGGATCAGCTGCGCACCCCCGAACCCGAAAGCCGCTTCGGGTGGCTCCACGCTGATCTCGTGTCCCATGGTCTTCAGCCCCTCCAGGGTTTCGGCCGGGAAGCTCTGCTCCATCGCCACCCGACGCCCGCCGGTCACGCGCCAGCGGGGGGCATCGCTGGCGGTCTGCGGAGTTTGGCCATAATCCAGCATGCGCAGGACCATCTGGACATGCCCCTGGGCCTGCATGGGGCCGCCCATCACGCCATAGCTGGTCAGTGGCTCTCCACCGCGCGTCAGGAAGCCGGGAATGATGGTGTGGAAGGGCAGCTTGCGCGGCCCCACGCAATTGGGGTGATTGGCATCAAGCCGGAAGCCGGAGCCGCGGTTCTGCAGGCTGATGCCCGTCTCGGGCACCACGACACCGGACCCGAATCCGGAGTAGTTCGACTGGATGAAGGACACCATCGAGCCGCTGGCATCCGCCGCGGTGATATAGACCGTGCCGCCCGGCCGCGGGATGGCATGCCCCGGGTCTCCCGCTCTCTTCGGATCGATCTCCTTCGCCCGTGCCTTGAGATAATCCGGCTCCAGCATCTGCTCCGGGGGGATCTCCATCGTTTCCGGATCTCCCACATGGGCGTAGACCTCGGCCAGAGCCAGCTTCATCGCCTCAATCTGCAGATGCAGGCCGGCAACCGAATCCACACCGTGGTCGCACACGGCGGTGTGCTCCAGAATCCCAAGCGCGATCAAGGCAGCGATCCCCTGTCCATTCGGCGGGATCTCGTGGGCTTCCACACCGTGATAGTCCTTGCTGACAGTGCCGCACCAGAATGGTTCATGCGAGGCCAGGTCTTCCACGCTCAGCGCGCCACCATGCCGTCCGGCAAAGGCCGCCATCTTCTCTGCCAATTCCCCGCGATAGAAGGCCTGTCCGCGTGTCTCGGCAATCAAACGCAGGCTGCGCCCCATGGCGGCATTGCTGTACAGTTCGCCTGCTTTCGGCGCCCGCCCCTCCGGCATGAAGGCCTCGGCAAAGCCCGGCTGCTCCTTCAGCACCTTGGCTCCATTGGCCCAGAGCTGGGCAATGATCGGACTGACGGCATAGCCCTTTTCGGCATAGGTTATCGCCGGCTCGAACAGAGCCTCGAAGGGCAGGCGGCCAAAACGTTCCGACAGCGAGACCCAGGCCGAAACGGCGCCCGGAACGGTCACCGAATCCCAACCGCGCTCCGGCATGGCGTCCTGTCCGGCAAAACGTTCCGGCGTCCAGGCGGCGGGCGCCCGACCCGACGCATTGAGGCCATGCAGTTCGTTCCCGTCATGCAGGATGGCGAAGGCATCACTGCCCAGCCCATTGCCCGTCGGCTCGACCACCGTCAGCGCGATGGCGGTCGCCAGCGCCGCATCAATGGCGTTGCCGCCCTGCAGCAGCATCCGCACCCCGGCCTGAGAGGCCAGCGGTTGCGAGGTTGCCACCATGTTGCGCGCCATGACCGGCATGCGCTGCGAGGGATAGGGAAACTCGAATGACATGGACATGTTGGGTAAGCCTTGTTCCGGTTATGGTTTGCGGGTTCTGGATGGGCCTTGTTCGCCATCAGCTGCTGTTTCGTGGCTCTCGCTGCTTTCGCTGGCGATAGCGATAACGGATGAACAACAGGATCGAGATCACGGCCAGGGCCAGAAAACCCGCCGATACGGGGCGTGTGAAGAACTGCGTCCAGTCCTCATTCGCCATCAGGGCCCGGCGCAGGTTCGTCTCCGCAATCGGCCCCAGGATCACGCCCAGCACCAGCGGCGCCAGCGGATAGTCCATCTTCTTCAGCAGGTAGCCCAGCGCGCCCACGAAGAACAGCAGGTGGACGTCGGTGACGCGGTTGTTGAGCGCAAACACACCAACGGCACAGAAGACCAGCACCAGAGGCACGATGATGTGCTTTGGCACCTTGGTGACCATCAGGAAATAGCGCATGGTCATCAATGCGATCACCAGCATCATCACCGCGGCCACGACCATGGCAACGAAAATGCTCTGGACCAGTTCCGGGTTGTCCACCATCAGGCGCGGCCCGACGCTGATGCCGTGGACCATCAGGGCCGCGATCAGAACGGCATCAACGGCGCTGCCGGGAATGCCCAGCGCGATCATGGGAATCAGGCCGCCGCCGGCGGTCGAGGAATTGCCGGATTCCGAGGCCACGACGCCTTCGGGGATCCCGGTGCCGAACTTCTCCGGTGTCTTCGAGGCCTGCCGCGCCTGGTCATAGGCCAGCAGATTGGCGATGGAACCGCCGGCGCCAGGAACGGCACCGATGAAGACACCGATCAGGGACGAGCGGATCAGATTCACAGGCCGCGAGAGAACCTCGCGCATGAACTGGAAGGGCCGAAATACGATGGGGCTGTCGACCAGCGCCTTGCCACGCTGGACCCGACCGACATCCTCCAGTTCGCTCAACAGCTGGCTGACCGCGAAGATGCCGATCAGCACGGCCAGGAAAGGCAGGCCGGCCTGCAGCATGCGCAGATCGAAGCTGAAGCGCTGGGCGCCCATCATTGGGTCGTCCCCGATGGTCGCCAGGAACATGCCCAGGATGCCCGCGATCAAGCCCCTGAGCATGGATTCCCCCACCAGGCTGGCAATCACCGTCATGGCAAAGACGATCAGGGAGAAGTACTCCCAGGGGCCCAGCTCGATGGCGATGAGCGCCAGCGGTGGAGCCGCAAGGACCAGAACGATGACCGAGATGATGGTTCCGAAGAACGAGGCCCAGATGCCCAGGCCGAGTGCGCGTCCGGGATCGCCATTGCGCGCCATTGGGAAGGCATCGAATGTGGTCGCAACCGCTGAGGGGGTTCCCGGAATGCTCAGCAGCGCGGCCGATATCATGCCGCCACAAAGGCCGCCGACATAAACGGCCAGCATAGTGGCCACCCCCTGTATTGCCGGCATGTAGAAGGTCAGCGGCAAGGTCAGCACGATGGCCATGGTGATCGTGAATCCCGGAATGGCCGAGGCAACGAGGCCGGCCACGACCCCGATCAACATCGTGGCAATCGTCGCCAACTGGAAAATCTGCCCCAGCGCGCCTCCCAAACCCTCAAACATGGCGTTCTCGGCTCCCTGTTGTCCCGAACCGGTACAAGATCATGGCCTTCGCCCCGTCCTGCCTAGAAGAATCCGCCCGGCAAGAAAACGCTGAGCGCACGTGCAAAGAAATACTCCACGCCCACGGAGGCAACCAACGCGATGATCACGGCTGTTACCCCATTCGCCAGGGTCTTGGGACCCACGGCAAACTGGGCGATCACGATGAACAGGAAGGTCGCCACCGCATAGCCCACCAGCCCGAAAGCGGCGACGTAGACGCCGAAAAGGGCCAGCATCAGGATGACCAGTTTCTTTTCCGCAACCCCAGTGGCCACGATCCCCGCCATCTCACCGTGCCGCGCCTGCACTTCTTTTACGGCGCCTGGCAGGTTCTGCCCGATCATGGCGAGATTGAGCAGGATCAGTGCGCCCAGGACGAAGCGCGGAAAGGCCCAGGCCCCAAGCGGCTCCCAGGCGGAATCGGGCAGGTCCCCGGCCACCACGAAGAGGAACGCGAAAATGACCAGCATGGCCAGGTTCAACAACAGGTGAAGGAGCGCCGATCTGCTGGCGCCCCCTGCACTCCTGTCCTGCTTTGCCGGCCCCTCCTCCGTTTCCGTGACGGAAGCGGAGGAGGTCCGGTCAGACGATGTCGTCATCACTGCTTGATGTGTTCGGCCAGGTTGGAAACGGTCTGGTCGAGGTCATCCATATATTCGGCATAGTCCTCCCGATTGCGGATGACCACCTCAGCACCGGCGGCATTCACCTGCTCGACGAATTCCTCGTCATCCCCAAGCTTGCTCAGGCTTTCCTCGAGCACTTCGATCCGCTCCTCCGGCGTACCCTTGGGCACGAAGAGGCCACGGTTGATCGTCAGCTCGAGATCGTGGCCGAGTTCCTGCAAGGTTGGAACATCCGGGGTGGCTTCGATACGCTCCGTGGCACCCGTGGCCAGGAAGCGCAGATCGTCGTTCTTCACGAACTCCAGCGACGAAGCGATATCGCCGATCGCGGCATCGATATGACCGCCGACCAGGGCCTGGATGCGCTCGCCGGTGCCTTCATAACCGACATAGGAGAATTCAGCGCCGGTGGCATCCTCGATCATGGCGGCATGCAGGTGCGGCACGCCCGCCATGGTCACCCCGAAGGTCACTTCACCCGGGTTTTCCTTGGCGTATTCCACGAATTCGTCGAAGGTTTCCCAGGGTGTGTCCGCGTTCACCACCACATACTGCGGCGACAGGGTGAACGAGGCGACCGGTTCGAAGTCATCCGGGTGAACGTCGGTAACGCCCGTGTAGTGCGAGACCAGCAGGCCTTCGTGAATCTGGGCCATGGTATAGCCATCCGCGTCGCGCTCGCGGGCTTCTTCCAGCCCCTGTGTACCGCTGACACCCGGCAGGTTGATCACCGGAATGGACGCACCCAGGTACTCTTCGCCGTGGTTGGCGACAATCCGCATCAGCGTGTCACTGCCACCGCCAGGACCCCAGGGCACGATCATCTCGACGGGGCCATCAGGAAAATCCTGTGCCGCAGCAGCACCGCCCAGCACCAGGCCGGCGGCCAACGTGCAGGCGAGAGTCAGTGATGTCTTTCGAAAACTCATGATTGCCATCTCCCGATTGTGCTCCTTGTACACTGCCATCCACTGTACCGCAGACAACAGTCTGATGGTAAGGTAGGAACCAATATTATATTGGTTCATTATTCTTCTTGCTTTTCACCGTCATGATTAGCCATCAGGGCACAGGATTTCAAGTTTTTCTCCGAAATTCTGGCTCCAGCCTTGAGAACCAATTTGTTATTGCTATCATAAACCCCTTGTTTGCCACATACACCTTCCCCGCCTTTGCGGACGGTTGCATCTTCGGGATTCTCGCCAATGGACATCCTCAACGAGCCGCTTCTCCTGATCTTCTGGGCACTCGCCATGCTCGGGGTCGGCGCCTTTGCCGGCCTGATCGCAGGTCTGCTTGGGGTTGGCGGCGGAATCGTGATCGTCCCTGCCCTCTATCACGTCCTGGCCCTGATGGATGTCGGGGAAGCCATTCGCATGCATGTCGCGGTTGGCAGTTCGCTGGCCATCATCATTCCCACCAGCATCATCTCGGCCCGCTCGCACTATCGCCGTGAGGCTGTGGACCTGCCGCTGCTAAAGCGCTGGGTGGCCCCGCTTCTGGGAGGGGTCGTCATAGGAACCGTCGTGGCCGCCTACCTGAACGGCAATATACTGGCAGCCGTCTTCGCGGTGGTGGCCCTGCTGGTCTCCCTGCGCATGCTGCGTGGCGAGAATACGCTGAACCTGGCGGAATCCCTTCCCGGCGAACCCCTGCGAAGCCTGCTTGGCAGCTTCATAGGCATGATCTCGACCATGATGGGCATTGGCGGCGGAACCCTGACCGTCCCGCTGCTCTCGGCCTGCAATTATCCGATCCGCCGCGCCGTCGGCACGGCCGCCGCTGTCGGCATCGTCATTGCCATTCCCGGTGCCATCGGCTTCCTGATCAGTGGCCAGGGGGTCGAAGGGCGTCCGCCGCTGACCATCGGCTACGTCAACCTGGTGGCTTTCTGCCTGATTGTGCCGACGACAACGCTGCTGGCACCCTATGGCGCGCGCCTGGCCCACACCATCAAGCCCGGCAAATTGAAGATCGCCTTCGCGCTCTTCCTCCTGGCCACGTCACTCAGACTGTTCTACGACCTTTTCACGGCCTTCCAGGCCGGATGAGTCACCGGGCCGCGGCTTATCCTGCCGCGGCCCGGTCCACAGGTCTGCGCCGCCGACCAGATCATTCTGCACCATGCGCAAATGCGCCTGCATGCAGGCGGCGGCCTTCTCCGGCAAACGTTCGGCAATGGCTTCGGCCAGGCGGGAGTGATCCGCGGCGTAGCGCTTCCGGCGGCGGTCATCGATCACGGTCTCGCGCAAGCGCCCCCAGGCCGTCTGCGCCCGCACGGCATTGAGTGTGTCGAACAGACCCAGGAACAGGCTGTTGTGGGCAGCCAGCGCAATCGCCCTGTGCAGCTTGCTGTCCCAGATTTCATAGGCTTCGATATTGGTGGAGGACTCGCTCTTCTCGGCGTAATAGCAGATCTCGTCAATTTCGCGCTGTGTGGCGCGCAGTGCCGCAAAGGCGGCCAGGCGGGGTTCGACCTCAAGCCTGACCTCCATGATCTCCGAGGGATTGGTGCTTTCGGTCAGCTGCGCGATGTCCGCAACCTGCCGCTGCGGGCGCGGGCCGGCAAAGGTTCCCTGTCCCACATGGCGCCAGACACGCCCTTCAGCTTCCAGCAGGTCAAGGGCCCGTCGCAGGGTCCGGCGGCCCACACCCAGGATGGCGGCCAGCTCCCGCTCGGGCGGCAGGCGCTTGCCCGGAGCATAGGTGCCGTCATCCAGCGCGGCGCGCAGGCTTTTGAGCGCATGTTCGTACTGCGACATCCTGGCCGGGGATCCTTCCCCGCTCCCGTAATCTAGCTTCTATCCCCTGATATCAGGTCCCCTGAGCGCACGGAAGTCCCATGCGCGCACTGCGCTGCCCATGCTTCGGATGACCCGTGACTCTCAAGGCGTTATAGTGCCGACAAAAATACAAGGGTTTCAAAGAATTCGGGGGGCTCCATGGAACTCAAGCGCTCGATCGGCGTCGTCGGTCTGACCTGCATCGGAGTGGGCGGTGTCGTCGGCTCCGGCTGGCTGTTCGCACCGATCAATGCCGCACAGCATGCCGGACCGGCCGCCATGCTGTCCTGGATTATCTGCGGCGTGGCCGTGATGCTGCTGGCTTTGACCTTTGCCGAGGTCTGCACCTGCCTTCCGGTGGCCGGCGGCCTGGGACGCATTCCCTACTACAGTCATGGCCAGCTGGCGGCCGCCGCCATGGGCTGGACGGCCTGGTTGGGCTATGTCCTGGCCGCCCCCATTGAGGTCACCGTGATGCTGCAGTACCTGCAGGGGCCCCTGCCCTGGCTGTCTGGCGGTTCAGCCAGTCACGGACTAAGTTACCTGGGGATCGCCTTTGCCATCGTCTTCCTGGCCATCATGACGGTGATCAATGCCTTCGGCGCCGCGCTCTTCGCCAAGCTCAACGCCGGACTGACCGTTTTCAAGGTGATCGTGCCCATCGTGGTGGCGGTCCTGATCATCGCCGATCGCTTCCAGGGCGCCAACTTCACCACCAGCCCCTCCTTCGCCCCCATGGGCTGGGAGGGTGTGCTTTCGGCCATACCCGCCGGGGGCGTGCTCTTCGCCTTCCTGGGCTTCCGGCACGCCATCGACATGGCCGGCGAGGTGCGCCGCCCTCAGGTCACCATGCCCGTGGCCCTGGGACTTTCGGTTCTGATCTGCCTGCTGCTCTATCTCCTGCTGCAGGTCTCCTTCATCGGGGCGCTATCCGAGGACTCCCTGGCCAAGGGCTGGGCCCAGCTTGAAAGCGGCCATCAGCTGGGGCCGCTGGGCGCCCTGGCCGTTGCGCTCGGCATGGTCTGGCTGTCCAGCGTCATCCTGGCCGGGGCCGTGATCGCGCCCTTCGGCGGTGCGCTCGTGGCCACCGGTTCCAATGCGCGCATCACCCTGGCCCTGGCGCGCAACGGCTTCTTCCCCAAACTCATGACCCGCCTGTCCGAACGCCAGGTCCCGCTCAATGCCCTGCTGCTCAACCTGGCACTGGGCATCGCGGCCTTCTTGGCTCTGCCTTTCCAGGAACTGGTGGCCCTCAACTCTTCGGCCATCACCCTGTCGCTGACCATCGGGCCCATCGCCCTGCTGGCCCTGCGCTATCAGATGCCCGAGGCCGAGCGCGGGTTCCGCCTGCCGCTCGCCTGGCCGGTGGCAAGCCTGGCCTTCATCGTCGCCACCCTGGTGATCTACTGGTCTGGCTGGGACAACACCTGGCGCCTCGTGCTCGCACTGGCCCTGGGCGGTGTTTTGTTCACGATCGTTCAAACCCGTAGCGGACAGTGGAACGTGGATGCCCGGAGCGCGCTCTGGCTGGTGCCCTACCTGGTCGGCCTCACCCTGCTCTCCTGGCTGGGCGGCTTCGGCGGCGGACTGGATGTCATCCCCTTCGGCTGGGACATCCTGCTGGGCAGCCTGCTGGCCATGGGCACGATCCTCTGGGCCGTTCGCCTGCGCCTGGACAGGGGGACCTTTTCAGCACGCAATCCGGATCTGACCACCGAGCTGGAAGGGTCAAGAGCAGACAGCTGAGCTCGCACGCTCTCCACACAGCGGATCCTAAACAGGGAAGGGTTGCCCGATGAAGTGTCGTCATTTCCTATAAAGAGGGCTGTTCGTCCTCTTGCCCTTTTGCCTTTCCCTGCAGCCAGCTCTGGCGGCTGAAGAGGTCTGCGAACCAGCCGCGGTGCCGAAACTGGCCGAATGCGCGTCCGATGCCATGCTTGACGCCCTCAACGAGGACCTCCTCATCACGAGACCTTTGCGCGGTAGGTACTTGGTGCTGAGCTAAGACATGAACCCCATAACACACCCTCGATCAGGCGGGTTTATGAGGAGCTTTTTGGTGATTTGGCCTTGATGGGGGCTTGTTGTGGCCCGTTTGAGCGAATTCCAGGCAGACTCATCCCGCAAGCAACCTGTCCAGGCGTCTGAGGTTGTAGGCAAAGCAGGCCAGCGTGAGGCAGGCTGTGTTGCGCGACAGCGAGAAGTGCGGCAGGCGGTTCAGGCGATAGGAGCGTTTGAGCGTACCAAAGACCTTCTCCACCGGCCGCCTGGCCAGGACCAGGGCGTAGTTGCGCAAGGTCTCCATCTGGTTGAGCGGCTTGTCACGCCGGTTGCGCCGCATCACGCCGTTCTTGATCTCCCGCTCCTCCAGATAGTCATGCAGGCGCCGGCTGTCATACCCGCGATCGGCATAAACCATCGCCTCGTCCCCCTGAACCAGATCACAGGCAAAGTCGATCTCCTGGCGATTGGCCGGCGAAACCCGCAGGTCACGAACCAGGCCACTTGTCTGGTCCACAGCGATATGCAGCTTGTAGCCGAACTCATACCGGCGTCGCTCATTGTTGGTGCCAAAGGTTGCGTCAGGGTCCACGGGACTGGTGCGGCCCTCGGACATGCGCGGGCGCCGTGCCGCAGAGGTGACCAGCGAGGCGTCGATCAGCGTTCCCTGACGCAGGATTACACCCTTCTCGTCCAGTTGGCGCGCCAGCTCGGCCGTCAGTTTCTCCAGTAACTCCGCCCGCTCCAGGCGGTCCCGAAAGCGGTGCAGGGTGGTATGATCGGGCGTCGGGTCGCTCAGGCTCAAACCCACAAAGCGCCGGAACGACAAGCGGTCGTCCAAAGCCTCCTCAAGGCCCGGATCCGACAAGCCGTACCAGCGCTGCAGCAGCAGGGCCTTGAACATCAAGAGCGGTGGATAAGCCGGCTCGCCACGGCGAGAGGGATACAGGCCCGACAAAAGAGCTTCGAAGCGGGACCAGTCGAGGAGCCCTTCGATCCGTCCCAGGCGATCCTCTCGCCGCACTCGACTCTCCGCAACCATGGCATCCCCGAAACCCAGCTGACCAACCGATTTCTGCGCCATAACCGCCCCCCCAATCAGCAATGTGCATGCCCGAATTGAATCACATCCCTGATTTCCGTGCAAAGGTCTCCATCACAGGGCCCCGCGCACCAGAAGAGCTCTATGCCGAAGGCCGCACGCCTCCGGGCCAGGCCCGGCTCTCCCTCTCCGGCCTGGTCACGGAGACGGGCTCGGCTTGTGCCCAGCCCGTGGCGACACTCACCAGCGACGGCCTGTTGATGAGCGGCGCCCTTTCGGGAGAAAAGGCCAAGAAGAGCGTCCAGGAACGGGCCGAGACATTGAAGAAACGCGCCGAAGAGATCCGGGACGCCGGCAATGCCGAAGATCAGGTCGATGCCTTGATGGATTTGATGGGCCGGGCATCCGGTGACCCGAAGTCCGGAGGTGGCAACGACTTCGATCCGCTCAATGTCCTGATCCCCCAGGACGAGCAGCAACGCGATGTGATCCTGGAGGTTTCCAACCCCAACGCCTTCACGCTGGATAGCGGACAGCTCGGCAATCCCATCTGGATCCAGCACAGCGGCGCAACGGGCTGGAGCCCACGGACTGCCAGTCATTTCGTCATTCAGTTGCCCGGCACCACACAGGACGACCTGCAGCCCGGCAAGAGCTACAAAGCCACGGCCCTGGCCCCCATCGACGGAACCGAACCTGACGCCATGCCCACGCTCATGGCGTTCCATACCTCTTGGAACGGCCAGTTCCAGCGCTTCCAGAACCCCGAGCGCGCCAATCCCCTGGGCGCCCGGATATTGCGAGAAATCCAGCGCGATTTCTCCCTGCCCGCGGGCATGAAGGGGCTAGATCTGGCGCGCATGGCCCAGACAGGTGAGGGCCAGGCCTTCCAGGGAGAGGTCACCCTGGTGGGCGGGCGTCTGGAGGGGAAGTCCATATCGAGGAGATCACCGAGACGGCTGGAACGATCCCTTCGGCGCGCCGTTGGACAGCCCGCTCCTGTACCTGGAGGGAACCACGCTTACAGGCAGCGGCGAATTCTTCGACCGCACGCGTGAGGTGGTTTCCCTGGGACCGGGACGCTTCCAGGTGCCCTGTCCCGGTTTGAAGGGTGAATGACTGCCTGACAACCGGCGTCACAGATGAACGACGGCCCCTCCCAGTACCCAGAACAGCAGGAGGCCGCCGGCCGCAGCCAGGCCAAGAGGAAGGCTCACGCGCCAGGCCAGGGCCATCCCTCCGATACCTGCCGCCAGGGCACCCTTGGCCAGGCTGTTCACGGCACTGGCCAGCAGGATGCCCAGAGCGGCCAGCTCCAGCGTCGTCCCCTCTCGGCTCATCCGGGCCAACGCCAGGGTTATGGCGTCCACGTCGGTCACCCCAGAGACCGCGGCGACAGCGAGCAACCCGCTCTCCCCCAGAGACTGTTCGAGGGCCGTTGCCACCAGCAGGATCAGGGCCAACAGGGCCCCGAACACCAGGGCTGAACCCAGTTCCAGGGGATTCCTGAGCTGCGCCGGGGCCTTGTCCTCTGCGGCGTGTTTTCCCTTCCACCAGAGCAACAGCACCGCGGCATAGGTCACGCAGGCCATGAGCAGGCCCGGCAGCAGCAAGGACGGAAGCAGTGCTGGATGGATGATGGCCACCACCACCAGCATCCTTGGGAACATGGTGCCGCAGGCCACAAGTATCCCGGCCGAGAGAAGGGAATAGCTGGCGGTTGCGGCAGTACCGCGATGACGTTGCGCCAGGCGGGAGAAATGCAGGGTCAGTGCCGTCGAGGAGGCCAAACCGGCGAACAGGCCGGTCAACAGCGCGCCCTTTTCCGGCCCGGCAATCCGCATGGCGAAATAACCACTGAAGGAAATCCCGGCGATCAGCACCACCATCCACCAGATTTCGAAGGGGTTCAGGACCTGCCAAGGGCCATAACCCCGATCGGGCAGCAGCGGCAGCACGATGACCGAGATGGCCAACAGCTTCAGTGTAGCCCGCAGTTCCACGGGTTCCAGCGCACCGACCCAGCGGTGTAGCAAAGACTTGTAACCGAGCAGCAGGGCTGTCGCGACCGCCGCCATGGCCGCTTCCAACATGTAGCCCAGGCTTGCCGCCACCCCGAAGGCGAAAGTCAGCAAGGCGGCGATCAGACTTGTGACGCCGACATCGCCACCTTGCCGGCCGCTTACGACGTACCCAGCCACCAGGACGGCCGCCACGGCGACAAAGCCATAGCCGATCACGGCCAGTTCGCTGGCTTCAGCCAACAGCCCGACAAAGCCGCCCAGCAAACCCAGCAGGGCGAAGGTACGCACACCAGCCACACGGCTGCCTTCCGCCGCCGCACGCGCGTGCCATCCGCGCTCGAGACCGATCAGCAGACCCGCCGCCAGAGACAGGGCCAGGGGAATGATGGCGTCGCCAAGGTTCACGCCATTGCCCTCTGAACCCTACGGGGCGGTGTATCCACCGTCGACCAGGTGATAGCTGCCCGTGATGAAGCTTGCCCGCTCGGACAGCAGGAAGCAGGTCAGCGCGGAAACCTCCTCCGCAGTGCCCAGGCGCTGCACCGGATGCAGGCTTGCCAATTGGCCCAGGGTCTCTTCATCCAGATTCTTCGACAACAGCGGCGTGTCGATGAAGGCCGGCCCCACGGCATTGATGCGAACGCCCTCGGTGGCATACTCCATGGCCGCAGTCTTCGTCAGACCGACCAGGGCATGCTTGGCCGCCACGTAGGCCGAGGCCTTGGCAAAGCCCACGGAGCCCAGGATGGAGGCCATGTTCACGATGGCGCCGCCGCCGCTCTGCAGCATCGCCGGTATCTGGTAGCGCAGGCCATAGAACACGCCGTTCAGGTTGATGTCGATGACCTGGCGCCAGCCGTCCAGGGGATAGTCGCCAGTCTTCTCGCTGGGCCCGCCGATGCCGGCATTGTTCACCGCCAGGTGCAGGCCGCCGCATTCCTTGACCGCGAAGTCCACCAGGGCTTCCACGGCCCCGGCATCGGCCACGTCCGCGGTACAAACTTCTGCCCTGCCCCCGGCCTTGCGGATCTCTTCGGCCACCGCTTCGGAAGACTTGGCCTCGACGTCGCTCACGACCACGACCGCGCCTTCGCGGCCCAGCTCGCGGGCAATCGCCGCCCCGATGCCGGAACCAGCGCCCGTGACGATGGCCACCTTGTTGTCAAACAGACCTTTTGGCATGGCTCAATCTCCCTCCATGATCCTGGTGATGCCGGATCGCTCGAATCTCGCGCAGTCTACAGGAAGTTGTCCTGCAATGAAGTGAGCCATTTGGGCGCAGTTTCATGCAAAAAGGCCTCCCGTCCGGGAGGCCTTTTGTTCAGCATCCAGTATGTACCCTCGTAAGAGTCAGGCGGCATTATCCCAAGCGGGTGCCAGGTGCGCCGGATTGATGATGCGTCCGTCCGAACGCGCCATGCCCGAGATTTGCTGCATCTCGGCCTCGCTCAATTCGAAGTCGAAGATGTCCAGGTTGCTGCGCACCCGCTCGGCCTTCGAGCTGCGCGGAATGGCGATCACATCCGGCTGCTGGTAGTGCCAGCGCAGGACAACCTGCCCCGGCTCCTTGCCGTGGGCCTTGGCAATGCGCTGGATCACCGCTTCTTCAAGCAGCTTGCCCTGACCGATGGGGCAATAGGCGGTCAGTGCCATGCCGTGACGTTCCAGTTCCTGGCGCACCGGGTCCTGGGACAGCCAAGGATGATACTCCACCTGGTTGGTTACCAGCGGCGCCTCTGAAGCGGCCACAGCCTCGCGGATCAGGGCAACGTTGAAGTTGCTGATGCCGATGTGCTTGGCCAGGCCGCGCTTGCGCACATCGTTCAGTGCCCCGATGGTTTCCGACAGGGGAATCTCCGGATTGGGCCAGTGCAGCAGCAGCAGGTCCACGTAATCCAGCTTCAGGCGGTCCAGGCTCTCGTTCACCGAACGTTGCAGGTCGCCATCGGCAAAGCGGTCCGGCCAGACCTTGGTAGTCAGGAAGATATCCTTGCGCTGCAGGCCACTGTCCCGCAGGCCAGCACCAACGGCATCCTCGTTCTTGTACATCTGTGCCGTATCGATGTGCCGATAGCCGGCATCCAGCGCATCGCGCACCCGTGCACGCGCCACATCCGCATCCAGCTGGAAGGTCCCGAAACCGATCTTGGGAATGCGTGCGCCGTTTGCTTCAACTGAATCCATGGATCTACCCCGTTATGTTCACTACTGATGACTTGCCGCAAGAACAGCTTGAATGCGGCGGCCTGTTACTGAAATGGGGTAATGGGCCTGTTTTTCCAACCACACGGTTATCCAGCAGACTGACGTATCTGTGCACGGCTGAACGGTCGCCCGACGGTCAGGCCAAGAATCGTCAATGCCACGGCCCCCACAAGTGCCCAATGGGCGGGTACCAGGGCAAGAACGGCAGCTGGACCATACAAGGCCAGTGAGAACACCCAGCGCCCGCGTGTTGGCATGCCGGAAAGCAGGATGGACGAGCAAACCACCAGGACACTCCCCGAAAGCGCGGCCTCGAAGATATCCAGACCGCTGCCGGACCAGACCAGACCCGGATAGGAAAGCAGCATGAAGGGTATGATGTAGGTCACGGCGGCCAGGCGTACGGCATTGACCGCCACCGGCCACCATCGCGTGGAGGCCAGGGAAGCGGCGACGAAAACCGCGATACAGACGGGCGGCGTAATGACCGAGATCGTCGCGTAATAGAAAACGAACATGTGCGCGATCAACGGTTCGATGCCAATCGCGATCAGGGCTGGAGCCATGACGGCTGCAACCAGAACGTAAGCCGCCGTGGTGGGAATGCCCATCCCCAGGATCAGGCAGGCAACGGCCACAATCAGACCCACCAGCACCGTGCTCTCTCCCCCAAGCGCGACCGTCAGGGACGAGAGTTTCACGCCAATACCCGTCATGTTGATCAGCGAAACGAGTATCTGTGCACCGGCCAACATCAGGGCGATGATGATCACTCCGTTGCCACCTGCAACGAGGGCATCCAGAAGCGCCCGAAGGGTTTCTCTGGGCCGGCGGTAGATGGCCAGATTCAATACTATGTAGGGCACGACGATACAGGCCATCCCGAACGCCGCTGAAAAGGCCACGGAGCGCCCGGCCACCAGCATCCAGATCAGGCCCGTCAGGCCCCCAACCACTGGCAGCAACCGCACAGGATTGAGCGCCTGGCGCGCAGAAGGAATTTCCTCGCGCGGCACGAAACCGACCTGCTTTCGCAGGGCCACCAGGTCGATGGTCAGAAAGACCCCGATGTAGAATAGGATTGCCGGAATCAGGGCCGCCAAGGCGATGCGCAGGTATTCCATGCCGATCATCTCGGCCATGATGAAGGCTGCCGCCCCCAGGATCGGCGGCGTGATCTGTCCGCCCGTTGAGGCCACCGCCTCCACCGCAGCGGCAAAGGGGGCCGGATAACCGATGCGCTGCATCAACGGAATGGTCATGGTGCCCGTGGTCGCCACATTGGCCACGGCGCTGCCGTTGACCGTGCCGAACGAGGCGGACGCCACGGTCGCCATCTTGGCGGCGCCCCCGACAGAGCGTCCCGAGATCAGCAGGGCCAGGTCCATGAAGGTCTGCCCGCCACCCGTATGCAGCAGCACCGCACCAAACAGCACGAAAGCCGCGATGACCGTGGCGGCAATGCCGGTCAGCGTGCCCCAGAGCCCGATATCGCTGAGATAGAGCGTCTCGGTGATGGTATAGATATCGAAGCCACTGTGCCCCAGCCGCCCGGGCAGCAGGTTTCCAAGAAAGGCATAGGCCAGTCCGGTTATGACAAGTATCGGAAAGATGATGCCGACGGCGCGCCGGGCCAGTTCCAGAATGGTGACGACCAGAACCCCGATCAGGACCATGTCCGATGGCTCCGCCCAGGGCAGGGTCGTCAGGATTTCATTGGCCGTCCAGGTTACATGCAGGCAGGCTGCACAGCTCACCAACCAGAGCAGGGCATCGAATCCGCGCGTCCATCGACCTGGAGCAACACGCGCTCTGGGACGCGGACCGCGACCAGCCCTCGCCCCAGGGCGAGATGGTTTCGGCCAATGCCTATATCGGCGCCGCCGCCATAGCCGAGGCGATAGACGCCGGCGCGCAGGTGGTTGTCACGGGCCGGGTGGCCGATCCGGCCCTGGTCCTCGGCCCTCTGGTGGCCCACTTCGGCTGGTCGTGGCAGGACGACGACCGGCTTGCCGCCGGCACCCTGGCCGGGCACCTGTTGGAATGCGGAGCCCAGGTCACCGGCGGCTACTTTGCGGATCCCGGCTGGAAGGACGTGCCCGAGCCAGACAACATCGGCTTTCCCATCGCCCAGGTCGAGGCCGACGGCCGCTTTATCCTGACGAAGCCCGAGGGGACAGGCGGCCTTGTTGATCTCAGAACCGTCAAGGAGCAGATGCTCTATGAAATCCATGACCCGGGCCACTACATGACCCCCGATGTGGTCCTGGACATCCGTGATGTGGCACTGGAACAGCTTGGCCCGGACCGCGTGGCCGTCAGCGGGGCACGCGGACAGGAACGCCCTGAAAGCCTGAAGACCACTGTGGGCTTCATCGGTGACTGGTTGGGCGAGGCCGAGATTTCCTATGCCGGCCCCAATGCCTTTGCGCGAGCCAGGCTGGCCGCGGAAACCATCGAAAAACGCCTGGCCAGGCGCAACCTGACCCTGCGGCATCGTCTGGACATTATCGGGATCAGCAGCGCCTTCGACAGCGATTCAGGTACCCTCTGGCAGGAAGCTGCACACCAGGATCCGGACCTCCTGCCCGAAGACCTGCGCGTACGCCTCGCGGTCAGCGCCATGGAACGTGAACAGGTGGCCGCCGCCCTTCAGGAAGTCCTGGCGCTTTACTGCTGTGGCCCGGCCGGCGGCGGTGGCCAGCGCAGCCGCATCAGCCCGCGCATCGAAACCCGTTCCTACATGGTGCCGCGGGATCTCGTGCAGACTGGATACCGTTTCCTGTGATGTCCGGATAGGCCGAAAGGGAAGAGGCTCACTCCTGGAGCAGTTGGTAGCTTTCCTGATTGTCCGGGCAGAGACCCAATTCGCACTCGACGAAGGTAGAGCCGGCGTTCACGAGGGTCAGCAGCGTAAAGAAAAACAGGGCCACCAAGCCCAGTCCCGTCGCGCCGCGCCAGCCTTCCCGCTTGATCATGCCGGGCGTGGGCCGGAACTGGTCCTCGAACAACAGCAACAGGGCTGCAACCACGATGATCAGGCAGAAGGCGATCAAGGCCCAGGTATAGAAGTGCAGGCCGAAGAGCGGATCGCCGTAGGACCCGCTTCCCGGCACGATATGCAGCAGCACCTGGCGCGTCGCCACACCCGCACCGACGGCCGCCCCCAGGATTGCCACGCCATAGTGGCTGGGACGCGGCCCAATCACCACGTTCAATGCGAAACCGAAGCCAGCCAGGACAAAACCGACCCGCTGCAACAGGCAAAGCGGACACGGCAGGTCATCCATCACGAACTGATCCAGGAAGGCAAAGCCCAGGATAGCGGCAATCCCCAGCAGGATCAGCGCATTCAGTTGGCGCGACATTTCAGGTGTGATCATGGGGCTGTCCTCACCACTGCAGCGACAGTGTATCGGTGGCATGCATGGCAAACAGGCCCAGCGTCACCAGCAGACTCAGGAACCACAACCCCATACCAAGTTCCCGCTTGTTGCCGGCCACGGCGACCAGCCCGGCAAACAGCAGTAGGAACGGCAGCACCATCATGAAATCAGATCCCCATTCGTTTCGAGCAGCCTAGATTCTTGTATTTCATCTATTTTGAGTCGGCGGCTGTCTCTTTCGCCTAACACAGTCCCCCTGTGGCTGTCATGGGGAACATTAACCCTGTCGTTTTCCAGCCTTGTGGGCAGGGAGGCCACGAAAACAGGACGGGAGGATCCCAGTCGAACCCTCCCGCCTTTGGACAAGTTCAGAACCGCCCTTCCATCATGCACAGCCCTGCCATCATGCAGCCCGCACGTTCTTCAGGAAGTCATCGACGCCCTTCTGCAATTGACCAGCCGTCTCGCCCAACTGACGGGCGCTGGACAGCACCTGTTCGGCGGCAGAGCCGCCCTCGGAGGCCGCCTGGCTGACTTGCTCGATGGCACTGGAGACCTCATTGGTACCCTCGGCGGCCTGCTGAACGTTGCGCGAGATCTCGTCAGTGGCGGCATCCTGCTCCTCCATTGCGGCTGCGATGGAACCGGCAATCTCCTGGCTCTCCCGGATGCGCTGGCTGATCTTCTGGATTGCCTCGACCGTCTCGCTGGTCACGCCCTGCATCTCGGATATCTGCTGCGAGATGTCCTCGGTGGCCTTGGCCGTCTGGTTGGCCAGATTCTTCACTTCACTGGCCACCACGGCAAAGCCCTTGCCGGCCTCACCGGCCCGCGCCGCCTCGATGGTGGCGTTCAGCGCCAGCAGGTTCGTCTGCTCGGCAATGTCCTGGATCAGCTTCACCACATCGCCGATCTTGTCGGCCGATCCGGCCAGCACATTCACCGTCTCGGAGGTACGATCGGCATCCTCGACCGCCGAATCTGCCGTCTTGGACGAGGTCGAGACCTGCTGGTTGATCTCCTTGATCGAGGCGGACATCTCCTCGGCCGAACTCGCCACCGTCTGCACGTTGGTCGAGGCCTGGGTTGCCGAAGCTGCGACACTGGTGGCCTGGGAGTTCGTTTCCTCGGCCGAAGACGTCATGGTCTGTGCCGCGGCCTCCAGTTCGTTGGCCATGGAGCCGATGGCCTGAACCATCTGACCGACCGTCTCCTCGAAGCGATTCGCCATGTCGTTCATGGCCTGCTTCTTCTCTTCCTCGGCCTTGTGCTTCTGAGCTTCGGCCTCGGCCTCCATTTCCCGTGTGCGAACCAGGTTGTCCTTGAAGACCTGGACCGATTCTGCCATCTGGCCGATCTCGTCCTTCTGTCCCACCGCCGGGATTTCGACCGAAAGGTCACCATCAGCCAGGCTGTCCATCGTTCCCGTCATGGCCTTGACCGGCCGGGTAATCACCCGCGCAATCAGCCAAGCCACGATCAGGCCCAGGACAACGGCCCCCGCCGTCAAGCCCAATGCCAGCTGTTCAGCCAGGGTCGACTGCGTTTCGGCTGCCTCCGCAACCTGAGTCTGCTCGCCTCTGGCAACAGTCTGAATATCTGTGGCCAGAGCCAGGGTTTCCTGTCCCAGCTCCGTCATCTCGGCTGCCTGCTCGTTCAGAGAGTCCAGGGTGTCTGCCAGGCGGCCAAAGCCACGTTCATAGCTTTCCAGCATGGCGATCGTGGCATTGATCTTCTGGGGTTGGTCTGGAACCAGCGTGGTCTCCGCCAACTGGCCCAAGCGTTCACGCAGATCCGGCAACAGCTCCAGGACCTCGTCACGATCGGCTGTATTCTCACCCTGAAGATAGCGCGCCGCGACCGTGCGCAGCATCTGGAAGTCGTTGTTGACACCAGCGATGATCCCGATGTTGCGCAAGTTCTCGCCCGCAACCTCGGCTTCCTGCAATTCCGTGATGCTGGCGCGCGCTTGGGCGCCCAGGGCGTTCAGGGTCGCGGCGATGATGCCTTCCCGCTGCTTGCGCAGGCTAACCAGGTATTCGAAGAGGTCGCTGTAACTGCGCTGGTTGCTCAGGATCTGCTCGACCGTCGCCTGGTTTTCCTGGGTCTGCATCAGCTTCTGGGCCGCCTCGAAATCTTCGATCGCACCCTGGTTTGCTTCCCTGAAGGCCTCGACATCAGCGCTGGCGCCCGAGTTCATGAAGCTCGTCACCGCCAGGCGCGCACGGACAATCTCGGATTGCGCGGATCCCGTCAGCTCGACGATCTCTCCTTGCGCGGAATAAGTCGCCAGGTTCTCCGAACCCTGCTTGGAACTCAAAAATGACACGATACCCAGTGTTGCCATCAGGACCAGGACGATGGCAAAGCCGGTGAAGATCTTGGTGCTGATCCTGAGGTTTGCAAAAAAGCCTGCGCGCGAAGTTTTCTTCTCACTCATGTGTCTTACAGCCTGCTACGGATAATAGAGTTAGGTCACTGAAGGATGCCCCTGAATCCTTTTGAAAAGGTTAAGCGAGAGAAATTCCCCTTTTGCGTGCAACCCTGCTCTGTCTCCACCAAAGCAACCTCTGCAAGATGACCTGGTAATGGAAACGAGAAGGGGGGCTGCTGATCAGCAGCCCCCCTTCTCTTAGGCGCAATGGGATAATCCAAGCCCGGGGTCAAGCGGCCCGGACGTTCTTCAGGAAGTCATCGACGCCCTTCTGCAATTGGCCGGCTGTCTCGCCCAACTGACGGGCGCTGGACAGCACCTGTTCGGCGGCAGAGCCACCCTCGGCGGCCGCCTGGCTGACCTGCTCGATAGCACTGGTCACCTCGTTGGTGCCTTCGGCCGCCTGCTGAACGTTGCGGGTAATCTCGCCGGTGGCCGCATCCTGCTCCTCCATCGCGGCTGCGATGGAACTGGCGATCTCCTGGCTCTCCCGGATGCGCTGGCTGATCTTGTCGATCGCCCCGACCGTCTCGCTGGTGACTCCCTGCATGCCGGAGATCTGCTGGGAAATCTCCTCGGTCGCCTTGGCGGTCTGGTTGGCCAGGTTCTTCACCTCGCTGGCCACCACGGCAAAGCCCTTGCCGGCCTCACCGGCCCGCGCCGCTTCGATGGTGGCGTTCAGCGCCAGCAGGTTCGTCTGCTCGGCAATGTCCTGGATCAGCTTCACCACATCGCCGATCTTCTCGGCCGAGCCGGCCAGCACGTTCACCGTTTCCGAGGTACGGTCCGCGTCCTCGACCGCGGCATTGGCCGTCCTGGCGGACGTGGAAACCTGTTGGCTGATCTCCCGGATGGAGGCCGCCATCTCCTCGGCCGAACTGGCCACGGTCTGTACATTGGTGGAGGCCTGCAGCGAGGACGCCGACACACTTGCCGCCTGGGAGTTGGTCTCCTCGGCCGAGGAGGTCATGGTCTGCGCCGCTGCTTCCAGCTCGTTGGCCATGGAGCCGATGGCCTGAACCATCTGTCCCACCGTCTCCTCGAAACGGTCCGCCATGGCATTCATGGCACGCTTCTGCTCCTCTTCGGCCCGCTTTTCCTGCTCAGCCGCCTTGGCTTCCTGCTCACGCGAACGGATCATGTTGTCCTTGAAGACCTGGACCGCTCCGGCCATCTGGCCGATCTCGTCACGCTGGCCGACCGCCGGGATCTCGACGCTCTCGTCTCCACTCGCAAGGCGGTTCATGGCGCCGGTCATGGACACCACCGGCCGGGTAATGGCACGCGCAATCAGCCAGGCCACCAGCAGGCCCAGGACGAGGGCGCCACCGGAAAGGCCAAGGGAAAGCTGCTCGGCCATGTCCGCGGCACTTTCGGCCTGGGCAGACGCCCTGTCCTGCTCCCTGGCCGCCACCTCACGGATGTTTCCGGAAAAAGAAATAACCTGCGCCCCCTGGTCCAGCATGGTGGCGACCGTGTCATTCATCTGTGCGATTGTCGAACTGAGTTCGGAAAAGCCTTCCTGGTATTCGTCCATAAGAGCAAGGGCCTTGCCGATTCGGTCCTCCTGGCCGGGAACGAGTGTCTGCTCCCTAAGGCCACTCAGGCGGGACTGCAGATCGGGCAGTCCAGACGTCACCTCTTCGCGCGCGGCCGCATTCTGGTCCTGGAGAAAACGCGCCGCGACAGCGCGCAGCATCTGAAAATCGTTGTTGATGTCGGCGGCAATCGCGATGTTGCGCAGGTTTTCGCCATTCAGTTCCGCTTCCTGAATGCTCGTGATCAGGGCGCGCGTTTCGGCCCCGATGTCGTTGATGATGTCGCTGGTCAGTTGCTCCCGCAGACCTCGCAGTTCCACCAGGCGTTCAAAGTTGCCGGTGTAGTTCTGCTGGATATCCAGGATCTGGTCGACGGCGGCACGACTTTCCTCCTTCGCCATCAACTCGCGGGCGCTGGTGAAATTCTGGCTCAGCTTGCGATCCGCTTCCTGGAAAGCCTCAATATAGTCTTCCCCGCCTGAAGACAGGAAGGTGCTGGCGGAAAGGCGCGCACGCAGCAGCTCTGCATCCGCCTGACCGCTCAACTCCGCGATCCTGCTTTCGTTCCTGTAAAGTGAGAGATTTTCGGAAGACTGAATGGAGCTATAGTAAGCGGCCCCACCCAGGATAAGCAGAAAGGCCAGAATCACGGCAAAGCCACTGAAGATCTTCGAACCGACTTTCAGGTTCTTGAAAGAAACGGCGGGACGTCCTGTCGTCGTTGTCATCGTATGCCCTTAGGGAAGGAGGGATTAAAGATACCCGGTTTATGCTCCTTATTCGTTTTGAATTGGTTAAGAAAACTGCGCGAATACCTCGTATTCAAAAACAACATGGCTTTTTTAATTTTGAATTCTTGTGAAACACAAAAAATAGCAAATAAAGAACAGTTGTACTCTTAAATCATCACATAGATAGCGCAGGTGAGCATTCACCCATAAAGCCTTGAAAGTACTACAGTCCGAACAATTCGAAACCGATCACGCACGGTCTTTCCTGCCTCAACAAGCTTCCTGTGATCCCCTTGTTGGGGTCATTGCCCTTGGCTCCCCGGGGCAGGCCCGCTACACCAAGGGCCCATGTCACTCGAACAGGAACCTTCCTCCACTGGCGCGGCCGAAACCGCCTTTGCGCTCCCCGAGCGCCTCAAGTTGCTGGCCTTCGGTTTCCTCCTGGCCTTCTTCTCCAGCTTCGGCCAGACCTTCTTCATCTCGCTGTTCAATGCCGATTTCCGCGCCGCCTTCGACCTCAGCCATGGCGGCATAGGCACGGTCTACTCCATTGCCACGCTGGCCAGCGGACTCTGCATGATCAAGCTGGGCGCCCAGCTCGACCGCATGCCGCTGCGCCGCTTCGTCATCGCCACACTCCTGGGCCTCGCACTCGCCTGCCTGCTGACCTTTTCGGTGCAGAGCGTCATCATGCTGGGCATCGCGCTTTTCCTGTTGCGGCTCTGTGGACAGGGGCTGATGGTGCACGCCGCCATCACCAGTATGGCCCGCCACTTCGAACGCAGCCGCGGCAAGGCCATCGCCTTTGCCTCCATGGGCAATCCCGCCGGCGAAGCCGTCTTCCCGCTGACCGTCGTGCTGGTAACAGCGGCCGTCGGCTGGCGCACCACCTGGCTGCTGGCCGCGCTCTTCCTGCTCTGCGTGCTGCTGCCTCTGGTGTTGTTCCTGCTGCACGGCGGGCGGGCCGGTAGTTTTCAGCCGAAGGGCGGCGCCAGTTTCCGGCTCGGGCCCTTCGTGCGCCAGCCGCTCTTCCTGATGATGCTGCCGGGTCTCATGGCCTCCGGCTTCATCAACACCGGTGTCTTCTTTCACCAGATCCACATCACAGAGGTGAAGGGCTGGGCACTCGCCTGGTTCGCCACCTGCTTCGTCGCCTTTGCCATCAGCTCGGTCTGCGCCAACCTGGCCTCGGGCGCCCTGATCGACCGCCTGACGGCGCGCCGCCTGATGCCCTTCTATCTGATTCCTCTGGCCCTGGCCTGCCTGGTTATCTCGCTTGGCAATTCGCCCTGGATCGCCCTGGTCTACATGCTGCTGGCCGGCCTCACTGCCGGCTCCAACACCTCCGTCACCACGGCCATGTGGGCCGAGACCTACGGCACCAGCCACCTGGGCTCCATTCGTGCTGTTGCGGCCGCCCTGATGGTCATTTCAACAGCCCTTGCCCCCGGCCTGCTGGGCCTGCTGATCGACTTCGGCGTCAGCGTCAACGCCCTTCTGGCCGGCTGTGCCGCCTATTGCCTGGTCGGCATAACGCTTTATGGGCTCGCCTTTCGGCGGGATTTCAGAGCGACGCAAAAGTAGTAACTTCGATTATCTCAGACATCTTCCAATAATCTGCATAGCTTAGCTGTACAGGTTTTTTTCTTCGCTGACAGATAGTTATCGCTTGCTCCGGGCTGCAAGATTCTCCCTTTAGCATCTGAAAATTGCATGGCGACAGCTTCTTTCAATGCCTGTGTGCAGATATTATTCAACAAGAAACAGGGCTGGGAGGGGACACTGGATCTGAGCATCTGGCTGCAGGGATTGGGACTGGAACACTATGAGAGTCTGTTCCGGCAACAGGAAATCGATCTGGATATCCTGCCGGAACTCGGGGAGCAGGACCTGAAATCCCTGGGCCTTCCGCTCGGCCCCAGAAAGAAACTCCTGAGAGCCCTGGCGCAGCAGGATGGAATTGCAACAGCGCAGAGCAGAAGCGCGCCCTCCCAAGAGGACGAGGACGGACCATCCCAAGGCACACGTGCCGAAAGGCGGCAGATCACCGTGATGTTCTGTGACCTTGTCGGATCCAGTTCGCTCGCCGCCAGGCTGGATCCCGAGGAAATGCGCCAGGTCATCAGGCAATATCACAAGGCCTGTGCCCAAGTGATCAAGCGCTGGGACGGACATATCGCCAGCTACATGGGGGACGGAATCATGGTCTATTTCGGCTGGCCGCGCGTGCATGAAGATGATGGAGAACGGGCTGTGCGGGCCGCTTTGGAGATCATCTCCGGAGGCCTGATGCTTTACCCCGACATGACGGAGAAGTTGAGTTGCCGCATTGGCATTGCAACAGGTCTCGTCGTCGTCGGCGATACGAGCGATGAGACATGGGAAGAGGCCGCCTTTGGAGAAACGCCGAATCTTGCGGCCCGTCTTCAGAGTCTCGCGCACCCAGATACAGTGGTGATCAGTCCGCATACACGGCGGCTCCTGGGTGGCCTATTTGAACTGGCCGATCTGGGCCTTCATGAACTCAAGGGTTTCTCGCAGAACCTGCATATCTGGGAAGTTGCAGGCGAAAGCGATGTTCGAAGCCGCTTCGAAGCCATGCACGGGTATCAGCCCACACCACTGGTCGGGCGCACGAGCGAGATGGAGCTCCTGCTGAACCGCTTGGCTCTGGCAAAGAACGGTGAGGGGCAGGTCGTGCTGCTGACCGGCCCGCCAGGAATTGGTAAGTCACGTCTGATTGGCGCCCTGGTCGAAAGACTTGGGCAGGAAAAATTCCACCGCCTGCAGTATCACTGCTCCCCTTATCATACGAACAGCGCGCTCCATCCGGTCATAGAATCCCTCAAGCATGCCGCCGGCATGACCAGCGAAGAGCCGGAGGAGCTCAAACTCCAACGGCTTGAGGAAATGGTGCAGAAGACTCATGCAGACAGTGCGCAAGTGGTTCCCCTGCTTGCTTCCTTGCTTGCAGTGCCTTTTGCCCCTCCTTACAGCTCACTTGAGCTTTCTGCGGATGCAAAGAAAGCGCGTATCTTCGAGTTCCTCTTCGAGCAGATTGCCGGATTATCAAAAAGCTGTCCTGTGATCATGGTCCTGGAAGACTCACACTGGTTGGACCCGACATCTGCCGAGTTCTTCAGTCAGATTGCCGATCGCCTGCAGCATCTTCCCGTCTTGCTTCTGGCGACATCACGCAGTCATGAGCCTGCCCAGATCGGCAGCCATGCCCATCTTACCTCAATCAGCCTCACCCGCCTCAGCCGCAAAGAAGTCGTGACAATGATTCGTAGGGTCAGTGGCGAGCGACAGCTGCCTCAGGAGGTCATACAGCACATCCTGGTCAAGACTGACGGCATACCGTTCTTCATAGAAGAGTTGACCAAGATGCTGCTGGAAATGAATTACCCGCAACATCGCGAAGAAGGACAGAACGCTGCATACCAGGCAGATCTGCTATCGATACCTTCTACCTTGCAGGACCTTCTTATGGCGCGTCTGGACCGTGACCCTGTCGTCAAGGAGCTGGCGCAGATCGGAGCCGTCATCGGTCGTGAGTTCACCTATGACCTGATTGCACAACTTGCCCCCTATCAGGAACCCGTCCTTTTGGACATCACACAGCAACTCATGGATTCGGATCTGGTCATCACGCGCGGCACCCCTCCGGAAGCCAGCTTTCGGTTCAAGCATGCCTTTATTCAGGACACCGCTTACAAGAGCCTGCTTAGAAGCCGGCGCCAGCAGCTTCATGCCCGCCTTGCAGATATCCTGCTTGAGGACTTCCCGGAGCTTGTGGCTGAGCAGCCCGAACTGGTTGCGCAGCATTTCACCGAAGGCAAGCGTACACGCGAAGCCTTGCTGTATTGGAAGAAAGCAGGCCTGCTGGCCTCTGAGCGCTCTTCCGCAAGTGAAGCCGCGGCCCACTTCCAGAATGCCCTGGATTGCCTCGCGGATCTGCCGGAAAGCGAACCACGAGACCATGAGGAACTGGAGCTTCTGACCCTTCTGGGCTCCAGCCTTATCAGCACGCAAGGTGCTGGCGCAAAGACCGTGGCCACGGCACACGAAAAGGCCGCCGAGCTGGCGCGAAAGCTTGGTGTACGCACAGCTGCCGTACCGATTTTCCAGGGCTTACGGCTTCACTTCCAGGAACGCGCCGACCTCAAGACGGCAAGTGAAATGGCCAATCGTCTTATGGAAACCGTCTCCGACCAGTGTGCTCCAAGGCACCAACTTGAGGCCTACAGAGCCTCTGCCGTCGTTGCCTATTTCGCCGGAGATTTTGTGCAAGCCCATGATCTTGTCTCCAGAGGTTTGGATAATTACGCAAATCAGGCCGCGCAGGATCTGGGGCCCTGCTACGAGAATGACGCTTGCATGACCTGCGCTGCCTATCGAGGACGCGCGCTCCTGCAACTCGGCTATCTAGATCAAGCCGTCGACTGGACTAGGCACGCCCAAATCTATGCCGAGAACGCCGCCCACACCATGAGTTACGTGGAGGCCATGACCTGGCGTGCAGAGGTCGCCTTCGAAAGGGGAGACTATTCCAAGGCTTGTGAATTCGCGGACTCTGCTCTCCAGACGGCAACAAGATACGGCCTGCCACTCTGGGCAGGCTTGGCTGTTGTTCTTGGTGGCAGTGCCCGCTTCTCCCTGGGTGAGCGAAACGCCGGCATCACACAGATTCGCGAGGGAATTGCCAGACTTGATGGCAAAAACCAGAAGCTTCTGATGCTTCATTCTCAGATACTTCTCCTCAAAGCCCTGGCCGAAGATGGACGCACCACCGAAGGACTGGAATTGGCCGAGCGAATCGAAAGCGAGCTGGAAGGGACGGCTGTTGGGCACCTTGATGCCAATCTTCGCCGGCTGCAGGGGGAACTGTACTTGGCGCAGCAGAACGAACCCCTGGAAACCGCAGAAAACCTGCTTCGAGACTCCATGACAGTTGCAGGACACCAGCAGGCGAGACTCCTGGAACTCCGTGCGGCAAACCGCTTGGCGAATCTCTGGATCCGGCAGGGCAGGTTCAGGCAAGCGCAGCAATTGCTGCAGCCGCTTCACGACTGGTTTACGGAAGGAGGAGAGACAGAAGACGTAAAGCGTGCCGCCGCGTACCTGTCAAAACTGTCATGATTGACTCGCCCGCAAATCTGCGAGCGAGGCAGCAACGCTCCATCACCCGATGAAAAGGGCGGGATGGTAAAATGAACGACCCCGATCGCACTTTATCGCACATCAAGTTGTTCCGTGGCCTGCCCGCGCAGGTTATCACACAGATTGAGGATAAATGCCACTGGCAGACTCATCGGGCGGGCGAAGAGATCATTGGCCAGTTCGATGCATCCAGAACCGTCTTCTTCATTGTCCACGGACTTGTATCTGTCCTGGTTTTCAGCATGGATGGCCGGCAAGTGGACTTCCGCGAATTGGGACCGGGTCAGCAATTCGGTGAATTTTCCGCCCTGGACGGCGCTCCACGCTCGGCTTCCGTAACGGCAGGCAGCGACTGCCAGCTTGCCTGTCTTTCCCACACGGATTTCAGGGCTTTCTGCCATGCTTACCCGATTATCATGGAGCATCTGCTTCAGGAGATGGCTGCCGTCATACGCCAACTTTCAGCCCGAATTTTCGAATTCTCCACACTGGGGGTGAACCGGCGTATCCAGGCTGAGCTGCTGCGCATGGCGCATCAGAGCGGTATCAGAAATAACAAGGCCATGATCGCTGAAGCGCCAACCCAGGAGCAGATTGCCGCACGCGTTTCCACCCATCGGGAAGCCGTTTCACGCGAACTTTCCCAATTGAGGCAGCACGGGTTTCTGGAACGTCAGGGCAAGAAGGCCCTGGTCATCAACGACGTGGAGGCCCTGTCCCGTCTGCTTCTCAATGCCAGGGAGCCCTCTCTCGGGACACCACGAAAGAGTTGAGAAGAACTTCCAAGCACTGTGTTAAATCTCACAGCGCGCAGAGAAGATTAGGTGTGATGCTTTCTGCTCATGGTCCTCAAGGACACTTCTCTGAGCATAAGGAGGCATCGAGATGGAAATCGAGAACAGTCGCTCGAAGCGAGCAAACGCCGTGATTCCAAGCGCGCCACTCCGTTACAGCAATCGAACCGGTTTGCACAAACTCAGCGTGCATTTGCTCGAGGATATTGGCCTCTGTGAAGCCCAGATCAACAAGCCCAGACTCCGCTACCAGGAAAGGGTGGATCTATACAGTCAGTCAAAACGAACCTGACGGCAGACTTTTACCCTGAAGACAGACTTTATACGGGGAACAACGATAATCCTGGCCTGCACCATCAGGTCATATGCACGTGCTGTGTTTTTCCAGAACCGCGTTTGTGCATGCACCATGCATATTCTCCAAGTCGTATGGCAAAAGCGCCCCGATGTGGGTCAGCTACGCCCAAGTACAGGCTTCTGAGATCTGAGCATCAGCCGTGAGTCACGACTGACTCGGGAGGAAGGCATCACAAAAAATCGACAGCCACTCTGATCCACCTTCCCAGGCTGATATTCAGCCATTTTTTCATGAACCAGTGTGAGAAATCTCACAGCGTTCGTTCCCAGCCAAATGCCATGCTTTTATTTCAAAAGCCATAAAGGTGCTTTTCTAGAAACGATAGAGATGGCGGGGGCGACAATACCAACCCTGCTTGAGTTCATCATCTGGCTGCGGTGCGAGACAATGGGACCTTTTCCTGTGCGGCCCATTCCTGTGCCTCAAGGCGTTATCCGGAGAGGGGTTGGTTTGTCGGAATTGCTCTCGATCTACCCAGCACCCTGACAATTGCCAGTCGGAGCGCTGCTGAGCCGCCGCACGCCAGATGATGACCTGCCTGGCAAGTTGCCGGCCCGCTTAGCTCCATCTGAACGGCAGGAAAGGGAAAACCAATGACTGCAGACCCCTTTATCAACTCTGTTGACGGCCTGGCACAAAGCACATCCCGTCAAAGCTATAGCTTCATCGCAATCGCAAAAGCTGCGCTGTGCCGTGGTCAAATCGCTGCCACAGCGCGGGTTTTGCATACTTTCGATGATGCAAGCCTGGAGAAGATCGGCCTGGATCGAAGCGACATCACCCAAGTCTCTCAAGAAGTCATCGCTTCACAAAGGAAACTTTAGGAACCGCCCCTCTGCGGAGCGGTTCCTGTAAGGATCGGTCCTCAGAACGGCGCCTCTTCGCCGGCCTGCTCCATCATCTTCTTCATGGCATCGGGCATCGGCACGATCTCGAGGCCCTCCGGCGGCGAGAAATAGCTGTCGTCCTGGGCGGTGCGTTGCAGGTTGCGCAGCACGGCATGGCCCTGTTGATGCTCGACTTCCATGGGGATGTGATCGTCGGTCAGGCAGGTCTGTGAGCCCTGAACCTCCCAGATGGTACAGGTCTCGCCGTTCACCGTCTTGGTCTCGCCGGTGTTCTCGCCTTCCATCAGGCCCATGTCGTCGATCTGTCCCTGCAGGGCCTGCTCGCCCATCTGGTCGCTCCAGATCGTCATCTCGCCGTTGCGCATGTTGCGCAGCATGCCACCGGAAGCCCCTTCGGACTGGCCCTCGACGCGCATGGTCTCGAGGTCGCTGGAATAGCGGACCTTCATACCGCTGGAGTCTGCACCCGGATCGGCCCATTCGCCTTCGAAGTCGGTTTCGGGCAGCGGCATGGTCTCGGCGGCCACGGCGGCCGGGGTCGCCAGCAAAAAGGCGCTCAATGACCAGGAGAGTATTTTCATCAACCTATTTCCCTTCGACAGTTGCTTGCGTCGTCACCCGCGGACCCGTTGCCTCACATGCCGTGGCAGGTCAACGGCTGTTGCGGTTGTACTCCACTTCGTCGCGGCTCAGCACCAGGCCCACGAAAACCCGATAGTCGCTGGCAGTTTCTCCCTCAGCCAGGGGCAGCGTCATGCTGACTTCGTCAGTCAGATCCACGGTGTTCTCGTTGCCCTCGAAGCTGACCGGGGCCCTGTAGGCTTCACGCACAAGAATCTCCGGCGGATTGCCCGGATGCCCGATCGCCAGGTAATAACTCAGTTCGGCCTGACGGTCCTGATTGGCGGGCCCACGACTGGCGGCCAGAATCACATCCATTTCCATGGCGATCTCGCTGCCACCGTCCCGGTATTCGCAGCCATAGCGCACGTCCACCAGCTCGGCGCTGTAATCCACCTGGGTCAGGTCCCGGCTTTCGCCCACGAAACTGACCTGCTCCCGTGTCTCCTCCAGCGCCACCACGCCGGGGCAGTCCTGCTCGCTCGCCTGGTTTTCCTCCTTGCCAAGGATCGAACAGGCCGAAAGCAGGGGAACAATCGCAACCGCACTCAAGATCTTTCGCATCTTTGCCTTCCCTGATAACGGATCGCCAGCAGCTTCTGAACGACCGCTGGGTGCTTGAACGTGATGTCTGGTCTCGCACGTCCCGCAACGCAGCGCAAGCCTGCCTTCCCTTCCCGCCCTTGCGAAAGCCCCGGATCATCATGATCTCTTTTATGTAACCCCGGCCTGGAGTAGGGTCGGAACAGTCAAGACTTTGGCGCGAGCACGATTCATGAGCACCTCATCCCTGACCCTGCTGCTGGCCAACCCGCGCGGCTTCTGCGCCGGCGTGGAGCGGGCCATCGAGATCGTCGAGCGCGCCCTGGCCAAGTACGGCCCCCCTGTCTATGTGCGCCACGAGATCGTCCACAACCGTTTCGTCGTGGATTCGCTCGAGTCCAAGGGGGCCGTCTTCGTGGACGAGCTGACGGAAGTACCCGACGACGTGCCCGTGATCTTCTCCGCGCACGGCGTTCCCAAGGCCGTGCCCGAGGAAGCCTCAGAGCGGGAACTGCTCTACATCGATGCCACCTGCCCCCTGGTCAGCAAGGTCCATCGCGAGGCGGAGCGCCACCATCGCAACGGACGCCAGGTCATCCTGATCGGCCATCGCGGCCATCCGGAGGTCATTGGCACCATGGGCCAATTGCCCGAGGGCGCCATCCTGCTGGTGGAAACCATCGAGGATGCCCGCAGCATAACGGTAGAGGATCCCGAAAAACTGGCCTACGCCACCCAGACGACCCTGTCCGTGGACGACACGGCCGGCATCGTGGAGGCGCTCCAGGCGCGCTTTCCCGATATCGAGGGGCCAGCGCGCGAGGATATCTGCTACGCCACCACGAATCGCCAGCAGGCGGTGAAGGAGATTGCCGGACAATGCGATGCCCTGCTGGTGGTGGGTGCGCCCAACTCCTCGAATTCCCAGCGGCTTGTCGAGGTGGCACAGCGCTCGGGCTGCCCCTATGCCTGCCTGATCGAGCGCGCCGGCGACATTCCCTGGGACAAGCTGCAGGATATCTCCACTGTCGGCATCACGGCCGGCGCCTCGGCTCCCGAAGCTCTGGTGGAAGAGGTGATCGATGCTTTTCGCGCGCGGTTCGAGCGCGTTCAGGTTGAACTGAACGACCAATCGCGCGAGAACGTGCACTTCAAGCTTCCCCGGCTCCTCGCCGACACCGACGCCGCCTGAGATTCCTTTTAGCCCATGGCCGTTTACACAGAAGTTACGGATGCCGACCTGCGCGCTTTCCTGTCGCGTTATGACCTGGGCGAGATTCTCTCTTTCAAGGGCATTGCCGAGGGCGTGGAGAATTCCAACTACCTCCTGCAGACCGATCGCGGGCGCTATATCCTGACGCTCTATGAAAAGCGCGTGGAACGCAGTGAGCTTCCGTTCTTCGTCAACCTGATGGAGCACCTGGCCCAGCGTGGCATTCCCTGCCCCACGCCGGTCCACAGCCGCGACGGCGAAACCCTGCAGGAGCTGAACGGCCGGCCGGCCGCTGTCATCACCTTCCTGAATGGCCTCTGGCCGCGACGCATCCACCCCTTCCACTGCCAGGAGGTGGGCCACCATCTGGCCCACCTGCATCTGGCTGGAAGCGATTTCGAGGGCCATCGCCGCAACCGCCTGTCCATCGACGGCTGGCGCGGCCTGCTGGACACCTGCCGGGCGCGCGCCGACGAGGTCTTCTCGGGCCTTGGCGGAGAACTGGAAAGCGAGCTGCAGGACCTGGAGGCACGCTGGCCCCAGGATCTGCCCAGCGGAATCATCCATGCCGACCTTTTCCCCGACAATGTCTTCTTCCGGGACGAGCGGCTTTCGGGCCTGATCGACTTCTATTTCGCCTGCAACGACTTCTATGCCTATGACGTGGCCACCTGCATGAACGCCTGGTGTTTCGAGTCGGACGGCGCCTTCAACGCCACCAAGGCGCGCCTGCTGCTAGCCGCCTATCGCAAGGTCCGTCCCTTCTCCGCGGAGGAGCTGACGGCCCTGCCCCTGATGGCGCGCGGATCGGCGCTGCGCTTTCTGCTGACCCGGCTCTATGACTGGCTGAATCACCCGCCCGGCGCCTTCGTGGAACCGAAGGACCCACTGGAATACTGGCGCAAGCTGCGCTTCCACCGCGACATTTCCGGTCCCGGCGCCTATGGGCTCGAGGTATGAGTGCGCCGGAAAGCGACCGGATCGAGATCTTCACGGACGGGGCCTGCAGCGGCAATCCCGGTCCCGGGGGCTGGGGCGCCGTCCTGCGCTGGCGCGGCCACGAGAAGGAACTCTCCGGCGGCGAGCCCGAGACCACCAACAACCGCATGGAACTGATGGCCGCCGTGGCCGCGCTCGAGGCCCTCAAGCGGCCATCCAGGGTGGAGCTGACAACCGACAGCGTCTATCTGCGCGACGGCATCACCAAATGGATCCATTCCTGGCAGCGCAACGGCTGGAAGACCGCCGGCAAGAAGGCGGTGAAGAACCGCGACCTCTGGGAGCGTCTGTTGGAGGCCACACAACAGCACGAGATCGACTGGCACTGGATCAAGGGCCACAGCGGCCACGCGGAGAACGAACGCTGCGACGCCCTGGCCCGCGAAGCCCTCAAGGCCTACAAGCCGGAGGGCACGCCTTCTTGAGCATCTCCTGAAAGTACCGAAGTATACTTCAGGAGATTCGACACAGACTGCGGAGTAATCACAGGCAAACGGCGCCGGCAGCGCAAAGCCCCTTCGAGGCCCTGCCTTTGGCAGGGCACCTCAGGATAAGAGCGTTTTTGAATCAATCACTTACGACCCTCATGCTGAGGTGCGGAGCGCGTAAGCGCGGAGCCTCGAAGCACCCTGGCACGGGCGGTGTGGTAGGCACAGGCCAACGGCGGCGCCCTTACCTTTTTTCGTTCCTGGCTCCTACAGCGCCCGCAGCATCGCCTCGGCGCCGGAAACCTCGAAAGCGCCCGGTTCTTCCACGTTCAGCAGTTTCACGACGCCGTTTTCCACCAGCATGGCATAGCGCTGCGAGCGGATGCCCATCCCCCGGGCACTGACGTCCATGGACAGGCCCAGCGCCTTGGAGAAGTCGGCGTTGCCGTCGGCCACCATCATGACCTTGCCGTTCACCTTCTGGTCCTTGCCCCAGGCATCCATGACGAAGGCATCGTTCACCGACAGGCAGACGATGGCGTCAACGCCCTTGTCGAAGAATTCCTGGGCATGCTCCACGTAACCCGGCAGGTGCTTGGCCGAGCAGGTCGGGGTGAAGGCCCCCGGCAGGGCGAAAACCACTACCTTCTTGTTGGCGAAGAAATCGTCGGTGTCGATCTCCTGCACACCGTCTTCGGTCTTCATCCAGAGTTTCCCGCTGGGCAGCTGTTCCCCTACAGAGATGGTCATCCTATCAATATTCCTTTTTGTCTGCGCCACGCATGGCTGGCGGTTGATATGTCACCGGGACCCTAGGCGAGTGGGCGCCAGCTGCCAAGGCTCCTGATCCATGGTTTCCATTCACTGCAGCGCCGCCACCTCGTCCCCGGCGGCCTCCTCGAAGGCATCAAGGACAGCCCCTTCGCTCAGGACCTCGGGCAGGACGATTCCCTCAGGGGCGCCGGGGCCGTAAACGATGTTGAAGGGAATCCCATAGCGGCCATAACGAGCCAGGTAGTCGGAAATCTCCTGGTCCGGTTTCGTCCAGTCGCCGCGCATGGCCACCACCACCTCCTTGGCCAACAGATCGGCAACGGGTGCACGATCAAGCACCAGCGTCTTGTTGACCTGGCAGGTAATGCACCACTCGGCTGTCACATCGACAAAGACCACCTGGCCCCGCTCGACCTTCTGAGCAATCTCGTCTGGCGCAAAGCTGCGCCAGGCAATTTCACCGGAAATCGAACGCCGCGACTCTGCTGCCGGAGACTCGGGCCCTGCACCGAACGGCATGCCCGGCAGGGCGATTCCCACTGCGCCAAGGGCTATGAGTCCACCGATGCCGATCGTCGGGCCATAGGACAGCTGATGCCTGTGCCGCAGCCAGAGCACAAACAAAAGCAGGCCGAAAAGGATGCCGGCCATCCAGGCCGCCAGGGACGACAGCTGTACCGACAGGACCATCAGCACCCAGAAGGCAGAGGCCAGCAGGGCAAGGCCCAGGATGCGGCGCAGGATCACCATCCAGCGTCCCGGTTTCGGCAAGGCGGCTGCCAGGGCCGGCCAGGCCGCAACCAGCAGATAGGGCATGGCCAACCCCATCCCCAGTGCCAGGAAGATCGCCAGGATTTCCAGCGGGCCGCGGGTCAGCGCAAACCCCACGGCCGTACCGACGAAGGGTGCGGAGCAGGGTGTGGCCAGAACGGCGGCGAAGGCGCCCGTCAGATAGGCGCCTGTCAGCCCCTCGCGTCCCTGTCCCACCTGAGCCGCAGCCGAACCAAGACGCCCCGGCAGGGTGATCTCGAACAGGCCGAACAGGTTGGCTGCGAAGAGCACCAGAACCAGTGCGATCGCCAGAAGGAACAGCGGCTGCTGGAACTGGATTCCCCAGCCCACCGACGCGCCGGCCAGCTTCAGGGCAATGGCCCCGAGCGCCAGCAAGAGGAAGAAGGACAGGATGCCCGCCGTACTGGCCAGGAAGGACAGTCGGATTCTGTGGCGCTCGGCCCCGCCGTGGCGCACCAGCGAGAGCAGCTTGATCGACAGCACCGGCAGGACACAGGGCATGACATTCAGGATCAGGCCCCCCAGCAGCGCGATCCCCAGATAAAGCAACAGGTTCCCACCCGAACCGCCCGCCGTCGCCGGCCCTGCCGCTGTCGTGGGTGCTGCCTGGGCCTGGCTCGGAACCAGACGCTGCTCCAGGCCATGGTCCTCGTCGGTCAGGGTCAGCGTCAACTCACGTCCCGTCAGGTCCGAGGCGGCCGATGCCGATCGCTCCAGCACCGGCAGGACCAGGCGCGCGGCGTGCCGATCCTGCTGCAGGCTGACCTCCGGCTTGCCGAAGCGGTACCCCTCTGCACCCTCGACCAGCAGGTCCGGAGCCTCCATCGGCTGCTCGGACGCCGCTTCAACCACCAACTGGCGATGCGCGCTGCCATCTTTTTGCACAAAACTGGCGCGCTCGATCTGCAGCGGGCTTGTCTCAGGCCCCTGGGGTACGCGCGCGCGGTAAAGCTCGATCAGGAAGGATTCGCGGGCGGGGCCCGCCTCGCCGGCGAGCAGGTCCAGCGAAAGCTGCTCCTCGAAGGGAATGCAGACTTCCTCGCAGACCAGGTAATCCGCCGTGGCACGCAGTTTCACGGGTTCGCCCGGCGTTTCCGGCACGACACTCAGCGGAAAGACCACTTCCTCCTCGTAGCCGAAGGTCTGCAGGTCGAACAGCTCGAAACGGTGCGGCACCGGCCAGTCCAGCCGGGTGTCCTTCAGGTTCTCCGAGCCACTCCAATCCAGGCTGATGGGATAACCGGCATCGCCGGGCGCGCGCCAATAGGTCTTCCAGCCGGGATCGAGCTCCACCTGCACGCCCAGCGAAAGCGCATCGCTGTCGCCGACGGCATTCTGGGCGGAAATCAGGCGAATCCGGCTGTGCTCGTTCTCCGCCCAATCGCCAGCTTCCGCCAAGGCATTCGACAGGGGCAACAGGAGGGCGAGCAGCAGCCAGGGCAGCATGGCCCATGGCCGGCTAAGGGCATGCATGAGAAATTTAGTTCTTGCCACGTCTTTCCCTGGCGTTAACGCTTGGAGGCACTATCTGTATAATCATGGTGTTACAGCCGTTATCCAGCAAGACAGCTGACACGTGGCGAAGCGTCGCGTGAAGCGGCACAGGAAAAGCGCAGGAGACCGGTATCCAGGCATGACAAGTTCCGAGACAGACCAGGCAAATTACCTGGAAGGCCAGCTTCTCGTCGCAATGCCCGGCATGAGCGACCCGCGTTTCGAGCGCAGCGTCATCTACCTCTGCGCCCATAGCGCCGAGGGCGCAATGGGGATTGTCATCAATCAGTTGGTGGAGAGCCTGAGCTTTCCGGATCTTCTGCAGCAGCTCAGCATCGACAGCAGCAATGCGGACGAAACCATCCGTGTGCATTTCGGTGGTCCCGTGGAAACCGGTCGCGGTTTCGTGCTGCACAGTTCCGAGTACCTTCAGGAAAGCAGCCTGCGCATTCGCGAGGAAGTGGCCCTGACGGCCACGGTCGACATTCTCAAGGACATGGCCAATGGCCAGGGCCCGCAGCACAGCCTGCTGGCCATCGGCTATGCGGGCTGGGGACCCGGACAACTCGACGAGGAGCTCCAGGCCAATGGCTGGCTGACGGTCGACCCCGACCCGGACCTGATCTTCCAGCCTGACCTGGAGGAAAAGTGGAACAAGGCCATCGGCAAGCTTGGCTTCGATGTCAGCAAGCTGTCGGGGGCGGCCGGACACGCCTGAATTCCAAAGTGTACTGGAGGCCATGGCGTCCTGAAATTCCATGGCGTCACTGTGTTGCGGCCTCGAGGACAGTCTTGAACCGCCGGTCGCGTTCCAGGAAGGCATAGAGGACATGGTCCTGCCAGATGCCGTCGATTCGGAAGTATTCACGGGCCAGGCCTTCCTCCACGAAGCCAACCTTCTCCAACAAGCCACGGCTGGCCGTATTGTGCGGTAGGCAGGCAGCCTCGACCCGGTTCAAACGCAGGGCATCGAAGCAGAACTTCAGGACCGAGCTCAGGGTTTCTGACATGTAGCCCTGGCGTACGTGATCAACGCCGATCCAATAGCCAATGCTGGCGGACTGCGCCGCACCCCGCCGAATATGGCCGACCGTCACCCCGCCCAGCAGCACCTCGTCCCTGCGCCGAAAAATCAGGAAACTGTAGGCAGTGTCCTCGCGGACATCGATCGCGCTCTGGCGTACACGGGCCCGATAGGCCCGGCGCGTCAGGCTGTCGCGCGGCCAGCTCGGTTCCCAGGGCTTCAGGAATTCGCGGCTGCGTTCACGCAGGGCAGACCACTGACGGTAATCCTTGTTCTCCGGCAAGCGCAGCAAAAGGTTTCGGGACGAAAGTACGGGTCCGGGCGCGTCCGTGGCGAACAACGGCCGCAACATGCCCAGCCTCAGACTCCGGCAGTCTGCTGCACGACTGGACCGGCAGCCGGCTTCAAGCGCGCTGTCACACTGTCGTGGCTTTCGATGCGCGAAATGGGCCCCAGCGTCGTCAGGGTCGGCGTGCAGGACAGCATGCGTGCGGCAAAACGCTGGATCTCCTGCTGCGTCACACCCTCGACTTCGGCCACGATCTCCTCGGTCTCCAGCGGGCGTCCGTGGACCAGGATCTGGCTGGCCAGGTGTTCGGCCCGGTTGTCGCTGCGCTCGCGTCCCATCAGGATTCCGGCTTTCAGCTGCGCCTTGGCACGTGCCAGTTCCTCGTCGGCAATGGGCGCCTCGGCTGCTTTCAGGATTTCATCGCAGATCACGGGCATCAATTCCCCGGCCTCGGATTCACCGGTCCCGGCATAAACCCCGAACAGACCACTGTCCGTCTGCCCGCCATGAAAGGCGAAAATGCTGTAGACCAGACCCCGAACTTCGCGAACCTCCTGGAACAAACGCGAGGACATGCCCCCGCCCAACAGCGAGGAAAAGACGGCAGCCGCGTAGTAATCCGGATCGGCATAGCCCACGCCGTCAAAGCCCAGCAGGACGTGAACCTGTTCGAGATCGCGCTGGATCCGCAGGTCGCCGCCCTGATAGCGCGCCCCCTCATGCGGCAGATGACTGCGGCTGGGCAAAGTGCCAAAGGCAGCCGCAGCACGGGCCACGAAGTCTTCGTGATCCACCTTCCCGGCCGCCGAAAGTACCATGCGCTCCGCTCCATAACGCTGGGATTGGAAGCCGACCAGGTCATCCCGTTGCAGGCTCTGAACAATGTCGGGCCGCCCCAGCACCGGCCGTCCTATGCCCTGCTCCGGATAGGCCGTTTCCTGGAACAGATCGAAGATGATGTCATCGGGGGTGTCCTCGGCCTGCCCGATCTCCTGCAGCACCACCGAGCGTTCGCGTTCCAGCTCCGTGGCATCATGGCGGGACTCCTGCAGGATGTCCGCGACCAGGTCGAGCGCCAGGGGCAGGTCGTCGGTCAGGACCTTGGCATGATAGGCTGTGGTCTCGCGGCCTGTATAGGCATTCAGCAGGCCGCCCACGGCCTCTATTTCCTCGGCGATGGCGCGGGCACTGCGGCGCCTCGTCCCCTTGAACATCATGTGTTCCAGCAGGTGCGCCACACCATTCTGTTCGGGCACTTCGTGACGGGTGCCGACACCGATCCAGACACCGAGAGAGACCGTCTCGGCCTCTTCCATCCGGTCCGTGGCCACCGTCAGTCCATTGTCCAGTCGGGAAACCTGTACCGTCATGCAACTTCCTTTGTAATTCGAGCGTGCCCCTCGATATAGGTCTGCAGTCCGTCCAGTTCACCGGGCAGGGTCACATAGCGCTCCTCCCGCTCGTAAAGGTCGGCCAGGCGTTCCGGCAGTTCGGGCCGCTTGCCGGTGGCCTTGAAAACCGCATCGGGGAACTTGGCGGGATGCGCCGTCGCCAAGGCCACGCTGGGAATGTCCGGGCGCCGGGTCGCGGATGTCCGGGCCGAAGCCACGCCGATGGCGGTGTGCGGATCGAGCAGCTCGCCATAGACCTGATAGGCCCGTTCGATTTCGGCCAGGGTTTCCGTATCGTCCAGACGGTGCCCTTCGAAGGGCAATGCGGCAAACAGTTCCGGATCGATCCGGAACTGTCCTTCCCTGCGAAAGCCCTCCAGCGTTTGCGTCAAGCGATCGCCGTCGCGCTCATAAAGGTCGCAGAGCAGGCGCTCGAAATTGCTGGAAACCTGGATATCCATCGAGGGCGACAGGGTCGGCTGCACCTCTTCCACGGCCATGATGCCGCTGTCGAAAAAGCGGGTCAGGATATCGTTGCTGTTGGAACCGACGAGCAGCCGTTCGATCGGAACGCCCATGCGCCGGGCGGCATAGCCGGCGAAGACGTTTCCGAAGTTGCCCGTGGGCACCGAAAAGGAAAGTCGGCGCTCCGGCGCCCCAAGGCTGACCGCCGCCTGAACGTAGTAGACGATCTGGGCCATGATCCGTGCCCAGTTGATGGAATTCACCGCCGAAAGCTGCAAGCGGTCGCGGAAGGACCCATCGTTGAACATGGCCTTCACCAGGTCCTGGCAGTCGTCGAAGGTGCCCTCGACCGCAATGTTGTGGACGTTGGACGCCTCCACCGTGGTCATCTGCCGGCGCTGGACCTCCGAAGTCCGGCCATGGGGGTGCAGGATGAAGATATCCACCCGCTCCCGGTCGCGGCAGGCCTCTATGGCCGCCGATCCGGTGTCGCCTGACGTCGCGCCCACGATGGTCAGGCGCTCGCCGCGCGCCTCAAGGACAGCGTCGAACAAGCGCCCCAGCAACTGCAGGGCCACGTCCTTGAAGGCGAGCGTCGGCCCGTTGAAAAGCTCCATCAGCCAGAGATCGGGATCCAGCTGACGCAAGGGTGTCACGCTGGCATGCTCGAAGTCGGCATAGGCCTCCGCTACCAGTTGCCCGAAGTCTTCCTCGATGGCGGAGCCGGCCACGAAGGGCGCCATAACCTGTCGCGCCACTTCGGCGTAGGGCGCCCCCGAAAGTGATCGCAGCATCTCGGGTGACAACTGGGGCCAGCTCTCCGGCAGGTAAAGACCGCCGTCGCGCGCCAGTCCTGTCAGCAGGACGTCGTCGAAACTCAGGACCGGCGCATGGCCGCGTGTGGAGAAATAGCGCAAGATACCCTCTGCCCGTCTGAAATGCCGGTTACTCTAGTCACGCTGGACCCTGGAGTCACGCTGTCCCCTGCGCGGCAGGCCTGTCCGGACCTGTCGAGACAAGGCCTCATTTTTCCAGGTAGCGATTGCGAAGATGCGCCTTGAAGGTTTCGGGGTCCAACGGACGGCCGGTGACTTCCTCCAGCAGTGCGCCGGTCTCCATGAAGGAGCCCCAGGCGTGCACGTTCTGTCTCAACCATCCCATAAGCGGTGCAAAATCCCCCTGCCTCAGGCACTGTTCCACATCCGGTACCTCCTGGCGTGCAGCATCGAACAACTGGGTGGCGATCATGGCCCCCAGGGTATAGGTGGGGAAATAGCCCCACTCGCCGGCATACCAGTGAATGTCCTGCAGGCAGCCCACACGGTCCTCGGGCGGGGTGATTCCGAGAAGTTCCCTCATGCCGTCGTTCCAGGCCGCCGGAAGGTCGGCCAGGGACATGTCTCCCTCGATCAACGCCTTCTCGAGGCGATAGCGCAGGATCACATGGGCGGGATAGGTCACCTCATCCGCATCCACACGGATGAAGCCCGGCTCCACCTTGCGATAGATGCGCGCCAGATTGTCTGTCTGCCAGACCTCTGATGGGCCAGCGAAAGTCTCGGCCAGCAAGGGCCCCAGATAGCTCAGGAAGGCATCGCTGCGGCAGGCCTGCATCTCGACCATCAGGCTCTGGCTTTCGTGCAGGGCCATACCCCGCGCCATGCCCACGGGCTGGTGCCGCCAGTCGGGGGGAAGTCCCCGCTCGTACATGGCGTGCCCCGTCTCGTGCAGGATGCCCATCAGCGAGGAGACGAAATCGGCCTCGTCATAGCGCGTGGTCAGGCGTATGTCATCGGGCACACCGCCGCAGAAGGGATGCAGCGAACGGTCCAGGCGGCCATGGGTGAAATCGAACCCCACCTGCTGCATCAGACGCCGCCCCAGGGCCTCCTGCCGGTCCAGGGGGAAAGGTCCGTCCGGCAGGGTCGCCTCGGGCTGTTGGGCCTGCTGTTTCAGCACCTGGGGCAGGAAATCCGGCAGGAAGCCTGCCAGGTCCTGAAAGATCGTGTCCACTTCCGCACTGCTGCCACCCGGTTCGTACTGGTCCAACAGGGCGTCATACAGGCTGCAGTCAAGCGCCTGCGCCTTGGCCTGCGCCGATTGACGGGTAAGCTCCAATACTTCCTGAAGGGCTGGCTGCACGCGCGTAAAATCCGAGGCGGGGCGCGCTTCGCGCCAGACCATCTCGCAACGCTGGGACGCCCGCGACAAGGCATCGACCAGGTCGGCCGGCACAGCCGTGGCGTGGCGCCAGAGGCGTTCCATTTCGTGCAGATTCGCGGCCTGCCAAGCATCAAGCTGGTCATGCTCCTCTTTTGCCTGGGCCAGCAATTCTCCGGTTTCCGCTGCGGTCAGCAGTTCATGCTGCAGGACCTCCAGCTCTGCTGATTGTTCCGAACGCACCTCGGCGCCGCCGGTCGGCATGTTGGCCGCCGTATCCCAGCCCAGGACGGCCAGAACGTCATCAAGGCAGCCATGGCGCTTGAAACGCTGTTGCAATTGCTGATATGCGGACACGCTGTACCCTTTCCTCATCCCGTTCGGTTTTCACGCAGCCAGATGGAGCTTCCGCTGTTTAACACCAAGTCTTCGGCGCGCAATGCCCCGCAACCCTACAGCCTCGAACTCAACTTCGACCAGGTGAAGGTCATCTCGCACCTCGTGATCCTTACAGCCTTGGTCATCTTCGGAGTAGCCGCCATCGTGGGACCCTCCGGCGGCAACGAGGAAGAACAGATCAGTTGGCTGGTCGCGCTCATCCTGATCTCCATGCCCGGCTACCTGATCGTCAAGCTGATCCTGGACCAGCGGCTGGAAAAACCAATCCTCGAGATGACCCAGGACGGCTTCCGGGATCGCCGCCTGGATGACAGGGATTGGGTTTCCTGGCACGAGGTGGAAGAGGCCAGCCCCAAGCGCCAGATTCTCATGCGCGGGGTCAAGGTCGTGCTCAGCGACGGCGGACGCGCTGACATCGACATGACCTTTCTCCAGGGCACTCCGCTTCAGGTCATAAGCTTCATCCAGCATGCCGCCCGGAAGGCCGAGGCCCGTCGTCGCGAGGACCAGGGCGAGATCGCGGGCGAAGATGAAACAGAAGATAGATGACAGCCAGGGCGCCAGCCAGGATGAACCAGGTGATGGCATAACCCAGATGGTCGTTCTTCAGGTTGATCGGCGGGGCCTGCGCCAGCGGCCGGTCCGAGGAGGAAGATTCGGGCAGTAGGGTGACATAGGCGCGGGTGACCGGATCTTCCAGTCCAGCCGCCTCGGCCATTGCCGGCAGGTCGGACCAGAGCCATTCGTTCGCCGCCGGGCGGTTCTCCGGACGCAGGAAATCGGTCAACCAGCTCGAGCCGCCCCAGCCCCCCTGACGCAGAACTGCGGTCAACTCCTGTGGCCCCTCGGGACGTGCAATCTCCGCTACCGTCGCCTGGGGGTCGGAACCCGGCATCCATCCACGGTCCACCAGAATCTCGCGCCCATCGGCCAGTCTCAAGGGCGTCAGGACATGGTAGCCGCTTTTGGAATCGTGGGTGCGCGCCAGCCAGTAAAGCTCACCATCATGTAGGTACTCCCCCTGCAAGGCGACCGAGCGGTATTCGTGCTCCTGCGGCGCTTCCAGCGCGGCGTCCAAAGGCATAGGCGCGGCTTCCCGACGTTCCGCCAGTTCAGCAATCAGGGCCTCTTTCCACGCAAGCCGCTCAAGCTGCCAGAATCCCAGGGTCAGCAACGCGGCCAAGACCGGCAGGGTCAGGAGCGTGGGCCAGAGACGCGGGCGAAAGGCCAAGTGGGAAAGACGGAAGGACACGGCAGTCAGTCGTAGGTCTCGGTGCCGGAATCACTGGCCCTGTGCCTGTACTGCAAGGCGATCATCGTGGCCTTGAACGGGCGCAGCAACAGGCTGGCAACCAGCGTGATCGCGACAGGCCAGATCAGGGCATGAACCCACAGGGGCGGTTCCGTCGAGACTTCCAGCAACAGGGCGGAAGGGACCAGAAGAGTCCCGAGGACAAGGGTCAGGAAAACCGCCGGTCCATCGCCACTGTCGGCTTTTCTGAGGTCCAGGTTACAGATGGAGCAATGCTCAACGACCGTCAGGAACCCTTTGAACAAGCGCCCTCTGCCACACCGCGGACAACGGCAGGAAAGACCTGCGCCAAGCGGAGAGACAGTCGTGTCATGCATAAGGAAACTCCAGCCCGTCTGACGAAGGAATCTCTCCGGCAGACGGGCAGTATCAGGATGCTAGTGGGTTACGCCGGCACCCCACCAGTAGATGCTGACAAACAGGAACAACCAGACAACGTCAACGAAGTGCCAGTACCAGGCCGCGGCCTCGAAGCCGAAATGGTGGTCCGGCTTGAAATGCCCGCGATAGGCGCGCAGCCAGCAGACCGCTAGGAAGATCGTGCCGACGATCACGTGGAAGCCGTGGAAGCCGGTGGCCATGTAGAAGGTCGAGGAATAGATGCCGTCACTGAAGCCGAAGGCGGCATGGCTGTACTCATAGGCCTGCAGCGAGGTGAAGAGAACACCCAGGATGACCGTCAGTCCAAGGCCCTGAAGCAGCCCCTTGCGGTCGCCTTCGCGCAGCGCATGGTGCGCCCAGGTGACGGTGCACCCGGACAGCAGCAGGATCAGCGTGTTCAGGAAGGGCAGGTCCCAGGGATTGAAGGTGATGACGCCCTCCGGCGGCCAGACACCGCCGGTATGCTGCACGCGTGCCTGTTGCGCGGCCTCGCCGGCAAAAAGGCTGGCGTCGAAATAAGCCCAGAAGAAGGCTGCGAAAAACATGACCTCCGAGGCGATGAACAGCAGCATGCCATAGCGCAGGCCGATCTGGACGACCGGGGTGTGATGGCCTTCCACGACCGCCTCGCGAATGACCTGGGCCCACCAGCCAACCATGGTGGCAATGACCATCAGGATCCCCAGGGCCATCAGCCAGGCCCCTTCCCCGTGCATGAAGAACACGGTCCCAACGGCCAGGACACCCCCCGAGATCGCGCCGATCAGCGGCCAGGGGCTGGGATCAACCAGGTGATAGGGATGGTTCGGTTTGCCGTGTGCTTCACTCATGTTCCTTCGTTCCCCCAGTCGGCGCTGCCCCCTGGGCAAGAGGCCGCGCGCTGTTGCTCACTCAATTCACTTTGGCCACCCGGCCCGTCTTGCCGGAGGTCTCCTCACGGCGGCTGATTTCCGTTTCCTCGCCGGGATCCTCGATCTCGTCAAGGCTGCGGAAAAAGGTATAGGACAATGTAATGGTCTTCACGTTGTCCAGGTTAGGATCCTCCTCGATCGCCGGGTCGACGAAGAAGCTGACCCCCATTTCCATTTCCTGGCCCGGCTGCAGCTTCTGTTCGTCAAAGCAGAAGCAGGCCACCTTGTTGAAGTACTGTCCGGCCTTGGTGGGCGTCACGTTGAAGGTGGCCACCCCGGTAACCGCCTGGTCCGATTCATTGCGTGCCTTGTAGAAGGTCAGCCGGTTCTCGCCAACCCGCACCTTCACCTCGCGTTCTTCGGCGGCAAAGCTCCAGGGCAGGTCACCGTTCACGTCGGCGTTGAAACGAACCTTCATCTCCCGCTCGGAAACAGCATCAGCGCCTGCCTCGGCGCGCTGCGTCGTGCCCCCGAAGCCCGTCACCTGGCAAAACAGCTCATAGAGCGGAACAGCGGCGAAGGAGAGGCCAACCATGCCGAAGACAATCCCCGACAGCAGCAGGGCGATGCGCGTGTTCTTTCCGGACGAAGCGGACATGGTCTAGCCCCCCATCCTGACGACGGCGACGAAGTAGACAATCACGATAAAGGCAACCAGCACCGCCAGGATCGCAAGGTTCTTGCCGCGCTTGGCACGGTGCACCTTGGAATCTCCCGGACGCCTGTTCCTGTCGTCTCCGGACATGACCGCTCCCTATGCCAGCAGGCTTCCACTCAGAAGCCCTGGAGCGCGGTCCAGGATCAGCAGAGCGAACAGCAGGAAAAGATACAGGATGGAAAAGGCAAACATCTGCTTGGCTGCGCGATGGCTTTCATCGCGCAGAACCCGCAGGGCACAGAGGACGAACAGCCCGCCAAGTCCCAGGGCGGCAGTCCCATAGATCCAGCCGGCGGTTCCCAGAATGCTGGGCAGGACAGCCACGGGCAGCAGCACCAGGGTATAGAGCAGCATCTGCCATTTCGTGGAATCGGCGCCAGCCACCACGGGCATCATGGGGACGTTGGCTCGCGCATAATCGCCGGAGCGATAGAGGGCGAGTGCCCAGAAATGCGGCGGGGTCCAGAGGAAGATCATCAGGAACAGCACCACCGATTCCAGGGATACGCCGCCCGTCACCGCAGCCCAGCCGATCATCGGCGGGAAGGCGCCGGCGGCACCTCCGATCACGATGTTCTGCGGCGTGCGCCGCTTCAGCCAGATCGTATAGACGAAGACATAGAAGGCATTGGCCAACGCCAGCAGGGCCGCTGCCGTCCAGTTGACGGCCAGCCCCATCAGCATCACGGAAAACAATGATAGCACCACCCCAAAGGCAAGTGCTTCGGGTGGAGCCACATGTCCCAGGACAATGGGGCGTCCGCGCGTGCGCTCCATGACGGAATCGATATCGCGATCATACCACATGTTGATGGCACCGGCCGCACCCGCACCAATGGCGATGCAAAGCACGGCCACGGCCATGATCAGGGGATGAAGGCTACCCGGTGCCACCAGCAGCCCGGCCAGGCCGGAAAAGACCACCAACGACATGACACGGGGCTTCAGCAGGGTAACATAATCCTGCACACGCCCCTTTGCGTCTGTCTCCTGGTCCAGGCTGACGGTTGTATCCACCACGAACGCTTTCCTTTCGCTTAGGCGAGGCCGCCCCCAGAAGGGACGGCCTCATTCGCCTTACTTGATACGCGGCAGTTCCTCGAAGGTGTGGAACGGCGGCGGTGAGCTGACGGTCCACTCCAGGGTCGTCGCGCCCTCACCCCAGTAGTTCTCGCCAACCTTGCGGCCGGCGGCCAGCACCCAGATCAGCAGGCCGATGAAGAACAGGGTGGAGGCAAAGGAGATGTAGGCCCCGATGGAGGAGACGTAGTTCCAGCCGGCATAGGCATCGGGATAGTCGATATAGCGGCGCGGCATGCCCTGCAGGCCCAGGAAGTGCTGCGGGAAGAAGACCAGATTGACGCCGATGAAGGTCGTCCAGAAGTGCAGCTTCCCGGCCCATTCCGGATAGGTCCGGCCGCTCATCTTGCCCAGCCAGTAGTACATGCCGGCGAAGATGCCGAAGACCGCCCCCAGGCTCAGCACATAGTGGAAGTGGGCGACCACGTAGTAGGTGTCATGCAGCACGGTGTCGATGCCGGCATTGGCCAGCACGACGCCCGTCACGCCGCCGATGGTGAACAGGAAGATGAAGCCCAGGGCCCAGAGCATGGGCGTCTTGAACTCGATGGACCCGCCCCACATGGTGGCGATCCAGCTGAAGATCTTCACGCCCGTCGGCACCGCGATGATCAGGGTCGCCATGGTGAAGTAGGCCTTGGTGTCCACATCCAGGCCCACCGTGAACATGTGATGCGCCCAGACCACGAAGCCGACCACGCCGATGGCGACCATGGCATAGGCCATGCCCAGATAGCCGAAGACCGGCTTCTTGGAGAAGGTCGAGACCACGTGGCTGACGATGCCGAAGGCCGGCAGGATCATGATGTAGACTTCCGGGTGTCCGAAGAACCAGAAGAGATGCTGGAACAGGATCGGGTCGCCCCCGCCCGCCGGATCGAAGAAACTCGTCCCGAAGTTGCGGTCGGTCAGCAGCATGGTGATGGCACCACCCAGAACGGGAAGAGCCAGCAGAAGCAGGAAGGCGGTCACCAGCATGGCCCAGACGAACAGCGGCATCTTGTGCAGCGTCATGCCCGGCGCGCGCATGTTGAAGATCGTGGTGATGAAGTTGATCGCGCCCAGGATCGAGGAGGCACCGGCCAGGTGGAGTCCGAAGATCGCCATGTCCACAGACATGCCGGGATGCCCCAGACTCGATGAAAGTGGCGGATAGATCGTCCAGCCCGTGCCGGCGCCGCTGCCGACGAATGCAGAGGCCAAGACCAGAAGGAAGGCCGGAACCAGCAGCCAGAACGAGATGTTGTTCATGCGCGGGAAGGCCATGTCCGGCGCCCCGATCATCAAGGGCACGAACCAGTTGCCGAAACCGCCGATCAAGGCCGGCATGACCACGAAGAAGACCATGATCAGGCCATGTGCCGAAATCAGCACGTTCCAGAGCTGCCCGTCGGGACTTCCGCCCTGGGTCAGGAACTGCACCCCCGGATCCTGCAGCTCCATCCGCATGATGACGGAGAAGAGTCCACCGATCAGACCCGTGATGATCGCGAACAGCAGGTAGAGCGTGCCGATGTCCTTGTGGTTCGTTGAGAAGAACCAGCGGGTAATGAAACCCGGCTTGTGATCGTGATGATCGTGCGAATCGTGTGTCTTGGCTTCAGCCATATCTCTCATTCCCTGCTAGCGGATCATTCTGCGCGTTCGGCCTGGGCCAACTGCACGGACCGGCCCTGCTCTGGCGCAGCTGCGTATTCCTCGGCAGCCTCGTCCAGCCATTCCTCGTACTCTTCCTTGGAAACGGCCTTGATCATGATCGGCATGTAGGCGTGGCCCTGGCCGCAGATCTCCGAGCACTGCCCATAGTAGGTGCCTTCTTCCTCGATATTGACCCAGGTCTCGTTGATGCGCCCGGGCACGGCGTCCGTCTTCACGCCAAAGGCCGGAACGGCAAAGGAGTGCAGCACGTCTCCGGCGGTCACCAGGATCCGGATGTTGGTGTCGACGGGCAACACGACGGTCGTATCGGTGGCCAGCAGACGGGGCAGGTCGGCCTCGGCCGCCTCTTCGTCCGTCAGCATGAAGGAATCGAACTGGAACAGTCCATCTTCGGGGTGCTCGTATTCATAGGTCCAGAACCACTGCTTGCCCGTGGCCTTGATGGTCATCTCCGACTCGGGGATCTGGTCGCTGGCATAGAGCAGCTTGAAGGAGGGCACCGCTATGATCACCAGGATCAGCACCGGAACCACGGTCCAGACGATCTCGATCATCGTGTTGTGCGTGGTCTTGGAAGGGTTCGGATTGGCCCGGGCCCGGAATCGGATCATCACGTAGATCATCAGCGCCAGCACGAACAGCGTGATGGCCGTGATGATGACCAGCAGCATGTTGTGGAAGCCCTCCATCTGCGACTTGATCACCGTCGCAGCCTCCTGCAGTCCCAGACCCCAGTCCACCGGCTGCCCCTTGCCCTGGGCATTGGCCGGCACGGCCAGTGCCAGAAGTGCATAGAATGCCACCATCAGGGTAGTGGCCCATCGAGAAACAAGCGCCATCTTATCTTTTCCCGTCTTCGCCTGAATGTGCGGACCCGGCACCGCCCGCTGCAGTCCTGCAGCAAATTGATCCCGGATGTTCGTCATACGAGCCGTCCGCCCCACTTTCGAGGTGCGCAACCTAGCTTACTCCCTGCCGCCTCTCAAGCGGCTTCCCGGCTTACGGCACCTCTTTCCAGATCGTTTTACAATTGCTTCACTATAGCGGATGCCCCAGGCCCTCCCGAGGTTATGCGGCGTTTTGCCGCAAAATCACGAAGTGGCTGTGAGAGGGTTAATTCTCCTCGTGCCGGATCTCGTCCTCGACCTCGCGCCCGATGATGCGGCGCACCCGTCGCATGCCGAACCAGACCAGGCCGGCCACCACGGGAATGGCAACGCCCGGCGTCATTTCCAGATAGGACTCGGGCACAGCGAGGCCGCTGGCCTTCAGGCTCTCTGCGGCATAGGAAACCAGTCCCACGCCATAGTAGGTGATCGCCGCCACGGACAGTCCCTCAACGGTCTCCTGCAAAAGGAGCTGCAGCTTGGCCCTCCGGCTCATGGTCTGCAGCAGGTCGCGATTCTGGGCCTCCACCTTGATATCCACCCGCGTGCGCAGAAGCTGGCTGGCCCGTGCCACGCGCTTGGACAACGTGTCCAGGCGCTCGGCCACGGCCACGCAGGTGTTTGCGGCCGGTGCCAGGCGCCGGTCCATGAACTCGCCAATGGTCTGGATTCCTTCGATCCGTTCCTCGCGCAGCTCCGTGATTCGCCGGCGCACCAACTCGTAGTAGGCCCGCGTCGCTCCGAACCGGAAATTCGTGGCCGCAGCAATCCGCTCGATCTCTGCGGACAGGTCGGTCAACTGTGCCAACAGCCGCTGCTCGCTCTCCAGTGCATCGCATTCGGAGAACTGGGCCGTAATGTCCATCAGGCTGTGACCGAGCTCGGTCAGCTCGACGCCATGCCGGCGCGCCAATGGCAGCGCCAGAAGCGAAAGCATGCGATAGGTCTCGATCTCGAAAAGCCGTTGGATCAGGCGCCCGGCCTGGCGCGGACGCAAGTAATGGTCCCGCACCAGGATACGCCCGAACCCGTCGGAGTTGATGGTGAAGTTCATCCAGACCCGCGCGGCACCACCGGACACGGCCGAACCGGCAAAGTTCTGTATCTCCAGGATGCGCTCGATCTCGTCCGCATCGGCCTTGTCTGCATCGGCTTCGTCCGCACTGCCTTCCTCCATCTCCATGTGAAGGCCGGCCAAAACCTGTCCGGGCAGCCGCGAAAGCCAGTCCTGCGGCACGAACTCCATGGCCGTGCGGGCAAAGCGCTCGCGCGCGCCATTGCCTTCGAAAGCCTCGGCGCGCGCAAAGAAGCTGTAACTTGTGAATTCGGTGTGCCGCTCCCAGCGCAGGCGATAGTGCCCCAGGTCGGCCGCATGGAAGTTGCTGCCCTCGGCTGGGGGCTCGACTCCCTGCTGCTGGCAAAGCTCCGCCACCAGAGCGCGTTCTTCCTCCGCACCGCGCTCTCCGGTCAGGAACGCCAGGTGCGTGGCCCGCTCGTTCTTGTCCAGGTGCATGTAGGGGCGGGCGTGCACCTCGGCCGAAAGCTCCTGACGCAGCGGATGGTCCGACAGTGGCAGATCGAAGCTCATGCTTTTCAAGACCCCCCGATTGCGGAATCCTTGGATTCCGATGCTGTTATTTACGCTTAGCAACGCTATATCAACAAGGGCAGACTGTTCCACCGAGTTTGAGGATAACCTTCATGTCATTGATCGCCGAAACCGATTCGCTGTTCTTCGAACGTGCCGGCATGGATCGCACACGCACCCAGGGACAGGTCGACGAGGCCCTGAACGGTGCCGACGATGGCGAGCTGTTCCTGGAATACCGGCAGTCGGAGGCACTCGGCTGGGACGATGGACGGCTGAAAAGCGCGTCCTTCGACACCTCCCAGGGTTTTGGCCTGCGCTCCGTCAGCGGCGAGGCCGCCGGCTATGCCCATGCCGGCGAGCTTTCGGAAGCCGCCCTGGACCGGGCGGCCGAGACCGTGCGTGCCGTGCACCGCGGACAGGGAGGCGTCATGGCGGAACCGCCCCAGGGCACCAACCGGCGTCTTTATGAAAGCGACAACCCTCTCAACGACGTGGCGTTCGAGACTAAGGTCGCCCTGCTGGGCGAGATCGACAGCTACCTGCGGGCCAAGGATCCGCGGGTGAAGCAGGTCTCCGCCTCGCTCGCCGGCAATTGGCAGGCCGTCCAGATCATCCGCGCCGGCGGCGAGCGGCAGGCGGACATCCGCCCCCTCGTCCGTCTGAACGTCTCGGTGGCGCTGGAGGAGGACGGCCGCATGGAAACCGGCAGTGCCGGCGGTGGCGGCCGCGTCGGCTACAGCGGCCTGATTGAGGAAGGTTCCTGGAAGGCGCTCGCCGACGAGGCTTTGCGCCAGGCCGAGGTCAACCTGGGCTCCATCGACACCCCCGCCGGCGAGATGCCGGTGATTTTGGGTCCCGGCTGGCCCGGCATCCTTTTGCACGAGGCCATCGGCCACGGCCTGGAAGGCGACTTCAACCGGAAAAAGACCTCGGCCTTCGCCGGCCTGATGGGACAGCGCGTGGCGTCCCCTGGCGTGACGGTCATCGACGACGGCACCATGGCCGATCGGCGCGGATCGCTCACCATCGACGACGAAGGTACGCCCACCGCGCGCACCACCCTGATCGAGGACGGCATCCTGACCGGCTACATGCAGGACCGGCAGAACGCGCGGCTCATGGGCATGACGCCCACCGGCAACGGACGGCGCGAATCCTATGCCCACATCCCCATGCCGCGCATGACAAACACCGTGATGCTGAACGGCGACAAGGATCCCGGCGAGATGTTCGCCTCCGTGAAGAAGGGGCTCTATGCCGTGAACTTCGGCGGCGGCCAGGTGGACATTACCAGCGGCAAGTTCACCTTCTCCTGTACCGAGGCCTACATGATTGAGGACGGCAAGATCGGCCCAGCGGTCAAGGGCGCCACCCTGATCGGCAACGGTCCCGACGTGCTGACCAAGGTGAAGATGGTCGGCAACGACATGCAGCTCGACCCCGGCATCGGCACCTGCGGCAAGGAGGGCCAGGGCGTACCCGTGGGCGTCGGCCAGCCAAGCCTGCTGGTCGATTCCATCACCGTGGGCGGCACGGCCGCCTGAGTTCTGGCAGAAGCACGGCTACACCCGGCCTATTCGGCCGGGTGCCCCTCTTCCCGGGGGGTAGCCGTGACGCTCTCGCTCTGTGCTTCCAGCTGCTTTGCCACGGCATTGCGTGAAGTGGTGAAGCGCGCCAGCAGGTCATAGAGCACGGGGACCACGAAGAGGGTCAGCAGGGTGGCCAGGACCAGGCCGCCGATCACCACCACGCCGATGGCGCCGCGGCTTTCAGCTCCGGCGCCCGTGGACAGGACCAGAGGAACCGCCCCCACCACCGTCGAGATCGCCGTCATCAGGATGGGCCGGAAGCGCAGGACCGAGCCTTCGACAATGGATTCGCGAACGGAGCGCCCCTCGTCACGCAGCTGGTTGGCGAACTCCACGATCAGGATGCCGTTCTTCGCCATCAGGCCGATCAGCAGGATCGCCCCGATCTGGCTGTAAATGTTGATCGACATGCCGGTCAGCCAGAGCGCCAGAAGCGCGCCGGTCACCGCCAGGGGCACCACCAGCATGATGATGGCCGGATGGACGAAGCTCTCGAACTGGGCGGCCAGGACCAGGAAGACGATGACCAGGGCCAGCAGGAAGGTAAAGTAGATCTCGTTCGAGGTATCCTGGAACTCCTGCGATTGCCCCAGGTAGCTCAGGCGTGCCGCCTCGGGCAGCTCCTCCTCCGCAAGCCCCTCGAAATAGGCCAGGGCCTCGCCCAGGTCGTAGCCTGACGCCAGCGAGGCCGTGATCGTCACGGACGGCAGGCGGTCCACACGGGTCAGGGACGGCGGCGCCCCGCGCTCTGTCAGGGTCACCAGACTGCTGAGCGGCACCAGTTCGTCGCTCTCGGCCCGAACGAAGATGTTCTCCAAGTCGTTTGGCGTCATGCGGGCGCTGTCCTCCAGCTGCACGATCACGTCGTATTCGCGCCCGCGATCCAGGTAACTGCCCACCACGCGCGAGGCGATCATGCTCTCGAGCGTGGTGGAGATGTCCCGCACGCGAATGCCCAGATCCGCGGCCCGCTTGCGGTCGATGGACACGCTCAATAGCGGCCGGGTTTCCTTGTAATCGCTGTCCAGGTTCACGATGCGCTGGTTTTCGGAAGCCCGCTCCACCAGGCGGTTGGCCCAGGTCCCCACGGTCTCGTAATCGGAGCCGCCCACCACGATCTGGACCGGCTGCTCGAACGAGCTCTGGCCCAGACCCGGCGGATTGACGGCAAAGGCGCGCAAGCCCGGAACGGACAGGATCTTGGGGAAGATCTCCTGCGTGATCTCCTGCTGCTTCATGTCACGCTCGTCCCAGGGCGCTAGCCCCAGGATCGTGAAGCCGCTGTTGGGGACATTGCCCCATCCGACAATGGAGAAGATCCTGTTCGCGTCCCCGCGCTCATAGACCGGGCGGATCGCTTCCTCCACCTGCAGGACGCTGCGGAAAGTCTCCTGCGGCGTCGCCCCCTCCGGCGCCGTGCTGGGAATGATGATCACGCCGCGATCCTCGGTCGGCGTCAACTCGTTGGGCAGCAGCGAGAACAGCGGCAAGGCAATCAGCGCCACCAGCAGGGCGACGCCCAGCACCGCCAGGGGCAGGACGATCACGCGTTCCAGCAGCCAGCGATAGCCGCGGGTCAGCCCCTCCAGGACGGCTTCCGTGCTGCGCATGAACAGGTTCGGCCGGCGACTGTGGTCTGGCGCCTTCAGCCACTTGGAGCAGAGCATGGGCGCCAGGGTCAGCGCGATCAGGCTGGAAAAGGCGACAGCCGCCGCCATGGTCAGCCCGAATTCCTCGAACAGGCGCCCGACACTGCCCTCCAGGAAGGCGATGGGAATGAAGACCGCGATCAGGGTCAAGCTGGTGGCAATCACGGCAAACCCCACCTGGCGCGTGCCATGGAAAGCGGCCACCAGGGGCGGCTCGCCCTCCTCGATACGCCGCTGCACATTCTCCAGCACCACGATGGCGTCATCCACCACCAGGCCCACGGCCAGGATCATGGCCAGCAGGGTCAGCACATTGATGGAGAATCCCAGTGGCGCCATGATGATGAAGGCGCCGATCAGCGAGACGGGGATGGTGACGGCGGGAATGAAGGTGGCGCGGATGGTGCGCAGGAACAGGAAGATGATCACCACCACCAGGCCGATGGCCAGCAGCAGGGTCTTGACCACTTCCTTGATCGCTTCGCGTATGAACAGCGATTCGTCATAGCTGGCATTCAGCTCGACGCCTGCGGGCAAATCACCCCGGATTGCGTCGATTTCCGCACGCACCCGGTCCGAGACATCGATGGTGTTGGCCTTGGACTGCCGGATGATGCCCAGGCCAATGGCACTCTCGCCATTGGAGCGCAGGATGGAACGTTCGCTTTCCACCCCCCGTTCGACGCGGGCCACCTCGCCCAGACGGATCTGGTAGCCGTCTTCCTGCTTCACCACCAGGCTGGCGAACTCCTCCGGGTCGCTCAGCCGGCTTTCGGTGCGCACCGTCAGTTCGCGCGCCTCGGATTCCAGGCGCCCGGCTGGCAGCTCCAGGTTCCCAGCCCGCAAGGCCTGCTCCACATCGGAGACCGTCAGATCACGCGCCGCCATGGCCTGCCGGTCCAACCAGATGCGCATGGCATAGCGGCGATCGCCGCCGATACGAACGCGCGCCACACCATCCAGGATGGACAGGCGATCCTCCAGCGTCCGCTCCGCATAATCGCTCAGCTCCGAGGGATCCAGACGATCGCTGGTCAAGGTAATCCACATCATCGGCCGTGCATTGGCATCGGCCTTGCGGACAACAGGGTCTTCAGCCTCCTCTGGCAGTTGCGACAGCACCCGTCCGACCGCATCGCGCACATCGTTGGCCGCCAGGTCCACATCCTGCGAGGTGTTGAACTCGATCGTCGTCTCGGCGCGCCCGTCGCGGCTCTCCGACTGGATGTTTCGGATGCCCTCGACGCCGCTGATCGCGCTTTCGATCACTTCCGTAATCTCGCTGTCGACCACCTGCGGAGCCGCTCCCGTGTATGTCGTGTCGATGGACACCACCGGCGGGTCGATGTCGGGATTCTCGCGCACCGCCATCTGCATCAGGAAGGCAACACCCAGCACCACGATCAGCAGGCTGATCACCGTTGCCAGGACGGGGCGCTTAATCGAGATATCGGAAAGAAACATCAGTCTGCCCGCCCCATTGCCTGGTCAGCTGCCGGCATCGGGGCCGTCGCCGGTCCCGACCACACGCACCGTTGCCCCATCCTGAAGGCGCTGCAGGCCATAGGTCACCACACGATCGCCCTCGGACAGCCCTTCCTGGATCTCGACCTCGCCGGGCAGGCGCGTTCCGATCTGCACATCGACGCGGCGCACGCTGTCCTGATCCTCGCTTTCTTCCAGGACATAGACATGCGGGCGATCGCCTTCGGCCACGACCGCCATTTCGGGCACCAGGACGGCATTCTCGCGCTGGCTGACCAGCAGGCGCACGGCCATGAACATGCCCGGGCGCAGGCGACGATCCTCGTTGGGCAGCGTTGCCTCCACGCGCAGGGAGCGGGTGGCCGGGTCCACGCGGGTGTCCACGTCGCTGACCACGCCCTCGAAGGTTTCACCCGGCCAGGCCGCAGAGGTGGCCTCCACCGGCAGGCCGCGCGAAAGCACCCCCATGAAGCGTTCCGGAACCGAAAACTCCATCTTGATTTCGGACAGGTCGTCCAGGGTGGTCACGATGGTCTGGCTGTCGATGTAGGCTCCCGGCGAAACGCGCCGCAGCCCCACCACGCCCTCGAAGGGGGCCCTGATCTTGCGGTCCGCAATATCGGTCTCGATTGCGGCCGCGCGGGCCGAGGCGGCTTCCAGCCCAGCCTGCAACTCGTCCACGCGGGCCTGTGGAACATTCTGGCTGCTCAGCAATTGGCGTGCCCGCTCCAGCTGGCGCGCCATGTCCCGTTGATTTGCCTCGGCTTCGCGCAGCAAGGCCTGCTGGCGCGTGCTGTCGAGTTCCAGCAGGATATCCTCGGCGGCAACCTCCTGGCCTTGTTCGAAGTGAATGGTTTCAATGCGCCCGGCCACTTCGGGAACCACCTCGATGGATTCCCGGGCCTCGGCCGTGCCTACGGCCTCCACGCGCTCCGCAACAAGGCCGATTCGCACGTCGCTGACCACCACAGGGCTGGCCTCACCACCGCCCGGCGGGCCACCGCCCGCACCCCCGGGGTCGCCGGGAGAAAAGCTCTGCCATGCATAATATCCGCCACCGGCCAGCAGCAGAATGAAGAGAATTTGGAAGACTGTGCGAATCATCGGGTGTTTTACGAGCTCGATTCCTGTTCGGACCATTCCGCCGCAACACCCTTTCGTGCGGAGTCTCCGCAAAAATCGGTCCGGACGCGACGAAATCCGCTGCTGAAAACTAGTGGCAATGTGTTACACATTCCACCCGGAAAGTCATTCTGGGGGGAATATCATGTGCAGAGTCGCGCGCAGAAGCTTGATGCTGGCCAGCATCATACTCTGTCTGCTGCCTGGCCTGGCGGTGGCCCAGGGCGAAACGGCGGGACAGGGCAATCCGAAGGACCGCCAGTTGGCCGCCCTGGAAGCCGGGGTGGATTACATCGAGGTTCGCAAGAGCGAGCGGGTTCTGGAACTCTATCGTGATGGCGAGGTCCTTGCCAGCTATCCGATTCAGCTCGGCAAACGGCCCGAGGGCCACAAACGCTTCGAGGGCGACAAGCGCACACCCGAAGGCACCTATCGCATCGGCTGGCGCAATCCGGAAAGCAGCTTCTTCCTCTCGCTGGGCATCACCTATCCCAACGAAGAGGACAAGGCCTATGCCGAACGCTATGGCGTCAGCCCGGGCGGGCAGATCATGCTGCACGGCATGCCCAACGACACGGAATACCGCAAGGAGGTCTTCAACGAACCCAACTGGACCAACGGCTGCATCGCGCTGCGCGATCACCACATGCTGCAGATCTGGGAGTCGGTCGAGGTCGGTACGCCCATCCGCATCAAGCCTTGATGCGCAGCCACAGCAGACCGAGCCACTCGTGCAGCGCGTGGTCGGCACGCTGCAGGTTTCCCGCTGAAGGCAGCCAGGCCTGCCAACTGGCTGCAGAAGCCTGCACCAGCCGATAGTCCGTTGGCGCCGGAATCGGGTTCAGTCCCGCCCCTTCCGCCAACCTGAGTGCCCGCGGCATGTGTGCGGCGGAGGTCACCAGGACAAAGGGGCTCTTCCCCAGCCTGCGGGACAGCACTGTCATTTCCTCCGCCGTGTCGCGCGGGGCCGTTTCGGAAACGATGGTCGCCTCCGGCACACCCAGGGACAAGGCCGCGCGCTTCATCGCCTCGGCCACGGGCAAGGACTCCCGCCCGGTGTCGCCCGTGAAGATCAGCGGCAGATCCGAAAGCCCGGCCAGGCCCCGCAGGCGCAGGGCTTCCATCAAGCGCGCCGAGGCTGCACGCCCCAGCCAGTCCGCCGGCGGCTGGCCCGGCCGTACATGATGGCCGGCCCCCAGCACCACGATGGCTTTCGGTCTCGGTCGAGGCGGTGCCTCCTGAAACCCTGCAAGGGGCGCTACTTGGCTTTCCAGCGGGCGGAGCAAGGCATTGGGTAGCCAGGGCAGGGAAAAGGCCAGGAAAAGCAGCAGCGAACAGGCCAGCAGCCCCCGTGCCAGGCGCGGCGCACCGCCCACCAGCATCAGGACCACGCCGGCCAGCAACAGCACCAGCACAAGCCCGACCGGCGACAGCAACGCGCCCAGCAGCTTCTTCAGAAAGAACATTGCAGTTCACAGGTCAACATCGGCATCCGGCTGAACAGGTCGCGAAGAAAGTAGTAATATTTCTGAAGGCAGACCGCACATGTGCAGCAGAATACAATATCTATACTACACTTTAGGGGTATTTCTTTTTGAATTCATAATTTTTCTATCTCCTGTGATATACATACACAAGAGTACATCTCGCAGAAAGAGGGGCATGCGACATGAGGGCCATTCTGTATGCTGGCGCATTGCTCTGGGTCCCTGGACTGGCACTCGCACAAAGCTTTGATTCTGGAGACATCGGATCCTTTCTCAACCTCGGAAAGGAGATCATCGAGTCACAGCAGCCACAGAGGCAACAGCCACAGACTGCACCCTCGCAAACGCCGCAGAGTGCAACATCAGTTTCCCCTGACACCACTGCACCAGCCTCTACACCGTCTCCTTCAAGACCGGCACATAATTCCGTCGAAGTAAATGAAGTCCAGGAACGCCTGAGCAATCTTGGCTATAGCCCTGGACCAATCGACGGAATGATGGGCAGCAAGACGGTGAGCGCCATTCGTCGGTTCGAACAGGATTCCGGTCTGGCCCCGACCGGCCAGATCGACGACGATCTGCTGACCGCGCTCAGGAATGCGGGAAAAAACGCACCAACACCCGCGCAAGCAGCAACACAGCCGAGCTTCGATTGCGCCCGAGCAATGATTCCGAGCGAACGAGCAATCTGCGCCTCGCCGGCATTGGCGCAACTGGATGTGGCGCTCACCCAAGCCTACAAGAACTACCGAGGAAGCCTTGCAAACGAATATTCGGGGCGGGAGCTTGACGCCCGACGGAATATGCTAAGCGAAGCGCAGCGGCAATGGCTTTCCGACAGGAATACCTGCGGAAGCAATGCGACCTGTCTCGAACAGCAAATGCGTGAGCGTATAGGAAAGCTCGACGGAAAGGTGCCCCAGATCGCGAGCATTCACTCGGGGCAACGGCCCGCCGCCGGCAGTGGCTCCGCAACGACAGGAATTTCCGGCACAACAAACAGGCCGACCGTCGAGAATGGAATGCAGTCTGCCATTCTGGCTCAGGATGTATTCCTGGTGAAATCGGCTCGCTTCCAGGAGGGCATGAATTCTTATCCGGCGGTTGCAGCATGTCTGGAACAGGATGAAATCGAAGCCCTGCGGCCAACCATGGAACAAGTCCTTGGTGCACACATGACTGGCCCAACATTCCTTCCGGCAAGTAACCTCCCCACCATCTTGAAAGTTTACGGTGACAACACGTTTATAGTCACTTCAGGCACATGCCTGAAAAAACTGAAGTTTGGTCTCGAAACCGCTGGCGACCCAGACTCGCTTGAAATCACCCAGATCGCCGAGGCGACCGGTACAGAAGAACTCACTGCAACGGCGGCATCCGGCGCGCCGCTGGAAGCGCTGCCGCCCAGTGAGGACAAAGATGCGTTGCGACGCTTGTACGTTCCCGTGCATCTGGAAATTGCACCGCGCGAAGACAGGCTTGAAGCCTTCGTCGGCTACATTCGCAACTTACGGTCAAACGGGAACTACGGAGCAACGGAGATATTCGCCGAGAACGAAATCAGGGACCGCGATCCGGAATTTTTGGCCGATCAATATCTCGACAGGTGGGACAGGGCGTTTGCCGATCTGGCGCTGACGCCACCCGTTGTCATCTCAACCAGAGTTGTGATCAGCAACCACGAATATGATTTCGACAGCGGTCAACTCATATTCCCTTCATATCATGGAGATGACGACGATGAACCGCACCTGTTCAGGCTTCGTGGCGGTTTCGGTTTCTACGACGCGAGTGCCTTCATGAACCGCGATAATCGGATCGGCCTGATCAGCAGCGTCAGCATGAATTACCCCCGGATTCGAACCGACCGGACTCTCTTGGTGCCCAAAATAGAGATGGGCGCCGCGCAAGCCGAACAGATGAAACTTAATCATGATCGCGTGGCCGTTGATGTGGCCTACCGTATCACCGGCGTTGAGCGGAACGAGGAAGGCAATGCCATCTTCGACGGCACTGTGCTTGGCATGAACATCCGCACCGATACCGGCCAGCAACTGGCTGCTTTCGCGCCCGAGGATTTACCCCTTGTGCAACCTGAATCCTTTTCCGAGCCCGTCGAACCGGCCGGTGAACCTGTCAGCTTGGCCCGTCCACGCGACATACTTTCGGCAGTGGCCGATGCTGTAGGTGCCCACAGGAGCGACATCATTGCGATGGTCTACCCGTCTTCAGCCCAGAACAGTTTCGAGCGGCAGGATACAATCCAGGAATGGGGTTCTACGGCAGAGCCTGTCGATCTGGACGGCTTCTGGATGTCGGGCCACGGTCACCCGTCCGATTATGATTTGGAGAACGGGACCTTCGGGCTTGACTATCTAAGCCTCACCTATCCGAAAGAGGTTACCGGCAACGAAAAGAGGATATCCCGTAGTGACCTGCTACGCTTTACGAATGTGAATAGTTCCGGTGTGCGCTTCAAAATGCCGGAAGAGCAGGCACGCGATCTGCTTGAACGGAAAGGTTCGGGTGACTTCGCGTTCCGGGCCCGACTGGCAGCGCAGAAGCCGGAAGCCGATGTCGGCAGTGAAGTTTTCCCGCTCGACACTCGCGTAGCGGAAATTGTGATTATCAGGAAGGATAGCGATCCTGCGATCAGACGTGACGCTGATATCCTGACCCGCATTCCTCTGACGTCTCCTTCGGAGGTGCAAGAGGTTATGCAGAGCACGACGGAAGCAGCTCCTGACGCTGCACAGCAGAGCGCGTCTTTACCGCAGCCCGTGAATGCATCCGAGCATGATCTTCTCGGCATTCATGTAGGTCAGCGTTTTGATGATGTGTTTGCTGGTGTACGAGACGAGTTCGATCCGGACCGCATCATCTATGGGCACCGCGAAGAATGGATGAAGAGCCATGCGGAAATTCGTGAACCGTCCATACCACTGGCGGAATCCACCGTTCTTATCAGTGAAGGCGGGTCTGATCTGTTGACGATCTTTCATGAGCCCTTACTTGACGAAAACCCGGTTACGGGTGCCGCCAGGACAATTACATTCCCGGAAGAGAGCAGGCCGTCTCTCGAGGCGATCAAAGGACTTCTCATCGAGAAATACGATGCGCCGGTCCAGGAGAACGAGAGCGGCTTTCTCTGGTGGCATGCCGCTCCGTACGAGCCGGCCGCAAATACCGGCGAGCAGTCGATGGGGGACTTGATAAAGGAATCGACACGCCAGCAAAATGCGAAAACGCATGCGTTTACCTGTCGTAAAACCTTGGAAAGCAAGACCGGCAATCTGGCGTATAAAGCTGATGGACGGAGGAACAACGGTCATCCTGGCTTCCCTTCGGAATTTGAGGGCTTTGATGATAATGGAGAGCCGGTTCCTGCGCCGCCATCCAATGCCTTCTGGCCGGTTGGTAACTTTTCTATCGGCAGCAAGGAATGCGAGGGAACATTTGTGATTGCCGTACTGGAAAGAGACAAAAACGGGTTTGTGGGCGCGATGCGCGTCCTGGTTTCCGATTTGGCTTATCTTCTGGCTGTAGAAGAGGCTGCAAAGGAAGCTCTGGTTGAGCAGAATGCTGCATCAGACGAAGCTGAACCGGACATCAAGCTGTGAAGGCCTTACCGGATCGGTAACGGCTTGAGCTGACCGGACTGTCCCACGGCTCGTGCACTTTCCCATCAATACGATGCCAATCTTGCGGGGCGTGATGACGGAGGTCCTCTTATCAGCCTTCGGGAATAGCGAGCTTCGAAGTGATTACCTCATGCGATAGCCTTGAAAACACCCGGGAAAGGCGTTGACACCACGTCTGTCAGGGTTATATTCGCCCCTCTCGCACGGAAGGCTTGGATTTCCGTGTCGTTTTTTACGTCCGAACGCAGGCATTTCATCATGTACGCAGTCATCAAGACAGGCGGCAAGCAATACAAAGTCGCCAAAGACGACGTTCTCACGGTCGAGAAGTTGTCTGCCAACGCCGGAGACAGTGTGTCTCTGGACGAAGTCCTCATGGTGGGCGCCGAAGGCGACCTGAAGGTGGGCAGCCCGACCGTGTCCGGCGCCAGCGTCAAGGCCGAGGTTCTCGAGCAGACGCGCGGCGACAAGATCGTTGTCTTCAAGAAGCACCGCCGCAAGCACTATCGTCGCAAGAACGGGCATCGCCAGGAGCTGAGCCGGATCCGCGTGACGGAAATCGTCGGCGCGGGCAAGGCCAAGAAGGCGGCCCCTAAGAAGGCGGCTGCGGAAAAGACCGAGGAGTAAGCTGCAATGGCACAGAAAAAGGCAGGCGGCAGTTCCAAGAACGGGCGCGACTCAATCGGTCGCCGCCTGGGCGTCAAGAAGTTCGGTGGCGAAGAGGTTCGCGCCGGCAACATCATCATTCGCCAGCGCGGCACCAAGTGGCGCCCGGGCGAGAACGTGGGCCTGGGCAAGGACCACACCATCTTCTCCCTGATCGAAGGCAAGGTTGCCTATCGCAAGGGTGCGGAAAACCGCACCTATGTGTCGGTCACGCCGATCCAGGAGCCGGCCGAGTAGATCGCGGACCCTGCCGCGTTCGAGGATTCGGGGGAATGGTACGCCATTCCCCCTTTTTCGTTTTAAACCAGGGCGCTGACATGAGCCTCTCCGCATGAAGTTTCTCGACGAAGCCAAGATTTTCCTGAAAAGCGGTGACGGCGGAGGCGGATCGGTCTCCTTCCGGCGCGAGAAGTATGTCGAGTTCGGCGGACCCGACGGCGGCAACGGCGGTCGCGGCGGCGACATCGTCTTTCAGGCGGTGGACGGCCTGAACACCCTGATCGACTTCCGCTATCAACAGCATTTCAAGGCCGGCCGTGGAACCCACGGCATGGGGCGCGACCGCTCGGGACCGGCCGGAGAAACCATTACCATCAAGGTGCCCGTAGGCACCCAGATCCTGGCCGAGGACAAGGAAACCCTGCTGGCCGACCTGACCGAGGTCGGGCAGTCCATGACTCTGCTGCGCGGGGGCGACGGCGGCTTCGGCAATGCCCACTTCAAGTCCTCCACCAACCAGGCGCCACGCCGCGCCGATCCCGGCTGGCCGGGTGCGGAGCGCTGGGTCTGGCTGCGCCTGAAGCTGATAGCGGACGCCGGCCTGGTCGGCCTGCCCAACGCCGGCAAGTCCACCTTCCTCTCCGCCGTCAGCCGCGCCCGGCCCAAGGTGGCGGATTACCCCTTCACCACCCTGCACCCCAATCTGGGCGTCATCCGCAACGACGAGGCCGATTTCGTGCTGGCGGACATTCCCGGGCTGATCGAGGGCGCACACCAGGGCGCGGGGCTAGGCGACCGCTTCCTGGGCCATGTGGAGCGCTGCGGCGTTCTTTTACATCTGGTGGATGGCACCCAGGAAGACCCGATCGCCGCCTGGAGAACCGTGCGCCATGAGTTGGCGGCCTATGGCGGCGACCTGGCCGAGAAGCCGGAGGTTCTGGCGCTGAACAAGACCGACGCGCTGGACGAGGAAACCATCCGTACGCGCCAGAAAGCCCTGGCCGAGGCCTCGGGCGAAGAGGTCCATGCAATCTCCGGCATATCCGGGCGGGGCGTAAAGCAGGTCCTGCGCCTGTTGCAGCAGCATATCCGCAGCTACCGTGCCGCCGAGGCCGAAGCCGAGGCTGCGCGCCAGCAGGCCCTTGAGGAGCTGAGCGCGCAACGCGACGATGACTGAGACCTCGCCCCTGGACAGCGCCCGGCGCATCGTCGTCAAGATCGGCTCGGCCCTGCTGGTCGAGGAAAGCGATGGCAGCATCCGTCATGGCTGGCTGCAAAGCCTGGCCCGGGACCTGGCGGACCTGCATGGCCAGGGACGCGAGGTGATCGTGGTCTCCTCCGGCGCGATTGCCGTGGGCCGGCACTATCTGGGCCTGGGCAACGGGCGCCTGAAGCTGGAGGAGAAACAGGCGGCCGCGGCCACGGGCCAGCTGCGCCTGGCCCATGCCTACCAGGAAAGCCTGGCCGCCCACGACATCACGGTCTCGCAGATACTGCTGACCCTGGGCGACACCGAGGAGCGCCGCCGGCACCTGAACGCGCGCAACACCCTCAACACACTGCTGCGCCACCGCAGCCTTCCGGTCATCAACGAGAACGACACCATCGCCACCAGTGAGATCCGTTTCGGCGACAACGACCGTCTCGCAGCCCGGGTCGCGGCCATGATCAATGCCGAGGCCCTCATCCTACTCTCGGACATCGACGGCCTTTACACCAGCGATCCCCGCAGCGATCCGAAGGCCGAACATATCCCACAGATCCCGCGCCTGTCCGCCGATATTGAGGCCATGGCCGGCCAGGCGCCGCCGGGCCACTCCTCGGGCGGCATGGTGACCAAGCTGGCCGCGGCACGCATTGCCGTGGGCGCCGGCTGTCACATGGCCATCGCGGATGGCCGTGCCGAAGCACCCCTGCGCCGCCTGGCCGAGGGCGCACGTTGCAGCTGGTTCCTCTCCGAAACCGAGCCACTGGCCGCCCGCAAGCAGTGGATCGCCGGCGCCCTGAAGCCCAGCGGCCGCATCCACATCGATGCCGGCGCGCGTCAGGCCCTGCTGGACGGGCGCTCCCTGTTGCCTGCGGGCGTCATAGTGGTCGAGGGCAATTTCGAGCGAGGGGACTCCGTCGTGGTCTGCGATGGTGCAGGCGAAGAGATCGCTCGCGGGCTCTCGGCCTACGGCGCGGACGACGCCCGGCGCATCCTGGGTCACAAGAGTCGGGACATCGAAACCATCCTTGGCTACCGTGGGCGCGAGGAAATGATTCACCGTGACGACCTGGTGCTCACAACCCTGGAAAAGGGAGCTGCCGGATGACCGCAGAGACACTTGAAAGCCGGACTGAACCGGGCCTGGAAGACCAGATCACGGAACTGGGCCGCCAGGCACGCATGGCCGCTCAGGAGTTGGCCATCAGCAGCACGGAGCAGCGCAACACGGCCCTGCGTGAAGCCGCCGCTGCCTTGCGCGCCGGCACGACCGCCATTCTCTCGGCCAATAGCCTGGACCTGGACCAGGCCCGCAATCGCGGAACCACCGGCGCTTTCCTGGACCGCCTGGCGCTGGACGAGGGGCGTATCGAGGCCATGGCCAAGGGGCTGGAGGATATCGCCGCCCTGCCCGATCCGCTGGGGCGCACCCTGGCCGCCTGGGAACAGCCGAGCGGCCTGGCGATCGAGCGTCGCTCGGTGCCGCTGGGCGTGATCGGCATCATCTATGAAAGCCGTCCAAATGTGACCGCGGACGCTGGCGGACTCTGCCTGAAATCCGGCAACGCCGCGATCCTGCGCGGCGGCTCGGAGTCCCATCACACGTCGGGGGTCATACTGGACTGCCTGCGCGCAGGCCTGCTGGCGGCCGGCCTGCCCGAGACAGCCTTGCAGCGCCCGCCCACCTCGGACCGGGCCGCGGTCGGACACCTTCTGCGCCTGAACAGCTGCATCGACCTGATCGTGCCCCGCGGGGGGCGCAGCCTGATCGAACGCGTCAGCGAGGAAAGCCGGATACCCGTCCTCGCCCACCTGGAAGGCGTCAATCACTGCTACCTGCACGCGGCCGCCGATCCCGACAAGGCCCTGCATGTGGTGTTGAACGCGAAGATGCGGCGCACCGGTATCTGCGGGGCGATGGAAACCCTTCTGGTCGAGCGCAGCGCGGCAGAGCAGCTCCTGCCGCCGATCCTGCAGGCCCTGCGGGACAAGGGCTGCGAATTGCGCGGAGACACTGCCGTACGCGCCCTGGATGCATCCGTCACAGCGGCAACGGATGCCGACTGGGACACGGAGTACCTTGATGCCATCCTCTCCGTCCGGCTGGTCGATGGGCTCGAGCAGGCGCTCGCGCATATCGCACGCCATGGCTCGGGACACACGGAGTGCATCGTCACCGAGGATGCCCAGGCCGCGGACAGCTTCCTGGTCCGGGTGGACGCTGCCATCGTCATGCAGAACACCTCGACCCAGTTTGCCGACGGCGGGGAATTCGGAATGGGAGCCGAGATCGGCATTGCCACCGGCAAGCTGCATGCCCGCGGCCCCGTGGGGGCAGACCAGCTGACCAGCTACAAGTACCTGGTCCGCAGCAACGGCGCCATCCGTCCCTGAACCCTTCCTTTAAGAGCGCCGTCCCGATCCATGTCGCGAAATCGCCCGAAACCTGTCCGCTGCCCCACACCAGCCATGCTCGGACAGGCCCTGGGCGCCCCCCTGCCCAAGCCTGGCCGCCGGATCGGCCTGTTGGGCGGGTCCTTCAATCCGGCCCACCAGGGACACCGGCATATTGCCCTGGAAGCCTGCAAGCGCCTGAAGCTGGATGAGGTCTGGCTTTTGGTCAGCCCGCAGAACCCCCTCAAGGAGGCGGCCGGAATGGCCGGGCTGGAAGCACGCCTGGCCTCGGCGCGACAAATCGCGCAACACCCGCGTCTGCGGGTCACGACCCTGGAAACCGCACTGGGCACCCGTGTGACGGCAGACACGCTGAAGGCGCTGTGCCGCTGCTTTCCCGGGGTCGATTTCGTCTGGTTGATGGGGGCAGACAACCTGGCTCAGGTCCATCGCTGGGGGCGTTGGACCGAAATCTTTAACACGCTCCCCGTTGCGGTCCTTGATCGTCCATCCTATTCTTTATCTGTGTTGTATGCCAAGGCAGCGCAGCGGTTCGCAAGTGCCCGAGTTGCGGAACAACGGGCCGCCACGCTTCCAAGGCGATCTGCGCCGGCATGGACCTTTCTGCACATACGGCTCAATCCCCTTTCGGCAACGGCACTGAGAGAACGCCGCAGCGCTCTGGCTGACGGCACCGGAAAAACCGCCACCGGCGAGGCGTTTGCCCAGGCGAGCCTTCGCCCAGACAAGGAGTAAGACTGTCATACTCGACAAAGCCATGACGCAAACCAGCGTCGAAAATCTGCCCGGCAGCCTGAAGGCCGTGCCCGGCACCGATTCCGACAGCCTGATTCAACTGGTCCAGGCCTCCCTGGATGAGGATCAGGCCGTGGAGCCCGTAATCATTGACCTCTCCGGAAAAAGCTCGTTCGCCGATTACATGGTGATCGCAAGCGGCCGTTCGGCCCGACAGGTCGGCGCCATTGCCGAACACCTGCGCGAACGGCTGAAAGCGACCGGTCTGAAGGACCTGGCCGTTGAAGGCCTGACTCACTGCGACTGGGTCCTGATCGACGCCGGAGACGTGGTGATCCATCTTTTCCGTCCCGAGATTCGCGAGTTCTACAATCTCGAGAAGATGTGGGGCGGAACGGTGTCCGGCGAGACGCACGAAACCGACGCCTGAGACCGAGGCGACTCAAGCCGGCCAAACAGGTCCCGGTCGCGCAGATTCTGTCGCACAGGTCCCGGCAACAATGGTCAATGTCCGGCCAAGGGGCAGGGTTGCACCTGCGTCCCGCGCGGACGGCATGAGCCCTTTTACGGGACATGACCGTCCTTCACGACAAAGTTTCCTGTCATGCAGATCACGATACTTGCCGTTGGCCGTTTCCGTTCCGGGCCCCAACGCGCCCTCTACGAAGATTATGCAAGCCGCCTGAAGAAGGGGGCCCTGCTGGGGCCGCTCAAGCTGCAGGAAGTGGAAGAGAAGCGTAACCTCGAGCCCGAGCGCCTGAAGGCACGTGAAGGCGAACTGCTGGCCCGCGCCTTGCCGGGCGGAGCGCACTGCATCGCGCTGGATGAACGTGGCGACAACCTGGACAGCGCCCAACTGGCCGGGCTTCTGGGCCAATGGCGCGAGGAGGGGCAGCGCGAGACCGTGTTCCTGATCGGCGGCGCCGACGGCCTCTCGCCCGAGCTGCGCGAACGCGCGGACAAGGTCCTCAGCTTCGGGCGCATGACCTGGCCGCACCAGCTGGTCCGTGGGCTGCTGGCCGAACAGATCTTCCGCGCCAACGCCATCCTGAGCGGCCATCCCTACCATCGGGCAGACTGAAGGCAATACTGGGCCCCCTTCCCTTTGCCGGGCAGGAAAGCTAAGAAGGGGCACCCTCAAGGACCGGTCCCCACCGGGGCCGTCAATCGGAACAGCAACACGGAGAATGCACGTCATGGGAAGTCTGGTACTGCTGCGCCATGGGCAGAGCGACTGGAACGCACAGAACCGCTTCACCGGGTTCGTCGATGTCGAGCTCAGCGACAAGGGCCGGGCAGAAGCCGAAAAAGGCGGCCGCTTGCTGAAGGACATCCGCTTTGACCGGGTTTTTGCCTCAACCCTGAAGCGGGCTTATGATACCGCCGAGATCGCGCTCGAGGCCAGCGGCACCAACGAGCATCTGCGCCAGGACGGCGTGTGGCAGATCACCAAACACGACGACCTGCGCGAACGCGACTATGGCGACCTGGCGGGCCTCAACAAGGCCGAAACGGCCGAGAAGTTCGGCGACGAACAGGTCCATATCTGGCGGCGCAGCTATGACGTGCGCCCCCCCGGCGGCGAAAGCCTGAAGGACGTGGTCGAGCGGGTCGGCCCCTACTTCGAGCGCGAGATCCTGCCCGAGCTAAAGGCCGGGAAGAATGTGCTGGTCGGCGCACACGGCAACACCGTCCGCGCCCTTCTGGTGGCCCTGGACTGTCACAGCCCCGAGGAAATCTCGAGCGTGGAAATCCCCACCGGCGTGCCGATGGTCTTCGAAACCGAGAACGGCATGCCGAAGACCTACCGCTTTCTGGACGGCAAGTGAGATCGCGAGACGATCGACTGGCCTGACAGGTCATCTTGCCCGTTTCACTGGAACTGTTCCTGCTCTAGTATCCGGGGGATGCCTTCACGTTCCGCCCACCTTCTCCAACTGACCGCTCTCCTGCCGTTTGCGGTCGGGCTATGGCTGTCGTTCGCGGGGCTCGCCGCGGCGCAGGAGGGCGAGGAAGCTGACACAGAAGAAGCCGGTGAACAGCTGGAAGAGGTCGAACGCGCTCTGGAGCGCGATCGTGAGCGGGCACGGGAACTCGAGGAACAGGCGGAAAGCCTGCGAACGGAAATCCAGGACGTCCGCCAGGAAAGCGTTGAAGTGGCCGGCTCGGTCCAGGAACTGGAATCCGAGATCACCCAGTTGGAGCTGTTGCTGGCGGTCCATCATGTCCAGGCCCTGCGCCTGGATGTTTCCCTGACGCGCCGCAAGAGCCAATTGGGCGACACCCTGGCCGCCCTGCAGCGCATCGCCGTCTTTCCACCCGACGCCGTGCTCGGTGCCCCCGGACAGCCGCTCGACAGCCTGCGCAGCGCCATGCTGCTCAGCGAGACCATCCCACAGATGGAGGAACAGGCGGCAACGATACGCAGGGAACTGGAGGAACAGCAGGCTCTGGAAAACGAGATTCTCAGCCAGCGCGACAAACTGACCGAACGGCGCAGTCAGCTGGAAGATCAGCAGCAGCAGCTGGAACGCTTGGCCGAGCGCAAACGTGCACTCGAAGAAGAGGCCCGTGCCGAGCGGGCACGTACCGAAGAGCGTTTGGAGGAACTTGCCGGACAAGCCGACGATCTGCGCGACCTGATTGCGCGCCTTGAGGCCGAGGCCGAGCGCGAACGCAAGCGTCGCGCGGCCGAGGCACGGGCAGCGGCAGAGGCGGCCGCACGTGCCCAGCGGCTGCGCGAGGAAGCCCAGCGCGCCGAAGAGGAGCGCCGCGCTGACCAGGAACGCGCCAAGCAGGAAGCTGAAGCCGCGGAACAGGAAGCCGAGGAAGCACGCGAACGTCAGCAAGCCGCCTTGCCAAGCCGGCCGCCGTCAAATCTGCGCAATTTCCCGGACCAGCCGGGTGGCCTTGTGATGCCGGCCCGTGGCAGTATCACAGCGGGATTCGGTGATCGACACCCGCACCTGGAAGGCGAGGATTCCGAAGGTGTGATCCTGCGCACACGCAAGGCTGCCCAGGTCGTGGCCCCCTTTGACGGCAAGGTGGCCTACGCTGGCCCCTTTCGCCGGTACGGGCTTATCTTGATCATAGAGCACGACGAACGATATCATTCCCTCCTGGCCGGCTTCGATCGCCTGACGGCAGAGGCCGGCCAGTGGGTCATGGCAGGCGAACCTGTCGGTTCCATGAAGGAAACGGGTGACGAAGACCCGGAACTTTACATAGAGTTGAGGCGGGCCGGCCAACCGATCGACCCCCTGCCGTGGCTCGAAACAAGCAGAAATGAGGCGCAAGGCTGATGCGATTTCTCCTATCCGTGACACTGGCCGCTGTTTTCCTGATCAGCGCGCCGGCCTTTTCCCAGAATGCGGAAAATGACGATACCTACAAACAACTGAAGCTTTTCGGTGAAGTCTTCGAGCGCGTACGCGCAGATTTCGTGGAAGAGACCAGCGATCGCGAACTGATCGAGGCCGCGATCGAGGGCATGCTCGCCGACCTGGACCCGCATTCGGGCTATCTCGACAGCGAAAGCTTCAAGGATATGCGCGAACAGACACGCGGCGAGTTCGGGGGACTGGGCATCGAGGTCACGATGGAGGACGGACTGGTCAAGGTCGTATCCCCCATCGACGACACACCGGCCTTCCGCGCCGGCGTCCAGGCCGGAGACCTGATCACGCATATTGATGGCGAACCCGTCATGGGCATGAACCTGAACGATGCTGTCAAGCTGATGCGCGGCGCCGTAGACACGACGATCGAAGTCACGATCCGGCGTGGCAACGAAGAACCGTTTGATCTGGAGATCACGCGCGACATCATCCAGGTGCAATCCGTGCGCAGCCGCGTCGAGGGAGATATCGGCTATATCCGCCTGACCTCCTTCACGGAACAGACCACCAGCGGTCTTGAGGACGCCTTCGATGAAATCCGCGATGAGCTGGGCGATGACCTGAAAGGTATTGTCCTGGACATGAGAAACAATCCTGGCGGTCTTCTGGAACAGGCCATCAGCGTCAGCGACGCCTTCCTGGACCGGGGCGAGATCGTGTCCACACGCGGCCGGAACGAGGACGACGCCCAGCGCTGGAATGCGGAAGGCGGAGACATGGCGGAAGGCCTGCCCATCGTTGTCCTGATCAACGGCGGTTCGGCTTCGGCCTCGGAAATCGTGGCCGGGGCCCTGCAGGATCATCGCCGTGCCATCGTCCTGGGCACCACCTCCTTCGGCAAGGGCTCCGTCCAGACGGTCGTTCCGCTGTCTGGCAACGGAGCCATGCGCCTGACCACGGCACGCTACTACACGCCCAGTGGCCGCTCCATCCAGGCGAAGGGGATCGAGCCGGACATCACGGTGGAACAGGCCCGCTTGGAGAAACTCGATAATGGCGGCATCCGCCGTGAAGAGGATCTGCCGCGTCACCTGGACAACGGAACCCCCACGGAGATTGAAGCACCGGACTCCCAGCAGGACGGCAACAGCGAGGATGAAGAGGAACAGGTCGTCTCGCCCGAGGATCAGGGCGATCCCGAGCAGGACTACCAGCTGGCACGGGCCCTCGACCTCCTGCGTGGCCTGTCACTCTTTAGCCAACTGGAAATGAACTGAGCCCGGCGAAGGCAGCCGGATGATCAGGGGGGTCGGGGAAGAACGTGGCCGCTGAACGCAAAGGGCGAAGAACGGGGCTGATCGCGCTGCTTCTGGGCTGGGGCATACTGCTTGCCGGCCTGGGGGCACTGGCGGCCTGGCTGTTTACGCGTCCACCGGATCCGGCCTCCCACTCCAGGGAGCAGTTTGCCTATCAGGAGGTTTTGCCTGAAGCGATCGATGAGCCGACCCATCAATCCGACAGGACCGGATCTGAGACAGCGGACTCCGACACGGCCGAGACTGGATCCGGACAGGAACGCGCATTGGAGCAGACAGCAGATGGCCAGGACCTGACCCGTCCTCCAGAGTTGCGAGAGGGGACCCAATCCGCACCCAGGGTACAGGATGCCCCCCTGATTGCCGTTGGCGGCGACGAAACACAGCCGGTGCAGGACAGTGAGCCTCCACCGGAACTCCCGGCCATCCCGGAATCCTCGGCCATACCCGAAGCCCAAGAGGCTGAGATCCAGGAAGAAATAGCGGAAACGGAAGAAAGCGGGGAGACCGCTGTCGAGGAGACAGGCAGCGCGGAAGTTCAGGAAAGCGTACTGGCCGAGGAATCGGCTGCGATACTGGAAGGCGGCGAAACCGAACAGGACGCGGGGACGCAGACAAACGGCGCGGCCGACCGTCAGCAGCCGGCATTTGCACCGCCTCAGGCCTCACCCGGCCTCCCGCCGCCCCCCATACCTGGACGCAGCCTCAGCGGGGATGACGAAGAGGTCGGTGCACAAGATGCAGAGGCCACGACTTCCAGTGAGGAAGAGGGCGAGCCCCCCCAGCCGGACGAGTCAACAGAAACGGGCGAGAGCGAACAGGAGGTCACGGCGCCAAGCAACCGCAGCCAGGCCTGGCAACGCTATGCGCAGCCTTTCGCTCCCCAGGCCGACCAACCGATGATCGCCATCGTCGTCACCGGGCTCGGCTTGTCGGAAGCCGCAACGGAGACCGCCATTCGACAACTGCCGGCTGAGATCACCCTGTCCTTCAGTCCCTATGCGCGGCGCCTCGACGAATGGATCGCCCTGGCGCGTTCTCAGGGCCACGAGGTCCTGCTGGACCTGCCCATGGAGCCTGAGGGTTTTCCGGCAGACGATCCGGGTCCGCAGGCGATCCTGACCGAGCTGGGACCACAGGAGAATGCCGAGCGTCTGCAGTGGGTCCTGTCACGGGGCAGTGCCTATCTGGGTGTGGCAGGCACGGGCGGTGGTGGTTTCACACCGGGGCGCGGAGCCATCGACCTTCTGTTCGAGCGTTTGGCGCAGGATGGCCTGGTTTTCCTGGGCAATCCTGCAGAAGGCCATCAGGCAATGCGCGAGAGCGCACAGCTGGCCAAATTGCCCCTGCTGTTCAGTGATCGCACCCTGGACCAGCAGGCCGCCAGCCGCTCGGTGATCGATGCCGGCTTATCGGCCATCGAACGTACCGCCCTGTCGGAAGGCGAGGCCGTGGCCGTGGCTCGCCCCTATCCCGTCAGCCTGGAACGTCTCCAGGCCTGGAGCGAGCAGTTGCCCGAGCGTGGCGTACAGCTGGCCCCGCTCAGTGCCTTGCTTCGTCAGTAGTAGTGCCCCCCAAGATCCTGGTTCAAGAGAAGTTTCGATTGCCATGTCCAACTCCAACTCGCCCTATGATCCCGATACCGACCTGAGCCTGACTCCGGAGGAGATCGAACGGCTCCCCTATCGTCCGGGTGTGGGAATCGTGTTGTTCAATCAGGATGGACAGGTCTTCACGGCGCAACGCATGGACATGGTCAGCGATGCCTGGCAGATGCCCCAGGGCGGCATCGATCCCGACGAGGACCCGCAAGCGGCGCTTTTCCGCGAGCTCGAAGAAGAAACCGGTGTACGCAACGCGGAACTGTTGGCCGAAAGCCGGGACTGGCTCAGCTACGACCTGCCCTACGACCTGGTGCCCAAGATCTGGCGTGGACGTTTTCGAGGCCAGCAGCAGAAATGGTACGCGCTGAAGTTCCTGGGCGATGAGGGCGAAATCGATATCGGCGGTCCGCATGCCGAATTCTCGAATTGGAGTTGGCGCCCTCTGCCCGAGACACCCCAGTTGATCGTGCCCTTCAAGCGGAAACTCTACGAACGGGTGGCGGACGAATTCGGCCATCTGGCCGAGCGGATCCGCACACGCGGAGCCTGAACTACAGATCGACCGGTATCACCCGGCAGCAGTGTTTCAGGCAGCAGCAGTGTTTCAGGCGGCAGCAGCCGTCGCGGCTTCAGCTTTTTGCTGCTTCGACTTCATGAGATGATAGGCCGCCTTCGAGAGCAGCTGCGCCGTGCGTCCGCGTGGATTCAGTCCAGCCGCCTTGCAGGTCATGGCAGCGGCCCGCTCGACACGGACCGGCTTGTAGATGGCAAGTGCCCGATTCATGTAAGCCTTGCTCCAGCGCTTGCGGTCATAGTCCTCGTTCGCTGGCGTATTGGCCGCATAATAGGCATAGGCCAGTTCATCATCCTCGGTCTCGCGCACGCGTCCCAAGGCGATCATCAGGCGCCGTATCTTGCCGATGCGCTCCTGGTCCAGATAGCGGCGCAGGTGCGTATAGAACAGCTTGTAGTGACGCAACTCGTCGGCGGCAATCCGCTGGCATATATCCTTCAGCACGGGTTCGTCTGTGCTGTCGGCCAGCGAGCCGTAATAAGAGGAAGTTCCCACCTCGACGATACAGCGGGCCACAAGCTCGCCACAGCGTGAACCGCGCACGGATGAGCTGGCATCCACATCGACAGTGAAGCCATCGCGGAATCGTTTTACGGCGCTGTCGAAATCGAACTCGGGATCGACCATTTGGGCCCAGCGGCCCAGCGCCTCGCCATGCTGCACCTCTTCCGATGCCCATTGGCGGGCGGCTTGCTGAAACTCGGTGTCATCACTGAAAACATTGCAGAGGTAGTCGGCATAATCATCGCCGTTGTATTCCACAAGGCTGGCAGCCTTGATCAACTTGACCATCTCGGTATCGATCTTGGAGCGATCGAAGCTGTTCCAGTCTATGTCATCGAGAGTCCAGTGCCCAGCCGACATGCTATCCGCCCTTCCTGAAGTCCATGAACCCCTTCTTACGTTCCCGCATATGTAGGAAAAAGCAGGATAGCTCGCAAGAGTGAGCTTCTATTCCCCTGGCGCGGCATCATGCGCCAAACTGGTTCTGCATATGACAGAACAAACAAAAACCGCCGCTGGCGTCCTGGCGCAAGCGGCGGCTTGTGCGGTGAACGCACGCCAGCTCAGAATGTCTCTAGCGCCCGCAGCTTTTCTTCCAGGACCTTGACCTGCTTTGCGGCTTCAGTCTTTTCAACCTCGTTCTTGGCGTCTTCCAGGTCTTCACGGGCATCCTTCAGAGCCCGCTCGGTCTCGCCACGATCAATGTCGTCATAGGCCTCGACACTGTCCGCCAGGACCGTGCAGCGTTCCTGTGTCACCTCGGCAAAGCCCCCGCCGACGAAGATGCGCCTACTGACCGTGCTGCGGTTTTCCTCATAAACGGAAATGACACCCGGCCGAACGGTGGAAATCATCGGGGCATGGCGGGGCAGGACACCGAAGTCGCCTTCAGCGCCAGGCACCACCACCATGGCCACTTCTCCCGCATGGAGAAGCTTTTCCGGTGAAACCAGTTCGAACTGCGTTTTTTCCATGACCTGCCGTCTCTATCCTGTCTGTCGGGCCTTGTGCTGCCTTGGAACTGCCGTCAGGCAGCCTCTTCAGCCAGCTTCCTGGCCTTCTCGACAGCCTTGTCGATCGTGCCGACCATATAGAAGGCGCCTTCCGGAAGGTGGTCGTACTCACCTTCCACCAGGCCCTTGAAGCCCTTGACGGTTTCCTCGAGCGGCACCTGCACGCCCGGAGAGCCCGTGAAGACCTCGGCCACGTCAAAGGGCTGTGACAGGAAGCGCTGGATCTTGCGTGCGCGCGAAACCGTCAGCTTGTCTTCCTCGGACAGTTCGTCCATGCCCAGAATGGCAATGATGTCCTGCAACTGCTTGTACTGCTGCAGTGTCTCCTGGACCTTGCGGGCCACGTCATAGTGTTCCTTGCCGACCACATCCGGCTCCAGGATGCGACTGGTGGAGTCCAATGGGTCAACGGCCGGATAGATGCCCAACTCGGCGATCTGGCGGCTCAGCACCGTGGTCGCATCAAGGTGCGCAAATGAAGTTGCCGGTGCCGGGTCGGTCAGGTCGTCGGCCGGCACGTAAATGGCCTGCACCGAGGTGATCGAACCCTTGTTTGTCGTGGTAATGCGCTCCTGCAGTCCACCCATGTCGGTGGCGAGCGTCGGCTGATACCCCACCGCGGAGGGAATGCGGCCCAGCAGTGCAGAGACCTCGGCGCCCGCCTGTGTGAAGCGGAAAATATTGTCCACGAAGAAGAGAACGTCCTGGCCTTCCTCGTCGCGGAAGTACTCGGCCACGGTCAGCCCGCTCAGGGCGACACGGGCACGTGCGCCAGGCGGCTCGTTCATCTGGCCGTAAATCAGGGCTGCCTTGGAATCGCCGCCATCGGTCTTGATGACACCGGAGTCCATCATCTCGTGATAGAGGTCGTTGCCTTCACGGGTACGCTCGCCGACGCCGGCAAACACCGAATAACCGCCGTGCGTTTTCGCGATGTTGTTGATCAGCTCCATGATCAGCACGGTCTTTCCGACACCGGCACCACCGAACAGGCCGATCTTGCCACCCTTGGCGTAAGGTGCCAGCAGGTCGATGACCTTGATTCCGGTTACCAGGATTTCTGCATCCGTGTTCTGATCCGCATAGGTCGGGGCCGAACGGTGAATCGGCGCCTTGCTCTTGGTCTTGAGCTCACCGCGCTCGTCAATCGGCTCGCCGATGACGTTCATGATGCGCCCCAGGGTCTCGGGCCCGACAGGAACCTCGATTGGCGTGCCCGTATCCGTCACCTCCTGGCCGCGCACCAAGCCCTCGGTGGCGTCCATGGCGATGGTGCGCACACCATGCTCACCCAGATGCTGGGCAACCTCCAGAACCAGGCGGTTGCCGTGGTTATCGGTTTCCAGCGCGTTGAGAATGTCCGGCAGGTCACCGTCGAACTGCACGTCGACCACCGGTCCCAGGACCTGGGTGATCTTTCCGACGAGGTTCTTGGCCATCGTGTCTGCTCCTTATCGTGCCTCTACTGCGATCCAGCACTGCCTAGACAGCGCTACATCGCCTCCTTGGCGGAGATGATTTCAATCAGTTCCTTGGTGATCTCGGCCTGACGCGTCCGGTTGTAGACGAGGGTCAGGTCCTTGATCATTTCCTCGGCATTCCGGGTCGCATTGTCCATTGCGGTCATCCGCGCCCCGTTCTCACTGGCGTTGTTCTCGAGGATCGCCTTGTAGATCTGCACCGCCAGGTTCCGCGGCAACAGCTCCTTCAGGATCTCTTCTTCATCCGGTTCGTAGTCATACACGAAGCCGGCCTGCTTTTCAGCCTGCGCCTCTTCCTCAGCCGCCTCCAGGCTTGCACTGTGCTCATCATCGAAGGGCACAAGCTGCTGACGGGTCACGATCTGGCTGATCGCCGACTTGAAGCGGGCATAGAAAAGCGTACAGACGTCGAATTCACCCTGATCGAATCGGGTCAGGACGTCCTGGGCAATGGCATGCGCCTTGTCGAAGCTCGGACGCGGCTTGGTGACACCCTCGATGGTTTCCAGGATATCGTCGCCATACTGCCGCCTCAACTGATCACGCCCCTTGCGGCCGATACAGATGATCTTGACCGTCTTGCCCTCAGACTTCAGCTGCTCGATATGCTTGCGGGCATCCCGCACGATCGAGCTGTTGAAGCCGCCACAAAGACCTCGGTCGGCCGTGGCAACGATCAGCAGGTGGACGTCGTCCTTGCCAGTGCCGGTCAACAGCTTGGGACCATTGCTGCCCTGCACGGAACCTGCCAGGGATCCGAGCATGCGGGCCATCCGCTCTGCGTACGGGCGCGATGCCTCGACCTGCTCCTGGGCACGGCGCAACTTCGCCGCCGCAACCATCTTCATGGCCGAGGTTATCTTCTGCGTCGACTTGACGCTGCTGATCCGGGAGCGGAGCTCCTTGAGGCTAGCCATATCGCTTCAACCGACTTTCCGTGACACAGGACCGATCAGACGTAGGTCTTGACGAAGTCTTCCAGGAAGGACTTCAGCTTCTCGTCGGACTCGCTCGACAGGTCCTTTTCCTTGCGGATCGTCTCCAGGATATCCTTGCCCTTGTCTCGAATCTCGTCGAGGTACTTGGCTTCGAAGTCCTGGACCTTGTTGACGGCAACGTCATCCAGGAAACCGCGCACACCGGCATAAATCACGCAGGTCTGCTCCTCGAACGGCAGGGGCCTGTACTGAGGCTGCTTCAACAGCTCGGTCAGGCGCGCACCGCGGGCCAGAAGCCTCTGAGTAGAGGCGTCCAGATCCGAGGCAAACTGAGCGAAGGCCTCCATTTCGCGGAACTGTGCCAGTTCCAGCTTGATGGTGCCGGCCACCTTCTTCATCGCCTTGGTCTGCGCGGCCGAACCCACACGACTGACCGACAAGCCGACGTTCACAGCCGGGCGCACGCCCTTGTAGAACAGGCTGGTCTCCAGGAAGATCTGACCATCGGTAATGGAGATGACGTTCGTTGGAATGTAGGCGCCCACGTCACCTGCCTGCGTCTCGATGATCGGCAGGGCCGTCAGCGAGCCTGCGCCGTGATCGTCGCCCATCTTCGCGGCACGCTCCAGCAAGCGGGAGTGCAGATAGAAGACGTCACCCGGGAAGGCTTCACGGCCCGGCGGGCGGCGCAGCAGCAGGGACATCTGGCGATAGGCGACGGCCTGCTTGGACAGGTCATCGTAGCAGATAACGGCATGCATGCCGTTGTCGCGGAAGTACTCGCCCATGGCACAGCCCGTGTAGGGTGCCAGGAACTGCAGCGGCGCGGCATCGGAGGCCGTCGCCGCCACCACGATGGAGTATTCCATCGCACCCTGCTCTTCCAGGGTCTTCACCAGCTTGGCCACAGAGGAACGCTTCTGACCGACCGCAACATAGATGCAGTAGAGCTTCTTCGATTCCTCGGCGTCCGCATTGGTATGCTTCTGGTTGATGAAGGCATCGACGGCAATCGCGGTCTTGCCGGTCTGGCGGTCACCAATGATCAGCTCACGCTGGCCACGGCCAATCGGGATCAGGGTGTCAATGGACTTGAGGCCGGTCTGGACCGGCTCGTGCACCGACTTGCGCGGGATGATACCAGGCGCCTTGACCTCGACCTGGGAACGCTGCTCGGTCTTGATCGGACCCTTGCCGTCGATCGGGTTGCCCAGGGCGTCCACGACGCGGCCCAGCAACTCCTTGCCGACCGGCACGTCCACAATGCGTCCCGTGCGCTTGACGGTATCGCCTTCCTTGATGCCCCGGTCTTCACCGAACAGAACGACACCGACGTTGTCGTTCTCCAGGTTCAGGGCCATGCCCTGAACGCCGCCCGGGAATTCGACCAATTCACCGGCCTGAACATTGTCCAACCCGTAAACACGGGCCACACCGTCCCCGACCGAGAGAACCTGGCCAACTTCGGCCACATCGGCATCGGCACCGAAATTCTCGATCTGCTCCTTGAGGATCGCCGATATTTCCGCGGCGCGGATGTCCATCACCCAACCCCTTTCATCGCGAACTGAAGTCTCTGCAGCTTATTCTTGATCGACGTATCGACCATACGGCTGCCAACCTTGACGATCAGACCACCAAGCAGGTCCGGATCGACTTTGACATTGAGCTGCACCTTGCCCCCCACCGACTTGGCGATGGTGTCGAGCAACGCTTTTTCCTGCGTTTTCGTCAGGGACGTGGCAGCGGTGACATCGGCACTGATCTCGCCGCGGCGGTGCGCCAGCTCGGCAAGATAGGCCTCGATAATCTCGGGAAGTGCAAACAGGCGGCGATTCTGCGCAATAACCAGAACGAAACGGCGCGTCAGGTCATCGACCCCGGCCTTCTCGAGGACTGCCTGCATTGCCTTGGCCTGCTGATCGCGCCCATAGAGAGGGCTGCGAATGAGGTTCTGCAGATCACTGCTTTCCTCAATCAGCTTCTTGAGCTCACGCAGATTCTCGGCCACGGCGTCGAGGGACTTCGCCTCGTCCGCCAGATCGAACAAAGCAAGGGCGTAGCGCCCTGCCAGACCGTCTTTGGAGGTCGTATTTCCTGCCAAACCCCAGTCGCTCCCCGGAAAGAAAACAGTCCGCAACATGCCTCTGGGCATGTTGAACCGCTCGCTTTCGCTAAAACCCCGTTCGCAGAGCACCGCTTCAATGAGGCGGCGCCTCTGCCTTGAGACCAAAAAATGAAACGCTTGAAACGGGTTTGCCCCCGTTCGTGCGAGCGGTTGGTATCACAGGGGCACGGGCAGTGCAAGCCGCGACGGTGGCATTTATCGTAACCGCGACACGGCCTCATCCCACCTTCAATTTATACGGGCTGCCGGGCGACTCACAATCTCTTCCGCGGGGCTTTGCTTGACGGAAAGCGAAGGTCAGAACAGACTGTGGATAACTTCCTGGGGGTGTCCTCATGCGACATGAGGGCTGAGAGTCCGCAATCACAAGGCGGAAACCCTTAGAACCTGATCCGGATCATGCCGGCGTTAGGGAACGGAAGGGACAGTCCGCGCGTGTTCGCCATAGCAAAGGCGGACGGATTCGCCTCTCCCTCACCCGTCCAGATCACGCCGGCGCAATTTGAGGGAGGATTACCTTGCGCCGACTTCCAGGCCTACTTGCAGGCCTTTTCCTGCTTTTATCGACCGCTGCCGCCCACGCCCAAAGCGATGAACCGCTCGAAGTCCTGCTGGACTGGTTCGTCAATCCCGACCACGCGCCCCTGATCGTGGCTCAGGAGAAAGGCTTCTTTCAGGATGCCGGGATCGAGGTTCGCTTCACCGAACCGGCCGATCCCAACGATCCGCCCAAGCTGGTGGCTGCGGGACGGGTCGACCTGGCCGTATCCTACCAGCCCACCCTGCACATCCAGGCAGCACAGGGCCTGCCCCTAGCACGCATCGCCACACTGGTGGCCACGCCGCTGAACACCCTTCTGGCATTGGAGGATGGTCCGATAGAACGGATCTCCGACCTGAAAGGGGGCAAGGTCGGCTACTCCGTGGGCGGTGTCGAGGAAGCGGTCCTGGGGGCCATACTCGCGCGGCACGGCCTGTCCCTCGAGGATGTCGAACTGGTCAATGTGAACTTCTCGCTCAGTCCCGCCCTGCTGAGTGGGCAGGTCGACGCCGTCATCGGCGCCTACAGGAACTTCGAACTGAACCAGCTGGATATCGAAGGCGCGCAAGGCCGTGCCTTCTATGTCGAGGAGGAAGGCGTGCCTGCCTATGACGAACTGATCGTCCTGGCGAACCGCGACAATCTGGAGGATCCGCGCCTGTCGTCCTTCGTCGAGGCTTTGGAGCGTGGTGTCCAGTATCTGATCAATCATCCGCAGGAAAGCTGGGAGCTCTTCATCGGCTACAAGGATGATCTGGATGACGAACTCAATCGGCGCGCCTGGGCCGACACCCTGCCCCGCTTTGCCCTGCGCCCGGCGGCCGTGGACTGGGCGCGCTATCGCCGCTTTGCCGCCTTCCTTGAGCAAGCCGGCGTCATTACCGACCCCCCACCGCTCAGCGACTACGTCACAGACCTGTCCCGCGAGCAAGGAGAGCAGCCATGACCTCTACAAAGGATTTCGAAACTTTCCTGAATGCGAATCCGAACGCTGCCTTCCATGACTGGCTGCGCGAATCGGCCGAACCCTACTGGACAAAGGCAACGGCGCACCGCTTCACCGAGGAACTGGCGGAGGGCACCCTGGATCCGCAGATCTGTGCCCGCTACCTGGTCCAGGACTATGCCTTCGTCGACAGCTTCGTCAGCCTGCTCGGCTACGCCGTGGCCTATGCCCCGTCCATGCCGCAGAAGCGGCCCTTCGCCGGCTTCCTGGCGGCCGTGACCAGCGAGGAGAACGATTATTTCCTGCGCTCCTTCCAGGCCCTGGAGGTTCCCGAATCTGAGTGGCGCAGCCCCCAACTTGCGCCCGTCACGGCCAAACTGCTCTCGGTCCTGCAGGACTCGGGGCGCAGCGGCTCCTACCCGCTCGTGCTGGCAACGCTGCTGGCGGCTGAATGGAGCTACCTGACATGGGGCCTGGCCTGTGGCGATCGCCGGCCTCAGGAATTCTGGATGGCGGAGTGGATCGACCTGCATGCCGTGCCAGAATTCGAGCGTTTCGTCACCTGGCTGCGCGACGAGACCTCGCGCGTCGGTACAACGGCACCGCCCGAGGTGCAGCAGCAGATGTGCCGGACCTTCTGCCACATGATGGAACTCGAGGAGCGTTTCTTCGATCATGCCTATGAACCGGAGGCGGGATGTTAGAGACGGCCCGCAGTGTTCACTGGGCGCTGAGCTGGTCAGGAAGTCCGACCTTCCTGCCGCTTCATCCAGTCCAGGATCAGTCGGGCAACCTGCTCCGAATTCCTGTCCAGCATGGGTAGGTGCGTGTTCCCGGAATGACCGAGCTGCGGCAGGTCGAGCACCTCGACCTGACCGCTGTTCGCGCTCACAGCCTCAGTGTAACGTTCGGCCTCAGCCCGGATCTTCGGCCAGCGGCCAAGCGGGTCCAGCGCAATATTGTCGCCCCAGACCACCAGCTGGGGAATCTGGCAGGTCCGCTCCGCTGCCTGCCCCATCGCCAGGGGCTCGACGGAAATCAGCATCTCCACATGATGCGGAGACGTTCCGCATAGGCATGGCTGTACTTGCAGCCCGCAGAATGGGCGAGCAGGACGAATGAGCCGATACGCGTCTGCAGCGCCTCCAATGCCTCCATCACCCCTTGCCCCATGGGCAGCCAGAAGGGGCTGAAGCGGCTGGCGAAGGCCGGCCACTGTTCAATGGGAAACTGGCAGTTCGGCAGCAGCCGTAGTTCGGGATCCTCCGCGCGCGCCCCGGCATCTGCCGCAATCCTCATGGTCCCGAGCGGTGTGTCGTAGCTGAAGCATTCCGGCTCCCCGTCGCGAAACCCTTCATACGGCAGGAAGCCGGCACGACCGCGTTCGGGAGTATCCGTATTGTAGACGTCATGGCCTGCATGCGCGAAAAGATTGACCCAGCCGGGGCGGCCGTCAGGAGTGGTTTCGAAGGTGGTTCCCGAAAGGCCGCCGCCATGCAGGAAGACAACCGGAACCTCCGAACGGCGCGCTTCCGGTAGCAGATACTGCACGTACATCTGATCCGCCAGATAGCGGCCATTGCGATCCCACGGTATTGGCGCCTCGGGATTGCCGGTATCCACCATGCGGACATCCTGGCCGGACACTTCGAGCCTGCGACCACCGACATGGAACGAGCCGAAATCGCGAAGTCTCAGTGGCTCACTCATGTCGTCCCTCCCTGCCTTTTGGGTCTCGCCTGTCGGGTCCCCGCAATCATGTTGGAACGCGACACCAAAAAGCAAAAACCCCGCGGCATGATGAACTGCCGCGGGGTCTTGCCGTCCTGCTTCGACGTCGGGCGTCAGCCGGCGTCGGACACCTGCTTGGCCTTGTTGACCAGAACCTCAGCCTGCTTGATGGAGGCGATGTCGATCAGGCGGCCGTCAAGTGTGACCGCACCGCGGCCTTCCTTCTGTGCCTGCTCCATGGCTGCCAGGATCTTGTTGGCCCGCTCCACGTCCTTTTCGCTGGGTGCGAAGAGCTCGTTGGCCAGCTCCAGCTGCGACGGGTGGATGGCCCACTTGCCTTCGCAGCCCAGGACGGCCGCGCGCAACGCCTGGGCCTTGTAGCCTTCCTTGTCCTCGATGTCGCCGAAGGGGCCGTCAACGGGACGCAGGCCATTGGCACGGGCAGCGACAACCATGCGGGCAATGGCATAGTGCCACATGTCACCCCAGTGGAAATCGCGGTTGCCCGAACCATCGTCATCGGTCAGCACGCCATAGTTCGGGTTCGGCCCGCCGATGTTCGTGGTCATGGCACGCGTCGAGGCGGCATAGTCGGCCACGCCGAAGTGCAGCGATTCGTTGCGCTTGCTGGCACCGGCAATGGCATCGACGTTGGCCATGCCCTGGGCGGTCTCGATGATCATCTCGAAGCCGATGCGCTTCTTGCGGCCGACGGCCTGCTCGCACTGGGTGACCAGCATGTCGACGGCATAGATGTCCGCGGCCGTTCCGACCTTGGGAATCATCATCAGGTCCAGGCGCTCGCCAGCCTGCTCGATGATATCCACCACGTCACGGTACATGTAGTGCGTGTCCAGGCCGTTGATGCGGACCGAGAGGGTTTTCTTGCCCCAGTCCAGGTCCTGCAGGGCCTTGATGATGTTCTTGCGCGCCTGTTCCTTGTCATCGGGCGCCACGGCATCCTCGAGATCCAGGAAGATCACATCGGCCGGCGCATCCGCGGCCTTCTCCAGGAAACGATAGTTGCTGCCAGGAACCGCCAGCTCACTGCGGTTCAGGCGGGCAGGGGCCTGCTCGATCGGTGTAAAGCTCATCTCGGGGTCCTTCCTCTTCCTTCATCGGGGGTTGCCGTGACTGTGGGGACAGCACTTCTGTTATCGCACGCGATCCAATTCCTGTCGCGTTTAGCAAGTGGTATTACCAATTTCAACCGTTCCGCTCCGGCTTGCCCATGCCCCGGGCCAGGGGATGATGGCCATGGACAAGCGTTTTCAGGCGTTCGTTCAGGACATGGGTATAGATTTGCGTGGTCGAGATGTCGGCATGGCCCAGCATCTGCTGCACCGAGCGCAAGTCAGCGCCATGGGCCAGCAGGTGGCTGGCAAAGGCATGGCGCAGCACGTGGGGCGAGACCCGGGCGGGGCTGATGCCCGCAGCGACCGCAAGCTCCTTGAGCATTTGCCCGACCCTGTGCCGGGTCAGGTGCCCGCTGGCCGAACGCGAGGGGAACAGCCAGCGCTCCTGTCCGGGCCGGCGCAGGAAGTGTGCGCGCACGTCCTTGTAGTCTCCAAGTGCATCCGCCGCCGATTCGTTGAGCGGCACCATCCGTTCACGCCCACCCTTGCCATGCACGATAAGCACCTGGGGATCGCGGGCCACGGCGGCGTATGGCAGGCTGATCAACTCGCTGATGCGCATGCCGGTGGCATAGAGCAGTTCCAGCACCAGGTTGAGCCTCAGGTCTTCGGGCCTGTTTCCTTGCTGGGCCGCCGTCATGAGACGGTCCACTTCGGCCTCCTCCAGGACTTTGGGCAACACCCGTCCCTGGCGCGGCGATTCCAGCTTCAGCGCCGGATCGTCCCCCCGCCGTCCTTCGGTGAAGAGGAAATGATAGTACTGACGCAGGCTGGACAGACGCCGGGCAGAGGTGCGTGGCGCCATGCCGGCTTCAGACAGCTGCGTGAGATAGGCGCGCAGATCCTCGCCCGCTGCATCCTGAAGCTTCACCCCTCGCGCGGAAAGGAAAGCCTCCAGGTCACAGAGATCACGGCGATAGGCCTCGAGCGTGTTCAGGCTGGCGCCGCGTTCGGCCACCAGCATTTCCAGGAAGCTTTCCAGTGATGGCGACAGGGAAAGAGCAGCGGCCTTGCGTCCGGGTTTGCGTGCCATGGCCTCCGCCGCCTCCGTGCCCCCTAGAGTCCGCGTGTGACCAGGGCATCCATGGCCAGCTGCCGCGCTTCCCGCGAAAAGCCCAGTTGGTTAAGCGCTGCCAGGGCTTCGCTCAGGGAACGCGTGGAGATATCCGTCATGCGCCCCTGTCCGAAAACCCGCAGGCTGAGCAGCAGGCCCTCTCCACGCCGATCCTCCTGCACGGCACGGCGCAGGCGCGCGCTGGCATTCTCCAGTCCCCCGCGTCCCGACACGGCTTCCTGCGCGCGCTCATAGAACTGCAACAGGGCGCGCGTCCCCTCGCGTCCGGCACCGCGCGAAACACGCGTTTCCGCCCAATCGGTTCCCGTCATGCCGGGATCAAGACCCTCCAGTCCGGCCAGCCGCAACAGGGGCCAGAGCTCCACCAGGCTGGCCTGTGCCTCGGATCCGTTTCCGGTACGCCGCACCACCTCCATCCAGGCGCGGGCCCGTTCGAAGTGACCGGTCAGCAGGGCAACCCGCACTGCGGTCGGCGCCAACCAGGCAACTGCCGGTTCCGGATCCATCTGTTCAAGTACGGGCAGTGCAATTTCAGCAATCTGCGGCTCCAGGTCCACCTGGCGGGCCGAGTCCATCAGTGCCTGGAGCGCCTCGCCACGGGCCTCGGGGGTGCTGGCACGGCGAAGGGCCTGATAGTACAGGGCGCGTGCCTCTGGCCCCTCGGCCTGACTCGCCTGGCGCAAGGGATCGCCGCCCCCGTCGTCCCGTAAAGAGGATGCAGCATAGGCCTCTCTCAGAAGCCGCAGGGGCAGGACGCCGCGACGGGCCGCCTCCTCGGCCAATCGTTGGCGCTGGTCCGCTTCCAGTCCCTGAAGCAGGACGCCCCCGGCCATCAGCGAAGGCGCAAGGTCCTCTGGTACCAGGGCCTCGCCCGCCCCCATCCAACGCAGCAGCGCCAGGTCCAGCGCAGAAGGCTCGGAAAGTCGCGGCACATCACCCACGCCCAGAGCGGCATCGGCCAGGTTCAGGAAACCCCTGTCGCTGCTGCCAACCTCACGCTGCAGGCCTATTCCGATACCGGCAGCACTCTCCTCTCCATTGCGTATCTGGCAATAGATCTGCGCCTTGGGCCAGAAGGTCCGGCTTCGGTGCAGGGACAGCGCGCGCCGCACCATGGGGCAGGCGGCCTCGGGTTCATCGGCGAGCAGGGCTGCCTCGACCTGCAGCTGGGCCAACTCGGGAGCCTTCTCGAGGCCCGGAATCTGGACCAGCAGATTCACCAGGTTGTCGTATTCTCCCAGAGCCATCAGCAACTGAGCGCGCGCATCAAGAAGCTCCGGCTGGTCGCTGCTTTCACCCTCGCGCGGCGGACGGGCAGAAGACAGCAGCAGGCGGCGTATCAGATCGCGCGCCGCGGGATTGCGCTGACCGCGCGGCTGCTCGCGCAGCAGTTCTATGATGTCTCTACGCTGGCTGCCCTGCCAGAGATCCAGGCCCAATCCACCGTTGCCTGCTGCCAGGGGGCCCAGCGTCTCGGGCAAGCGATCGTTTAGTTCATCGACCAGGATACCGCCGCGCAGCCGTGTCTGCCCCTCGGCGGAACCGCTGGGTTGAGGGGAACGATCCGGGCTGCGCCAGCTGTTCTCGTTGCCGAATCCATCACGTTCGCCGCGCCCTTGCGCAGGCATGTCTCTGGATCCTGACCCGTATCCGTCGTTCGAATTCGGCAGGCTCCAGCTGTCATTCGAACGATCGCTGTCCGGTGCCCTTCGTTCCGAGCGCGAGGAATCGCCCTCCGGAAACAGACTGCGCGGGCCGTCCTGAGCCAGAACCGAGGATCCTGCGAACAGCATCGCAATCCCCAGGCCTGCGATCAGGGCCAGTCGCTGTCCTCTGCGTGACAGACCTGCGCTGGCACAGTTAGCCTCAGCGGCCAAAACGGTCCTCCGGAACTTCCTTCTCGATCGTCTCGGTGGGCGGCGGGATGTCCACGGCCATCAGGGCCACCGCTCCTCCGCCGATGAGAAGAAGCAAGAGAAGAATAAGTACGACGCCGACTCGACCCATAAGGACTTCCCGATGTATTGATGGAAAGGTGAAGCTTTTCAAATTCACCGACAGCCTGTCTTTTGCAGGCCAGAATGATGGATTTTGATCCTGGATGCTAGGTTTTGACTGTGGCCAAACTGCGGCATATCCCCTGCCAGGGACGGTGCGACAAGATATCGGTGAAGTACGCGTCACGCAACGCTGACGCAACATCTGCGGGAGGCAGAGGAACATGAACAGTGGCCCGGAACCCCGGTTGCCTGAAATTCTGGAACAGAAGGGCGTCAACAAGATCGTGCTGGTCGGCCTGATGGGGGCCGGCAAGTCCTGTGTCGGCCGTCGCCTGGCCACACGCTACGGCCTGTCCTTCATCGATGCCGACAGCGAGATCGAGGCCGCGGCTGGTTGCAGCATACCCGAAATCTTCGCCCGCGACGGCGAAGAGGCATTCCGCACCGGCGAGCGCAAGGTGATCGCACGGTTGCTCAGGTCTGATAAGCCGGCGGTGATAGCCACGGGCGGCGGGGCCTACATGAACGCCGAAACCCGGGCGGAAATCCATCAACACGGCCTGGCCGTATGGCTTCGTGCAGAGCTCGACGTTCTGGCGCGGCGCACGTCCAAACGGGACAACCGTCCCCTGCTGAAGAAGGGCAACCCCCGCCAGGTCCTTGCAGAGCTGATCGAGACCCGCTATCCGGTCTATGCTGAGGCCGACATCACGGTGGAAAGCCGTGAGGGTCCGATAGATGCCACGGTCGACGAAGTGGTCGCCAGCCTTGAGCCTGTGGGCCGAACGAAGGAGGACCCTCTTGAACGCGCCTGAACGCCTGCCCGTTGAGCTGGGAGAGCGCAGCTACGATATCCTGGTGGGCGAAGGACTGCTGGCCACGGCCGGCCGGCACATCGCTGAAATCGTTGGCCGGCGCAAGGTGATGATTGTCACCGACGAAACGCTGGCCGAATTGCACCTGGCCAGCCTGGAGCGCTCCCTGGAAAGCGAGGGCATCGACTTCGAGGCCTTTGTGGTGCCTGCGGGCGAGGCCACGAAATCCTTCGGCCAGCTGGAAAAACTCTGCGAGCGCTTGCTTGAGGCCGGCGTGGAGCGCAAGACGCCCCTGATCGCCCTTGGCGGCGGTGTCGTCGGTGACCTGACCGGCTTTGCATCCGCAATCCTTCTGCGCGGCACGCCCTTTATCCAGATCCCGACCACCCTGCTGGCCCAGGTGGATTCCTCCGTGGGTGGCAAGACCGGAATCAATACGGTCCAGGGCAAGAACCTGGTGGGCAGCTTCCATCAGCCCCAGTTGGTGCTGGCAGACACTGAAGTCCTGACCAGCCTGTCCCGGCGCGAACTGCTGGCCGGCTATGCCGAGGTGGTGAAATACGGCCTGATCGACGATCCAGGCTTCTTCACCTGGCTGGAGGGGCACGGCCGTCGTCTGATTGCCGGCGACCCGGCGGCCCGCAGCCACGCTATCCTGAACTCCTGCGCCAGCAAGGCACGGATCGTTGCCGCCGATGAACGCGAGGGCGGCGTGCGCGCCCTGCTGAACCTGGGACATACCTTCGGCCATGCGCTGGAGGCCGAATGTCGCTATGATGGGGATCTGCTGCATGGCGAAGCCGTGGCCATCGGCATGGTTCTGGCCTTCGAACTTTCTGCCCAGATGGGGCTCTGCCCGCCCGAGGATGCCGACCGGGTCCGCCGTCACCTGGCGGCGGTTGGCCTGCCCACAAGTTTCGAGCGGCTGGCCCAGCGCTGCTGGAATCCCGAAGTCCTGCTGGACCACATGCGCAAGGACAAGAAGGTTGCGGACGGCCGCATGACGCTGGTGCTGGCCCGCGGCATTGGCCAGGCCTTCCTGACACAGGAGGTGCATGCCGAGGATATCCTGCACCTGCTGGCCGAGGAAATCTCACAAACCGCCGTGATTCAAAGCTGATAACCGGCTCTAACTAGACGTTCTGCAACGGACCAATCTCGACCATGGAAACCTCCATCATTCTCAGCCTGGTGGGCATCGTGATCTGCCTGGTGCTCTCGGGATTCTTCTCCGGTTCCGAGACCGCGCTCACCGGGGCTTCCCGACCACGCATCCACACCCTGGCCCGCCAGGGCAACAAGGGCGCCGAAACGGTTCTGAAGCTCTGGGACAGCAAGGAGCGCATGCTGGGTGCCATTCTGCTGGGCAACAACCTGGTGAACATCCTGGCTTCGGCGCTCGCCACCTCGGTCCTGATCTACTTCTTTGGCGAAGCGGGCGTGGTTTATGCGACCTTCGGCATGACCGCCATCGTGCTGATCTTCTCCGAGGTCTTCCCCAAGACCTTCTCAATCTATCACGCCGACAAGACGGCGGTCACCGTCGCACCTGTCATGCGTGTGATTGTCGTTCTGTTCAGCCCGATTACCCAGTTGGTGCAGTTCCTGGTCACGCGTGTTCTCAGCATGCTCGGTGCCGGTCCGGAGTCCGGTCACGCCGGTGAACGCTGGGAAGAGGAACTGCGCGGGGCCATCGACCTGCACACCGGCACGGATGAAGAGGAAAGCCGCCACGAGCGCGAAATGATGCGCTCCATACTGGACCTGGCCAACGTCGAGGTTGCCGACATCATGGTCCACCGGCGCAACGTACTGACACTCAATGCCGATGACCCGCCCGAAAAGCTGCTCGAACAGGTGCGCGAGAGCCCCTATACCCGCCTGCCACTCTGGAAGGATTCGCCCGAGAACATTGTCGGCGTCCTGCACGTCAAGGCGCTCTTCCGGGCCCTGCAGACCGAGGCGCCGGAAATCCAGAATCTGGATTTCCTGGCCATCGCCGGCACCCCCTGGTTCATCCCGGAATCCACGGACCTGCTTTCGCAGTTGCAGGCCTTCCGCGCACGCAAGGAGCACTTTGCCACTGTCGTCGACGAATACGGAGAGATGCGCGGCATCGTTACACTGGAAGATATCCTGGAAGAAATCGTCGGCGACATCAGCGACGAGCACGACCTGCACATCGAAGGGCTTGAGGTGCAGAGCGATGGTTCGGCCATCGTGGCCGGAACGGTCACCATCCGTGACCTCAACCGGCAATGCGACTGGCAACTGCCCGACGATGAAGCCTCCACCATCGCCGGACTGGTGCTGCACGAGGCCCGCCGCATTCCCGATGTCGGTCAGGCTTTTTCCTTCCATGGCTGTCGTTTCGAGATCCTGGGGCGCCAGCGCAACCAGATCACCCTGCTGCGTGTCACGCCCCAGGACGAGGACGAGATCAGCGAGGACGAGCGCGACTGAACGTACGCGCGGAGCGCGTTTTCGGGGCAAGGAAAGCGTCACAAGCAAGTCGCTTGACCACCCTTCGCGAGGCTTCCAGACTGTATGTCAGCGTTGACCGGGTATCCTCCCGGTGAACATGCTACAGGAGGGCGCCATGCAACGCCGTGTTGTCCCTGATATCGTCAGCAGCCAGAAGCTGACGACCTTTTCCGCCGATACCACCGTCCGCACGGCCACAGCCGTCATGAACGAACGCTCCATCGGGGCGATCCTGATCCTGAAGGACGAGCAACTGGCCGGCATCTTTACCGAACGCGACCTCTTGCGCCGTGTCGTGGCCGCCGGACTCGACCCGGACGCCACCTCGCTCGAGGAGGTGATGACTCCGGACCCGGACACCCTGGCTCCGAATGCAACGGCCATGGAGGCGCTGCTTTTGATGCGCGGACGCGGTTATCGCCACCTTCCGGTGATCGACAAGGGCAAGCTGATCGGGATCGTCTCGATCCGTGACCTCTTTGCCGCGGTCCAGGAGGAGCTGGAGCAGGACCTGCAGCAGCGTGACGCCCTGCTGTTCGACACTGGCTACGGAACCGGCGGCTGAGCCGGGCCTTTCCGGCCGGCGTCTTGCGTCACCGCCGAGGCGGCGCTATGCCTTCTGGCCATTTGTAGAGCAGTGCCAAGGATAGAGATCGCATGCCGCTTCCCCCACCCGTCGAGCGTGAGCCACTGCACACGCGCCGCTATCACTTCGAGGGCTTTCGCCGCAGCGACGGCCTCTGGGATATCGAGGGGCGCATCGTCGACACCAAGCACTACGCCTTCAACAACCAGCATCGCGGCACCATACAGCCGGGCGAGCCACTGCACGAAATGGCCGTCCGTCTGACGCTGGATGACGACTTCGTGGTGCGCGACATCGCCGCCGACACGACAGCCTCGCCCTTTGCCATCTGTCCGGGTGTAACCCCCAACTACCGAAACCTGATCGGCGCCAGGATCGGCCCCGGCTGGCGCAAGGCCCTTCGGCAGGCAGTCGGCGGCGCCGGTGGCTGTACCCATATCACCGAGATGCTGGGCGCCATGGGCACCGTGGCCTACCAGACCTACGTCTCGAAAAGCGATCCCTCCAACCGCGACGGCAAACCGCGCCGTACGGACCTGGTGAACAGCTGCCACGCCTTCTCGGCCGACGGCCCGCTGGTCAAGGAATTCTGGCCGGATCAATACACGGGGGAATAGGGCAACACGCCGTGATTGACCACTGCTGGGGCGAAACTTTTAAGGAGCACCGCCTTGGCGGGAATTTGATTTGACTCGGGAATTCACCCCTTCATACTGCCGGGCTATCATCAATTCTGTTTCAGGGGGCAAACATGAGGAACGGGATTCTCGCCACTATCGGGATTATATTCTCGGCACTTGTACTCGCGGGCTGTGCCCAGACCGAAGGAAGCAGTTCCTTCAACCAGACTTACAACTTCCGTGACAGTTCGCGCATCGCCGTCGTGGCCGTGGAAGGCCTGGGCGCCAACGAGGCGGCCCGGACCCAGGTCAGCAACATGATGACCCAGGACCTGATGAGCAAAGGCTATTCGCCGATCGAGCGCCAGCGCGTGCGTGAAATCATCGATGAGCAGGATTTCCAGCTCAGCGAGCGCACCACGGCGACGGGGGCGGCCCGCATCGGCCGCATCCTGAACACCGACCTCGCCATGATCATCAGCATCCCAAGTTACAGGGAGGACATGAGCCTCAGCGCCCGGGCGGTGGACGTGCAGACAGCCGAAATTGTCTGGACCGGTTCGGGCTCCGGCACAACAGGTGATGGGATGAACCAGGCCGTGGGTGCCTTCCTCGGCGCTGCTGCGGGTGCCGTGACCGGGGCTGCGGTTACCGAACACGATACCACCGGCGCCCTCGTCGGTGGCGCGGCTGGTGCTGCAGGCGGCGGTCTGGCCGGTGCGGCCTTTACCCCGCGCAAGGAAGAGCAGATGCGGGAACTGGTGACGAAAGTCATGGAAGGCTTTCCCAGCCGCATGAGCTCCTTCGGCTCGTAAGCATTCAACAGAACTCCGGGCTGCAGGCTTCACGCTCCGGCCCGGTCCTGTCAGAGCCTTGTCGAGACCGGTTCAGGTCTCGGCAGGGCTCTTTCCCTGTCAGGCATCCTCGTCCGGCGTCAGGGTCTTGAGCTGCAGGGCGTGGATACGCTCGGACATCTCCTCGGACAGCAGGGCATAGACCCGGCGCTGGCGGGCAACACGGCTTTCGCCCGCAAAGGCCTGCGAAACCACCTCCACACGAAAATGCGTCTCGCCGCCCGGCTGCCAGCCGGAGTGGCCTGCGTGCTTGTGGGAGTCATCGACGACCTCCAGGCGCTGAGGCGCCAGGCCGGCACGCAGTTTCTCCGCGATCCGCTGTTTCATGGAAGGCGCCTGGCCGGCACCGGTGGAACCATCGCTGGGCATGGACATCTGGGCTTTCCCGCGTTAACGCTCAATCGCCGCTTTCATCGGGCGGCTGTCCTGCAAGGCTGGGAACCCGCCGGCCACCTGTCAAGCTATCAGCGTTGAGGGTACGAAGATGTCCCTGCGTGGTGCCTACCTCCTGCTCGGTGCGATCATCCTGCTCTGGGGCAGCAACTGGCCCATCATGAAGATCGGACTGGACGAGGGCATACCGCCTTTCTGGTTCGCGGTCAGCCGCCTTTTCCTGGGCATGGTGACCCTGCTGGCGCTGTTGGCCGCACTCGGTCGCATTTCCCTTCCACGCCGCAGCGACCTGCCGGTCATCTTCACCGTGGGGCTTCTGCAGGTGGCCCTCTTCCTGGGCGCCATCAACTTCGCCCTGCAGTACGTCGAGGCCGGGCGCTCCTCGGTGCTGGCCTATACCACGCCGCTGTGGGTTGCGCCGGCCGCCATCCTGATCCTGGGCGAGCGTCCCTCGCGCCTGAAAGTGGGCGGACTCCTTCTTGGCCTGGCCGGCCTGATCGCGCTCTTCAATCCCCTGGCGCTGGACTGGAGCGACCCTGATGTGGTGACCGGCAATCTGATCCTGATGCTGGCAGCCGTCGGCTGGGCCATCGCCATCCTGCACGTCCGCGGCCACCGCTGGAGCAGTTCAGTGCTTCAGGTCATCCCCTGGCAGATGATGGTGGCCCTGGTCCCGCTGACAGCCCTGGCCCTGATCTTCGAAGGCGACTACAGACCCGATCTCTCCACCAAGGCCTGGGTCGTGATTGCCTACAACGGTCCCATCGCCACCGGCTTCTGCTATTGGGCGACGATCACCGTCACGCGCAGCCTGCCGGCCATCTCCACCTCGCTGGGACTTCTTGGCGTGCCCCTGGTGGGGGTGGGCAGTTCCGCCCTGCTGCTGGGCGAGGCCCTGACGCCCAGCCTGCTGATGGGCCTGCTGGGCATCGTTGCCGGGCTGGCCCTGGTCAATATGGCGGACCTCAGGGCCCAGCCGGACACCATGGGAAAACGCGACCAATCGGCAGAGAAATGAAGCCAAACGTTGATTGGGCGCCGGCGGGCACCTTGTCAGCAGCAGGAGCGCCCCTCATACTCATGACATGACGTCACGCACGCCACGGATGGAAGGCCTGCAAACCGCTACGCAGCAGGCTGGCAAGAGGACTCGTGTCTGCGACCACCCCGATTGCGGGGCGGCTGGAGAATACAGGGCGCCTGCCTCGCGCAACAGGCTGAACGAATACCTCTGGTTCTGCCTGGAGCACGTGCGCGCCTACAATGCCGCCTGGGACTATCATCGCGACATGGATCCCCAGGACGTTGAAGCCGACCGCCGGAAGGCCTACACTTGGGACCGTCCAACTTGGCGAGTGGGTAGCGGCGCTGCAGATCTGCGCGATGCTGAAGCTGCTGCACGTGCCCAGGCTGAGGAGTTGGCTGGACGGCGCCGGCGCCAGAGACAACGGCACCGCGCTGGCGGTCAGGACCAGCAGGCCGACGCCCAGCCCGTCTCAGATCGGGACCGTGCCCTGGAAGCCATGGGGCTGTCCGCACCCATCACCTGGGCGGCCATACGCACGCGCTATCGGGAGCTGGTGAAAAGCCTGCACCCGGACACCAACGGCGGGGACAAGGTCGCCGAGAATCGCATGAAGGCCGTGAACGAGGCCTACGGTATCCTCAAGGCCCTTTATCTCTGAAGGGCCACGCACCAACTTGAGTCACAACAGAAAGTCCAAGGAAATATCAGTATCATGTCCGAAATGACAGAGAACGGCGCCAGCGAAATGCCGAAGGGCGCACCCGACATCAAGGTCTCCGTGCGCCAGACATTCGGCATCGACAGCGACATGATGGTGCCGGCCTTTTCCCAGGAATGCGACTACGTGCCGGACAGCGATTCCACCTATCGCTTTGACCATGACACCACGCTCGCCATCCTGGCCGGCTTTGCCTATAACCGCCGCGTCATGATCCAGGGCTATCACGGCACCGGCAAGTCCACCCATATCGAGCAGGTGGCCGCCCGTCTGAACTGGCCGACGATCCGCATCAACCTGGACAGTCACGTCAGCCGCATCGACCTGATCGGCAAGGATGCCATCGTGCTGAAGGATGGCAAGCAGGTCACCGAGTTCCGCGAAGGCCTGCTGCCCTGGGCGCTTCAGAACCCCACCGCCCTGGTGTTCGACGAGTACGACGCCGGCCGTGCCGACGTGATGTTCGTGATCCAGCGTGTGCTCGAGGTGGAAGGCAAGCTGACCCTGCTGGACCAGAACAAGGTCATCCGGCCGCATCCCGCCTTCCGTCTGTTCTCCACGGCCAACACCATCGGCCTGGGCGACACCACCGGGCTCTATCACGGTACGCAGCAGATCAACCAGGGCCAGATGGACCGCTGGAACATCGTCGCCACGCTCAACTACCTGGAGCACGAGGCCGAGGAGGAAATCGTCCTCAACAAGTTGCCCGGTTATGACAGCAAGGAAGGCCGCGAGCGCGTGCGTGCCATGGTGGCCGTAGCCGACTTGACCCGCAGCGGCTTCATCAACGGCGACATCTCCACGGTCATGAGCCCGCGCACCGTGCTCACCTGGGCCGAGAATGCGGAGATCTTCCAGGATGTTGGCTTCGCCTTCCGGGTGACCTTCCTCAACAAGTGCGACGAGATCGAACGCACCACGGTGGCCGAATACTACCAGCGCTGCTTCGGTACGGAGCTGCCCGAAACCGGCGTTCAGGCCACCCTGGTCTGAGGGGCTTGAGGGACGGAGAGCAGCATGAGTTCGGGTGACTCCCCAATCGAGCGGTTCAAGCGCGTAACCTCCGCAACCATGCGGGCCATAGCCGAGCGCGACGACCTGACGGCAAACTTCTCGCCATCGGGTCGCGGCCTGCAGGGAAACGAGGCACGCCTGCCCATGCCGGCACGCGACCTGCCGCCCGATGATGTCGCCCTGGTGCGCGGCGAGGCCGACTCCATCGCCCTGCGCCTGCGCTACCACGACAGCGGCGTTCATGCCGCGCAGCAGCCGTCCGACAGCGAAGCGCGCAGCGTTTTCGATGCCGTCGAGCAGGCGCGTTGCGAGGCACTGGGCATGCGGCGCATGACAGGCTGCACCTTGAACCTGGATGCGGCGCTGGAGGAAAACTACCGTAGCCGGGGCCTGAACCAGGTCAGCGACCACAACGATGTCCCGCTCTCCGAAGTCCTGCGCCTGATGGCCCGCGAGGCCATTGCGGACAAGCCGCTGCCGCCCTCTGCCCAGCGACTGGTGGAAAGCTGGCGCAACCATCTGGATCCGCAGATCTTCCGTGACATCGATGCCTTGCAGAAATCCGCTGGCGATCAGGAGGAGTATGCCCGCCAGGTCCGCCAGATGCTGCAGCACCTGGACCTGGACGCCGGCAGCGAACCCGAGCCCAACGAGGAGCAGAGCGAAAGCGATCAGGAAGGCCAGGACAACGCCGGCGAGGACAACCAGACACGCGGCGAAGGCGGCGAAGAGGATTCCGACGAGTCCGACTCCAGTCAGAGCAGCGAGATGGAGGAGCAGGACAGCGGCGAAGGCCAGGAGGGTGAGGAAGCCGTCGAAAGCGAAGGTGAAGACGATGAGGGCGAAGGAGCAGAGGAACCTGGCAGCCCCAACCGTCCACCCGAGTGGGACGATCGCCGCAACTCCATACCCGCGGAAGCCTATCGCGCTTTCACCACCGAATTCGACGAGGTGGTGGACGCAGCCACGCTCTGCGATCCAGACGAGCTGCAGCGCCTGCGCCATCTGCTCGACCAGCAACTGGCGCACCTGCAGGGCGTCATCGCGCGCCTGGCCAATCGCCTGCAGAGGCGCCTGATGGCCAAGCAGACCCGGGCCTGGGAGTTCAACCTCGAAGAGGGCCTGCTGGACACGGCACGGCTGGCGGGGGTCATAGCCAACCCGACCAACTCCCTGTCCTACAAGCACGAGAAGGACACCGATTTCCGGGACACGGTCGTCACCCTGCTGATCGACAACTCTGGCTCCATGCGCGGCCGGCCGATCTCTGTGGCAGCCATGAGCGCGGATATCCTTGCGCGCACGCTGGAGCGTTGCGGCGTGAAGGTCGAGGTGCTGGGCTTCACCACCCGCATGTGGAAGGGTGGCCAGGCGCGCGAGCGCTGGGTGTCTGCCGGCAAGCCGCCCCTGCCCGGGCGCCTCAACGACCTGCGCCATATCGTCTACAAGGCTGCCGACGATCCCTGGCGCCGTTCGCGCAAGAACCTGGGCCTGATGCTGCGCGAAGGCATCCTGAAGGAGAACATCGACGGCGAGGCCCTGCTTTGGGCGCACAACCGTCTGATCGCCCGGCCCGAAGCCCGGCGCGTCCTGATGGTGATCTCGGACGGAGCCCCGGTCGATGATTCCACCCTGTCGGTCAACCCCGGCAACTACCTGGAAAAGCACCTGCGCGAGGTCATCGAGTACATCGAGACCCGCAGTCCCGTGCAGCTGACGGCCATCGGCATCGGCCACGATGTCACGCGCTACTACAAGCGGGCGGTTACCATTGTCGATGCCGAGCAGCTGGGCGGCATCATGCTGGAACGGCTGGCCGAGCTCTTCGACGAGCCCGAGGTCCAGGAGGCCCGCATGCGCCAGGCCCAGAAACGCCGCGCCGGCTGATCCGGCCAGTCCTCTTCGCGAAACAAGACTGTTCGGCCGATTGAATGGGGCCGAGAGTCGACTGTCCCGACAGCCCGCGGAACCGGGGGCGCTGCACACCCGCCGCGCCCAACAATATCGTTCCCCCATGAACAACTTTCTTCACCGGGCTGGCCTGAAATCCCTTGATTATTTGCAAATCGTTCTTATAATCATTCTAAGGAATAAAGGAGAGTCCAAGGTGACACCCATGAAACGCGATCTTGCCAAGACACTCAGCTACGGCTTCTTCCATATCCTGGTGGGCTTCAGCATCGCGTTCGCGCTGACCGGCTCTTTCGCGATCGCCAGCGGCATCGCGCTCATCGAGCCCCTGGCCAACACCGTCCTCTACTTCTTCCACGAGCGCGTCTGGAAACGCCTGGGCAGCCGCCGGGAGGCGCAAGAGGAAAGCCCTGCCAACCACCATAACCGTGCACCTGCATGAGGCCTCCAGTCTGGCGACAAACAAGGACATCTTCCCAAAGCTAAAGTCTTTCCGATAGGCTATGCTGCCAGAATAGGTTTGCCTTCCAGGGAGAGACATCATGAGCAATAGCCTGAACACCTGGGCCCCGCGCATGCTCAGCATCCTACGGATTATGGCGGCGCTCATCTTCCTGGCGCACGGCACCCAAAAGCTGTTGGGTTTTCCGCCCAGCGACGGTTCCCCCGCCCCCTTCACCCTCTCGTGGATTGCCGGCACCATCGAGCTGTTCTGCGGTGCTCTCCTGGTGGTGGGGCTTTTCACGCGCCCTGCCGCCTTCCTGGCCTCGGGCCTCATGGCCTTCGCCTACTGGCTCGCGCATGCACCCCAGAGCGCCTTCCCTGTCAACAACGGTGGCGATGCCGCCATCCTCTACTGCTTCATCTTCCTCTACCTCGTCTTCGCGGGCCCGGGCCCCTGGAGTCTCGACGCCCTGCGCAAGCACTGAATTACACCCACAGTCGAGACAGCCTGTCGTCCGGAAAGATTTGTACGCATCAGTAATTTTTTTGATGCACAAAACCTTTGTGTGCATCAAACTCTAGATTGATGCACACAAAGCAAGAAGCGGCGAGACATGGAAATTTCTGCGCACAGTCGTCCGGCGGTGGTGGCCTACCAGGACCTGCTCCGTCTCCATCTCGACGAAAGGGCTTCAAACCTGGTGGGCACCATTGAGGAGCGGCAACGTAACGGTCGAACCTATCTCTACGAGCGCTTCCGGATCGGCACCGAGATGATGAGCCGGTACCTGGGAGAAGACAAACCGGAGCTGCGGGCGCGCTTGGAACGCGCGGAAACGCTGAAAACTGACAAGGAAGCCCGACGAAAGCGGATGACCAGGCTCGCCAAGACGCTCCGGGCCGAAGGTTTCATAACGACGGACCGGGAGACTGGTTCGATACTTCTCGCCTTTTCTCGAGCAGGAATGTTCCGGCTTGGTGGCACCCTCGTGGGAACATCGGCCTACAGCCTCTACCAGGGCGAGCTCGGGGTGCGCATGGATTATGAGGAATTGGCCCAAACCGGTGACATTGATTTCGCCAGTTTCGAACGGCTCTCGGTTGTATTGGAAGACAAGGTCGAAGAGAACCCTGCCGAGATCCTCAAGTTGCTCAAGTTCGACCCGGTTCCCGGTATAAACGATCGACAGGTTTGGAAATGGCGACAGAGCCACTCGGAAGCAATGGTCGAGTTCCTGACGCCGGCCTTCGGCGACGAAAAGGTTAAGCCGCTACCTGCTTTGGGGGTAAGTGCCCAGGCCCTGAACTACCTGAACTTTCTGATCGCGGACCCGATCCATGCGGTTGCTCTCTACCGCTCCGGCGTTCTTGTCCAGGTGCCCCGGCCCGAGCGTTTCGCGATTCACAAGCTGATCGTGGCCGATCGGCGCCGCAGCGGGCCCAATCAGTGGAAGTCCCGAAAGGACCGGGCCCAAGCCGAGTTCCTTGTGGCGGTTCTTTTCGAGGACCGTCCAGACGAACTCGCAGAAGCCTATGAAGACGCGCTATCGCGTGGTCCGCGTTGGCGAGACCGAATCAAGTCAAGTTTGAAACGTATGCCTGAGACGGCAGAACGACTATCAGCCTTGGTTTAACACGCTGACAAGGTTCCTATCTGGCGCAGCAAAAGTCTGCGCCGGCCGCCCTCATGGAACTGTAAACCATGTGTCCGGTATGGACATATAGGACTCGCTACCATAGCACCTTCCTTTCGGAAGGAACGGAAGTTCATTTCTTCATAACTTACTGAAAAATAAGGAAAAATGGCGGGCCCGTAGGGATTCGAACCCCAGACCTCTTCCTCCGGAGGGAAGCGCTCTATCCAGCTGAGCTACGGGCCCGCGAACGGGCAACGCCGTTATCGGGCGCGACACTACCCAAGCCTCCGCCAAAGAACAAGAGGGCATGGCGCTTCAGGACGCCGGTGCCTGCTTGGTCAATACTTCGGCCGAGGAGGGCAGGCGCCCCCTGTCTTCCTCCTCCACCCAGGCCGCGATGTCCGAGATCACCACATCGGCTTGCAGGTCGCGGAGCAGCAGGTGCCAGCCGTCCTCGTAAAGCGCGTAGCGGTGGCCCTCTCTGTTGGGCAAAGCCTCCCAGAAGCGATCGACCGGCTTGCGCGGGACGATCTCGTCCTTCTTGCCGTACAGCACCAGGGTCGGTGTCTCCAGATTCGATCCGGCCGCCAGGGCTGCGTCCATCAGGTTCACCAGCCCATAGATGGCATCGACGCGCGAGCGCTTGAGCACCAGAGGATCGCGCCCCAACTCGCGCAGCATCTCGATGTTGTCCGAGGCCTGGCGTTGCAGACCGGCACCGGAGGGTTTGAACCAGGGCACAGTCCGAACGGCGGCCCAGAGAGCCACGCGCTGGTACCAGGGCTGCGTGCTGCGGGCCCAGACCGCTGGCGCCGACAGCACCAGGCTGTCCACCGGCAGGCCGGCTTCCGTCGTGGCCGCCACCACGGCGACGGCACCCCCCATGGACTCGCCCAGGACATGCAGAGGAACCCCCGGATTTCTCTTGCGCAACAGATTGGCGGCCGTGCGCAAGTCCTCGGCCAGAACCTCCTTGCCCGGCCAGAGGCCACGGTGCGGGGCATCGCCGAACCCACGCTGGTCATAGGCATAGACGGCAATGCCCTGCTCGGCGAAACTCTGTCCCGCTTCCTCGAAAGCATGGGAATAGTCGTTGAAGCCGTGAACGGCCAGGATGATCGCTGACGGCCGCTTTCCGTCAGCGGGCAGCCAGGCGCGCAGCGGCAATTCCAGTCCGTCCTGCGTGATGAACGCTCCGCGCGTCGCCTCCGTCTCGATCATGATCTCGGGCTCGGCATCCCCGGGCCCGGACGGGGCATTGCGCGGCGCACAAGCGGACAACAGCATGGCCACCACTGCGATCAGGAGGACGGATGAGAAAGCGTGCCTGGACAAGGTTGCATTCCAATGTGCATGAAGAACATCGGATTCAGCCTAATTCTTTTTCCGTGTCAATTGGAGAAATATGTCTTCCAGGTCCGCTTCCTCGGTGCGCAGATCGACCACGCTCAGCTTTGAGGCATTGATCGCGCTCAGAAGGTCGGCCACGGGGCTTTCGCTTGCGCGATAGCGAAAGATCAGGCGATGGCCGCCCACCAGTTCGGGCCCGAAGGAGCGCAACGCCTCGGGCACTTCCGTCAGGTCTTCGGAAACCGTCAGGCTCAGCTCCTTGTTGTCCAGGCGTTTCAGCAGCTTCTCCGTCGACTCGCAGGCAATGACCTCGCCGTCATTGATGATCGCGATGGTATCGCAGAGCTGTTCTGCCTCCTCCAGGTAGTGGGTGGTCAGAAGGACCGTGGTGCCCGCATCGTTCAATGCCTTCACCTGGGTCCAGAGCTGCTGGCGAAGTTCGATGTCCACCCCCGCCGTCGGTTCGTCCAGTACCAGGATCGGCGGGTCGTGCACCATGGCCTTGGCCACCATCAGGCGCCGGCGCATGCCCCCGGACAGGGTTCGGGTATAGGCCTTGGCCTTGTCCGCCAATCCCAGCATATCCAGGATTTCCATGGTGCGCCGCTCGCCCGGCGGCACGCCGTAAAGTCCGGCCTGCAGCTCGAGCAGCTCGAAAGGCGTGAAGAAGGGATCGATATTGAGTTCCTGAGGCACCACGCCAATGGAAGCCCGCGCCATGCGCGTGTCCCGGTCGATGTCATAGCCCCAGATCCTGGCCGTGCCATGAGTCTTGGTCACCAGCCCCGCCAGGATGTTGATCAGGGTGGACTTGCCGGCACCGTTCGGCCCCAGCAGTCCGAACAGGGATCCGCGCGGAATGTCCAGGTCGACCTCTTTCAGGGCCACCTTCTCGGGCATGCGCGAATCGCCACGATAGACCTTGCCGAGTCCTTCGACGGATACGGCAGCCTCGGGTAACGCTGCGCGATCCGGTGCGGACGGCGCGGCGGCGTTTGTTTGCTGGAGCTTTGACATGATCGACCTTAACTAATTCGACGCGCATGCGCATGCAAGTGAGCGATGGACATTGATCCGGCCCGCTCAGCAGGTATCATCTGCGCCCGAACAACGGGGACCAGCCCAACCACGGGGATCAGCAAGGATAACCGCGCAATGACTGCAATAGATGACACGCACTACGTGGACGAAGAAACCGTGGCCTGCGATGGCGGCGGCGGACCGCTGGGCCATCCGCGGGTCTGGCTGAACATGGAGGGCCAGGGCGAAATCGACTGTCCCTACTGCGGGCGTCACTTCGTTCTGTCCGAAGAAGGCCGCAAGGCGGCCGGCGACGGTCATTGAGCCGCGCCAGGCCTCGTAACCCCTCCCGCAAGGCAGGCGCAGCATGAGCGAAAGCACGGGCAAGGCCGCCGCCAACGGCGTGAAGCACCTCTACGTCGTGGACGGCTCCGGCTATATCTTCCGCGCCTACTTCGGCCTGAAGACCCAGATGTCCGCCGCCGACGGCACGCCCACAGGGGCGGCCTATGGCTTCACCAACATGCTGATGAAGCTGATGCGGGAAAACGAGGCCGACGGCCTGCTGGTGGTGTTCGACGCAGGCAAGCGCTCCTTTCGCAACGATATCTACGACGACTACAAGGCCAACCGTCCGGAACCGCCGGAGGACCTGATTCCGCAGTTCCCCATCATCCGCGAGGCCACCAAGGCCTTCGGCCTGCCCTGCCTTGAGCTCGAGAACTACGAGGCCGACGACATCATCGCCACGCTGGCCCGCCGCGGGCGCGAGGCCGGCATCCACGTGACCATCGTCTCCTCGGACAAAGACCTGATGCAGTTGGTCACCGATGGCGTTGACATGCTGGACCCCATCAAGAACACGCCCATCGGTCCCGACCAGGTCCAGGAGAAGTTCGGTGTGGCCCCGGACAAGGTGGTCGAGGTCCAGGCCCTGGCTGGCGATTCCGTGGACAACATTCCCGGCGTGCCGGGGATCGGGCTGAAGACGGCCGCCGAATTGATCGGCACCTACGGCGATGTGGAGACCCTGCTGTCCCGCGCCGAGGAGATCAAGCAGCCCAAGCGCCGAGAACGCCTGATCGAGAATGCCGAGCAGGCGCGCATTTCGCGCCAGCTGGTCCAACTGGACGCCGAAGTGCCGCTGGACTACGAAATCAAGGACTTCGTCAAGGACGAGCCCGATCCCGACGAGCTGCGTTCCTTCCTCGAGAAGTACGAATTCCGCTCGATCATAAACCGCCTGAGCGACCTTCTGGGCGAGGCACCGGAACCGGCACGGGAGCGCAAGGAACCCACCGGCTACAGCTTGGTGACCAAACTCTCGGAGCTGGAGGACTGGATCGCACGGGCGCGCGAGCAGGGCTGGCTGGCGGTGGACACCGAAACCACCTCCCTGGATCCGCAACAGGCGCACCTGGTGGGCGTCAGCCTGTCGCTGGAGGCCGAAAGCGGCTGCTACATCCCGTTGGCACACCGCAATCCCAAGGCGGAGGGCCTGGACTTCGACCAACAGGACGAGGGGCCGGAGCAGGTCGATTTCGACACGGCCCTGGCGGCGCTGAAGGACCTTCTGGAAGACGATTCCGTCCTCAAGATCGGCCAGAACCTGAAGTATGACATGCGGGTGCTATCCAACTACGGCATCCGCCTGACGCCCTTCGACGACACCATGCTGCTGTCCTATGTCCTGGAGGGCGGCCTGCACGGGCACGGCATGGACGAATTGGCCGAACTGCACCTGGGCCACCAGACCATCCCTTACAAGGAAGTCGCAGGCAGCGGAAAGTCCCAGGTCACCTTCGACCTGGTGCCGCTGGACAAGGCGCTGGACTACGCCGCCGAGGACGCCGACATCACGCTTCGCCTCTGGGAGGCGCTCAAACCGCGCCTGGTGCCGGAGAAACTCACCACCGTCTACGAAAGGCTTGAACGTCCTCTGGTGGATGTGCTCTGCGAGATGGAACTGGTGGGCATCAAGGTCGATCGCGACCGCCTGCGCCGACTGTCCAACGACTTCGCCCAGCGCATCGAAACGCTGGAGGAGGAGATCTACAAGCTGGCCGGGCGGCGCTTTACCATTGGCAGCCCCAAGCAGCTGGGCGAGATCCTCTTCGACGAACTGGGACTGGACGGCGGCGGCAAGCGCGGCAAGTCGGGCAGCTATTCCACAGGTGCCGACATCCTGGAAGGCCTGGCCAACCAGGGCCATGACCTGCCCGCCCGGGTGCTGGACTGGCGCCAGCTTTCGAAGCTGAAATCCACCTACACCGACGCGCTTCAGAGCCAGATCAATGAGAAGACCGGGCGCGTGCACACCAGCTTCAGCCAGGCCGTGGCCTCCACGGGCCGGCTGTCCTCCAACGACCCGAACCTGCAGAACATCCCCATCCGCACCGAAGAGGGACGCAAGATCCGGGAAGCCTTCGTGGCCGAAGAGGGGCATACCCTTCTGGCCGTGGACTACAGCCAGATCGAGCTCAGGCTGACCGCCCACATCGCAGAGGAGGAGTCCCTGCGCCAGGCCTTCGCAGATGGCCAGGACATTCACGCCATGACCGCCAGCCAGGTTTTCGGCGTACCGCTCCAGGACATGGACCCGGCCACCCGACGGCGCGCCAAGGCCATCAATTTCGGTATCATCTACGGCATCTCGCCCTTCGGGCTGGCCAACAACCTGGGCATCGCCCAGTCCGAGGCCAAGAGCTACATCGAGGCCTATTTCAAGCAGTACCCCAACATCCGCGCCTACATGGACAGCATGAAGAAGCTGGCGCGCGATCAGGGATACGTCTCCACCCTGTTCGGCCGGCGCATCCACGTCCCGGCGCTCAAGGACAAGAACCCGGCCCGGCGCAGCTTCGGCGAACGCGCCGCCATCAACGCCCCCATCCAGGGCACGGCGGCCGACATCATCAAGCGCGCCATGATCCGCGTCCAACCGGCCCTCGAGGCCGAGAAGCTGAAGGCGCGCCTGGTCCTGCAGGTGCACGACGAACTGCTCTTCGAGGTCCCGGACGCGGAATTGGAGACGACCACGAAGGTCGTGACCGAGATCATGGAGAAGGCCTGCGACCCCGTGGTGGAACTCTCCGTCCCGCTGGTCGCCGAAGCCGGCCACGGCCCTTCCTGGGCCGAGGCGCACTAAGGCGGGCGGAGCCTGTTGATGGAATTTGAATGACCTGAAGAAACTGAAATTTTCGTTGCTTTCCGGAATGGAAAGAGCAAATATGTTGATGATCAGAACCCCCACGCCTCTCAACGATGCGCACCAGGGGGTTTATTTTTGCTTGGAAGCTATACCCAAGGATATGTCTCAGCGAACATTTGCAAAGCCGGTCCTTTCGACGAACGAGTTGATCTCATTCCTTCAGGACAAGGGACTCGAATTCAAGCATGAACAACAGGCCAAACGCTGCCTGACATATATCGGATACTATCGGCTGAAAATCTACATGAGGCCGTTCGAGACAGCTTCAAAGAACTTTCGTCCCGGCACAACCTTCGAGAAGGTGGTCGAAACCTATAACTTCGATAGAAAACTCAGGCTGCTGTGCCTGGATGCTATTGAACGCGTCGAGGTCGCATTACGCGCCTCTCTCATCAACGTCATGGGTTCTCATGGCGGTCCACACTTCTATTACGAAGAGACCTTTTTCGAGAACAAGGAAGCTGTAACTCGTATCCGGCGAAAGGGAGAGAATGGAAAACACCTCTCTATCACACATTACAAAACAGAATATGAGACGCCCTATCTTCCGGCTATCTGGTGTCTGACTGAGGCCTCCACCTTCGGCGAAATCTCACGATGGTATGCAGACCTTCATCGAGCTTATCGCAAAGAGATAGCCTCGGAGTTCGGCTTTGATGAAAGCATCTGTGTTTCCTGGTTTCGTTGCCTTTCAACGCTCAGGAATATCTGCGCGCACCATGGGCGTTTATGGAATGCCGAGATGCGTGTGGATATGCCCAAGAAGGCCAAGGCTTACGAGGAAGACTTGGCAGACAATACCACCTGCTATTCACGGCTGGTGGTCCTCGCGGCTATTCTGAAGAAGATTGATCCAGGCAACGGAGAAGGATGGAAATCCCAGTTGCGCGAACTGCTGGACAGTCGACCGACATCACTTGATCCAAGGTTCATGGGTTTTCCTGAAAACTGGACTTCGAGGCAACCCTGGCCTGATGACCATCGTTGATTTCTCAGGGCAAACACGTCCAGGGGAAATCCGCCCTACCGCCCCGTGCGGAACTCCAGAACTTCAGGCAGCCAGAGGGCGATGTCGGGGAATATGGCGACCAGCAGCAGGATCCCGGTCATCGACAACAGCATCCAGGCCACCCATTTCATGGTGTCCTCCATGCCCACCCCGGCAATCCGCGTGGTCACCATCAGGTTGACGGCGATGGGCGGCGTGAACTGACCGATGGCGATGTTCATGGCCATCAGGATGCCGAACCAGACGATGTTCCACTCGAAGGCGTGCACGATGGGCATCAGCAGCGGCAGCGTGATCAGATAGATCGAGACGCCGTCCAGCACCATGCCGGCCAGCAGCAGGAAGATCATGATCAGGCCCAGCACCACCCAGGCCTCGTCGGAAATCGACAGCAGGCCCTGGGCCGCCGCGTTGAAGACGCCCAGCGTGCTGCCCGCCCAGGCGAAGAGCCCGGCAAAGGAGATGATGATCATGACCACGGCCGTGATCTCGGCCCCATCGGCCAGGATGCGGTAGACCTCGCGCCAGCCCAGCGTACGGTAGAGCAGGGTCCCGACCCCCAGTCCATAGACCGCCGCCACGGCAGCGGCCTCGGTCGGCGTGAACAGGCCGATGCGCAGTCCGCCCAGGATGATCACCGGCGCCAGGAGCCCCGGCAGGGCATCCATGAAACTGCGCCCAAGCGGCGGCCGCTCCTCGGCGGCCTCAGCCGAGCCGAACTGGTGGCGATAGCTCAGCCAGACGGCCGGCAGGATGATCGCCAGGCCACAGAGGATGCCCGGAATGATTCCGGCCGCAAAGAGCGCACGCAGGTCGGTGCCCGGGACCATGACGGTATAGATGATGAGCGCGATGGACGGCGGAATGATGATGGCGGTGGACGAGGAGGCCGCGATCAGCCCGGCCGAGAAGGCGCGGGGATAGCCGGCGCGCGCCATGGCCGGGATCATCACCGTGGCCACCGCGGCCGCATCGGCGGGGCCCGAGCCGGACATGCCGCCCATGATCAGGCTGACCAGGACCGCCACGACCGCCAGGCCGCCGCGTCGCGGTCCCACCAGGGCCGAGGCGAAGCGAACCAGGCGCTCCGCCACGCCAGAGCGCTCGAACGCCAGGCCGGTCAGGATGAACAGCGGTATGGCGATCAGGGGATACTTGGCGATGCCGTTGTAGACGTTGGTGCCGATCATCTCCAGGGACGTGGGCCCCAGCCCCACAAGGATTCCCGCCGCACCCGACAGGCCGAGCACGATCGCAACCGGAACCCCGGCGAGCAACAGCACAAGGAAGACGCCGATCAGCAGGAACTCGGGGGCTATCACGATGCCGTCCCCTCCAACCGGGCTCTGCGCTCGGCACGCAGGTAGCGCAGGGCGAAGCCCCAGGCGCGCAGGATGACGACAATGGAAATCATGGGCGCCCAGATCGTGTAGATCCAGCGTGGATAGCCGAGACCCGGCGAGGTTTCACCCCACTGGAATTCGAACCATGCCAGCAGGCCACCGTAATAGATGACCAGCGAGAACATCAGCGTGGTCGCCACCACGGACAGCATCTCGCAGAAGATGCGCCCGGCCGGTGGCAGACGGTTCACGATCACTGCAATCCGGATGTGATTATTGCCGGCCGAGGCCAGGGCGGCCCCGACAAAGGTCATGAAGACCATCAGGAAGGTCGAGTATTCCTCGGTAAAGGCAAAGGAAAAGTCGGTGACGTAACGCACAACCACATTGGCGAAGCTGATCAGGCAGATCAGCGCCATGGCCACTGCCCCCAGGGCGCGTTCCGTTGTAATGGGAATGCGCGGTTCCTCAACCGGCACCGCGGCCTGGCCTTCTTCCTCTATGTCACTCATGAATGACCTTCAGCCCTCACCGAGCTGTCATCTGGCACGATAAACTCTGGAAAGAGGGAGGCGACAAGCCTGCCGCCTCCCCTTCTCTCGTTCAGCGGTTCTCGATGGCCTCTTCGGCCTTTTCCACCAGGTCCGGGCCGATTTCCTGGGCCCATTCCTCATAGACGCCACGTGTAGCCTCGACGAAAGCGGCGCGCTCCTCGTCTGTCAGGCGGGTCACCTCGACGCCCTTCTCCTCGATGGAATCGATCAGCGAGGTGTCCGGCGGGACCAGTCCCTCGCGGGCCACCTCAATGCCATGGGCGCCTGAATCGATGGCGGCCTGGCGCACGATTTCCTGGTCCTCCTCGGTGAAGGACTCCCAGACATCGGGATTGACGGCATAGATCAGTGGATCGGCCATGTAGCCCCAGAGGGTGATGTAATCCTGGCCCAGCTCGTCCATGCCCAGTGTGGTGTAGATGGTCAGCGGGTTCTCCTGCCCATCCACGGCGCCGGTGGTGAGTGCCGGCTGTGCATCGGCCCAGCTCATCTGGGTCGGATTGGCGCCCAGGGCGGTGAAGGTGTCGTTGAACAGCGGCGAGCCGACGACGCGGATCTTGAGACCCTCCAGGTCCTCCGGCGTGCGCACGGCATGCTGTGAGTTGGTCAACTCGCGAAAGCCGTTCTCGGCCCAGGCCAGCGGCACCACGCCATTGTCCTCGAGGATCGTGAAGATCTCGTCACCCACCTCGCCCTGGGTCAGGGCATCGATGGCCTCGTAGTCCGGCATCAGGAAGGGCAGCGAGAAAAGGTTCAGCTCCTTGATCTGCGGCGACCAGTTGATGGTGGACCCCACGGCCATGTCGATGGAGCCGCGGCGCAGCGCCGTGAACTCGCGTGTCTGGTTGCCCTGCACCAGCTCCGCACCCGGATGTACCCGCATCTTGATCCGGCCATCGGTGCGCTCTTCCACCAGGTCGGCCCATTCCTCGGCGGCTACGCCCCAGGGAAAGGGCTCGGGCAACACGGTGGAGATGCTGTATTCGTCCTTGTAGTCCTGGGCAGCGGCACTCTGCACCCCCACCGCGAACGCGCCCGCCCCGAAGCTCATCGCCGCGGCGGCCAGCAAACTTGTCATCTTTTTCATCGTCTGGATGTCCTCCCCAATTAGAGACGTCTCTCGTTTTCATGCGCTCAAGCGACAACAGCCCCCGGCCAACACGGGCGAACCCGCACCCCTGGCACTGCTTCGCGTGAAAGCATGCACAATCTTGTTTTTCAGCACAGAAGCCGGAGCAAAAGGATGCTGCACAACGCTGGACAGCGTGCCCCTCTGAGCGGCGGCAGGATAAACTGCATACAAGCCGATGGAAAGCCCGTGCTTTCAACCCCATCCCCCAGGTTTCCTTTGGCCCGCCTTTGGCAGGCTGCTAGCTTGGAGTGAAACCGCTCCACCCTGGAGCGCAGTGGACACTCCGGAAATGCGCACAGCCTCCAAGTGGCTTTCCCTGACAGTGCTGGTCATCGCCGAAGCGGTGGGCATGAACCTCTGGTTCACCTCGGCGGCTGTCCTGCCCGACATGGCGCGGGAAACGACCCTGTCCGCCGATCGGCAGGCCCTGCTGTCAAGCGCCGTCCAGGCCGGCTTCGTGCTGGGGGCGCTGGGCCTTGCCATCACGGGCCTGGCTGACCGTTTCGACCCGCGGCGCGTCTTCTGCCTTTCCGCCCTCGCCGCCGCAGCCATCAACCTTGTCCTGCTGCTGCCGCCTCTGGGCAGCGACCTGGCCGTCGCTGGCCGGTTTCTGACCGGGGCGCTTCTGGCCGGGGTCTATCCCGTCGGCATGAAGCTGGCCGTCGGCTGGGGTCTGAAGGATCGCGGGCTGCTTGTCGGCCTGCTCGTTGGCGGCCTCACGCTCGGCAAATCACTGCCCTATCTTTCCGCCTACCTGGGCGGCGCCGACTGGCGCCTGGCCATCCTGACGGCCTCGCTGTTGGCGGCCCTGGGTGGCCTGCTGGTCCTGGCGGTCGGGCTGGGTCCGCACCACGCCACAGCGCCGCGCTTCCGGCCGGCGGCCATCAGCCTGGCCTGGAGGGACAGCCGCATTCGCCGCGCCTATATCGGCTACCTGGGTCACATGTGGGAGCTCTATGCCCTCTGGGCCTGGGTCGCGGCTGCGGCAGGCGCCTCCTACATGAGCCGACTCGACGTGGTCGCAGCGGAAAGCCTTGCCAAGTTGACCGCCTTCCTGGCCATAGCCCTGGGCGGGTTTGCCTGCGTTCTGGCCGGACGCCTGGCCGACCGTTTAGGCAAGGCCGAGGTGGCCATGACTGCCCTGGCCGTCAGCGCCGGTGCCGCCCTTCTGAGCGCCCTGGCCTTTGGCGGTCCGATCTGGCTCAACTTCCTGCTCTTCCTTGTCTGGGGTCTGGCCGTGATACCCGATTCGGCGCAGTTTTCCGCTCTGGTCGCCGACTTTGCACCACCCCATCTTGCCGGCAGTCTGCTGGCCTTCCAGACCGCCCTCGGCTTCGGCCTGACCATCGTCACGGTGCAGGTCACCCCCCTGCTTGCGAGCGCCGTGGGCTGGCCGGTCACTCTTGCCCTCATGGCCCTTGGCCCCATAATCGGACTCGTCGCCATGCGGCCACTTTGCAGCAGACCCAACCCCTGACCTCCTCCACACAGCGGTAATCCCATGACACTTGCCCAACTCCCCCGTCCTGCAGTGGTTCTCGGCTTCGCGGGACTGCTGCCCTTCATCGCGGGCAGTCTTGCCGTCTGGATCCTGCCGCGAGGCTGGAGCGACTATGCGCTCTTCATCCAGGTCGCCTATGCGGCCGTCATACTGTCCTTCCTGGGTGCCATCCACTGGGGCCTGGCCCTGGCCGGGACAGGTACGGACGGCAGCGACAGGGCGGCGATGACCTGGAGCCGCTTGGGCTGGTCCGTGGTACCGGCCCTTTTGGGCTGGTTCGCCCTGGTAATGACGCCCTTGCCCGGATTGATCCTGCTGATCCTGGCTTTCTTCGGCCTGCTCCAGGGCGACGTACTGGCCGTGCGCCGTGGTCAGGCCCCGGCGTGGTACATTGCGATGCGCCGTCCCCTGACCGCCACCGTGATCCTTTGTCTCGGGCTTTCCCTGATCCGCATCCTGCTCTAGAGTCCGCCTCCCGTAGCATCCATTAGAACAACTTCGATAGACGCAAGACAGATGGCACAGGCAGACAGCGAGCATCCCCTCTGGACCCCCAGCGCCGAACAGGTCCGGCAGTCCAACATCCAGGCCTTCCTGACCTATCTCGCCGCCAACGGTGGCCCCGAACTTGCCGACAGCAAGGCGCTCTACGACTGGTCCATCGAGAACATCGAGGATTTCTGGCTTGCGATCTGGGAATACTGCGAGGTCATCGGCGACGGCCCGGGCGAGCCTATCCTGCGCAACGGCAACCAGATGCCCGGCACCGAATTCTTTCCCAATGCCAGGCTGAATTTCGCGGAGAACCTTCTGCGCCGGCGTGATGAAGCCGATGCGATCGTTTTCCGCACGGAACAGGGCAAGACACGCCGCCTGAGCTTCCGCGAGATTCACGAGATCGTCTCGCGGCTTTCCCAGGCCCTGGCCGCCGAAGGCGTCGGGCCGGGCGACCGCGTGGCCGGCTTCCTGCCCAACATGCCGGAAACTGTCCTGGCCATGCTGGCCACCGCCAGTCTGGGGGCCGTCTGGTCCTCCTGCTCGCCGGACTTCGGACACCAGGGCGTGCTGGATCGCTTCGGCCAGATCGAACCCAAGGTGCTGTTCTGCCCCGACGGCTACTACTACAACGGCAAGACCCTGCCGGTGCTGGAACGCGTGCGCGACTTTGCCGCCGAGCTGCCGACGCTTTCGCGCATCGTCGTCTGCCCGCTGATCGGCGAGAGCGGCGGCGACACCGGCCTGGACAAGGGCATCTGGCTGGAGGATTTCCAAGCGCCTCACCAGGCCGGCGAGATCGCCTACCAGCGCATGGAGTTCAACGCGCCGCTCTACATCATGTTTTCCTCGGGCACCACGGGCAAACCCAAGTGCATCGTCCACGGCATCGGCGGCACGCTGCTGCAGCACCTGAAGGAGCACCAGCTGCACAGCGACATCAAGCCCGACGACCGGGTCTTCTACTTCACCACCTGCGGCTGGATGATGTGGAACTGGCAGATCAGCGCGCTGGCCTCCAGGGCCACACTGCTGCTCTATGACGGCTCGCCCTTCCACCCGGACGGCAACGTCCTGTTCGACTACATGGAGGCCGAGCGGGGCACGCTCTTCGGCACCTCGGCCAAGTACATCGACGCCCTCAAGAAGGCCGGCCTGTCCCCGCGCCAGACCCACGACCTCTCGGCGCTGCGGATGATGGCCTCCACCGGCTCGCCGCTGGTGGCCGAAAGTTTCGACTACGTCTATGAAGAGGTGAAGTCCGACCTCTGCCTGGCCTCCATTTCCGGTGGCACGGACATCGTGTCCTGCTTTGTGCTGGGCGATCCGACCCAGCCGGTCTGGCGCGGTGAGATACAGACGCGCGGCTTCGGCCTGGCCGTCCAGGTCTGGAACGAGCAGGGCCAGCCGGTGGTCGAGGAAAAGGGCGAGCTGGTCTGCGTGAAGCCCTTCCCCTGCATGCCGATCTATTTCTGGAACGATCCCGACGGCGAACGCTATCGCAAGGCCTACTTCACCCAGTTCCCGGGCGTGTGGTGCCATGGCGACTTCGTCAAGCTGAGCCGGCATGACGGCATCGTCGTCTATGGCCGCTCGGACGCGACCCTCAATCCCGGTGGCGTGCGCATCGGCACGGCGGAAATCTACCGCCAGGTGGAGAAACTGCCGGAGGTACTGGAATCCCTGGTGATCGGCCAGGAGTGGGACAACGACACCCGTGTCGTGCTCTTCGTGCGGCTGGCCCAAGGCGTGGACCTGGACGAGAGCCTGGTCGATCGCATCCGCAAGACCGTGCGGGAAGGCGCCAGCCCGCGCCACATGCCGGCCAGGGTGGTGCAGGTGAACGACATTCCGCGTACCAAGTCGGGCAAGATCGTTGAGCTGGCGGTGCGTGATATCGTGCACGGCCGCGAGATCAAGAACCGCGAGGCGCTCGCCAACCCCGGGGCGCTCGAGGAATACCGCGGCCGGCCGGAACTGCAGGAATGAAAGGTCATGCCCCTGTGAAGCGGGAGAAAGAAGGCAGGCGGCCTACCTGGCCACCTGTTCCAGGTTTCCGGCTTTGCTGCTTCAGGGGAAGGCTATCGGAAACGTCAAAGCCGGACCGAATGGTTCGCAAAAGCAGGTGTGGCTCAGCTGCATGGTTGGGAAGAAACGGGGGGCTGATCGAGCTTGGGGCACATCGAAAGTCGCTCTTCCCTGCAACGCCACACGATTGCAATATATGATAACTGCTATGGCTTGGGTTGTGACATGCCTGTGAAGATATACGTCTACAGCGTCCCTTCCGTGACACTGGCGCTTCACGACCCTCACAAACAAGATGATGGGAGAGCCCGAACATGACGCTGCGACCCATGTCCTCGTCCGATGGGGAAACTTCGGACAGTCGACCGTCCTTTGCCTTCACGGCGCCCTTGCGGCCAGAGGCAGAGAGCCTGGAAGGCTCCCTGATCCAGGAGGTCTGGGAAGCCGGTTTCGGGCGCGAGAACCTGATCGGACTCTGGGTTGGTGAAGGCGATCTGCCCACACCCGGCTTCATCTGCGAAGCCGCCATTGCCTCGCTCAGGGCCGGCAACACCTTCTACACGCCCAAGCGCGGCCTGCCGGAGCTGCGGGACAGCCTGGCCAGCTACCACAACCGCCTGCTTGGCACCGCGCTCTCGGCCGAGGACGTCACCGTCACGGCCTCTGGCATGTCCTCGGTCATGCTCTGCATGCAGACCCTGATCCGCCCTGGCGACCGGGTGGCCATCATCTCCCCGATCTGGCCCAACGTGGTCCAGGCCGTGAAGATCGCCGGCGGCCAGCCGGTGGAAGTGGGCCTGGACGCAAAGCCCGAGGGCGGCTTCGCCCTCAACCTGCAGAAACTGGCCCGCATCCTGGACAACGAGCGCCCCCGGGCCCTCTTCATCGCCACGCCGGGCAATCCGACCGGCTGGATGATGGAAAGTGACGAAATGCAGCAGGTGCTCTCGCTCTGCCGCGAGTACGGCATCTGGCTGTTGGCGGACGAGGTCTATCACCGCTTCACCTACGACCGGCCAGTAGCCCCCTCGTTCCTCAGCCTGGCACGCGCCGACGACCCCGTCATCGCCATACATTCCTTCTCCAAGGCCTGGGCCATGACAGGCTGGCGCATCGGCTGGCTGGTTCACCCTGCGGAGTTGGGCGACATCTTCGGGCGCCTGATCGAATACAGCACATCGGGCGGCCAGACCTTCCTGCAGGCCGGCGCGCTCACTGCCATCAATGACGGCGAGGATTTCGTGGCGGAAATGGTCCAGCGCTGCCGCGAAGGCGGAGAGATCGTCTATCAAGCACTGTCGGAGTTGGAACGCGTGCGCATTGCCCAACCTCAGGCCGCCTTCTACAGCTTCTTCGCCATCGACGGCATGCACGACAGTCTGGCCTTCTGTAAGGAGTTGCTCGAGGAAACCGGCGTCGGCCTGGCCCCCGGCGCCGCCTTCGGCAGCTCCGGCGAGGGCTTCGTGCGCCTCTGCTTCGCCAGCTCACCGGCCCGCATCAGCGAAGCCATGGACCGCATAAAGCCGTTGCTGAAGTAGCGAGGCTTCAGACGGGGCTGTCCTGCGCCACGCGGACCTGCCCGACCTCCTTGCCGACGACGTTCTTCACTGACTGGGTCAAGAGATCCGAGAGCTCTGCGCGGGCTGCGTCATCGATCAGGTTCAGCTTTTCCAGCACGCGGCCGGCCAGGACCTCGGCAGCGCGGGTGGTGCCGTCGTCGACCTTCAGGGCCGCGCCGATGCCCATTTCGGGTACGATGATTGAAAAGACGCCTTCTGCGCCGGTCTTGACCAGCACACGGCCTTTGGTGGCCTCCATCACGCGGGTACAGAAGCGCCCGCTGCCGGCCACCAGGAAGGGGTGGGCCGCCATGGCAGCACAGATGCGTTCGCAGGCCGCCTGGCGAGGCTCCGGCTGGTCCACCGGGTTGGCGAACTGGGCGAAGGCCAGCGCCACGTGGCTGAGCGGAATGGCGATCTGGGGAATGCCGCAGCCGTCGATGCCGCGCGGCGCATCGCGCAGCTCGCAGCCACTCATCATCTCCAGGATGCCCAGGATGCGCTGCTGCACCGGATGCTCGATACGGATATAGACCTGAAGCGGCGCGCCCAGATGAAGCGCCGTGGTCAGATAGCCGGCATGCTTGCCCGAGCAGTTGTTGTGCAGTGCGGTGGGACTCTCGCCTGCGCGCAGCAGGGCTTCGCTTGCCGCCACTCCCATGGGCTTGTGCGCACCGCATTCCAGGTCGGCCGCGGACAGGCCCATGCGGTCCAGCCAGGCGCCCGCCACCTCCACATGGCGCGGCTCGCCGTTGTGGCTGGCACAGGCCAGCGCGATCTCTTCCTCGCTACAGTCAAAGGCCTCGGCCGCTCCGCTTTCCACCAGGGCCAGCGCCTGCAGCTGCTTGATGGCCGAGCGCGGATAGACTTGGCGCTCGATGTCCCCGGCCGACAGCAGGACCTTGCCAGCCGCATCCACCACGGCAAGCGCGGCGCGATGGCGACTTTCCACCATGTCGCCGCGTGTCACCTCGACCAGAACGGGGTTGGCGGAAGCGGCAGCGGTCTGTGGACCAGGCGCGGACATGGAGGGACTGTTCCTTTCGCTTCAAGGGGACGTTCGTATCAAGTTGGAAACGGCATGAGCTGGTGAAATGGACCTTGCCGAAGACGGCCCGACTGTGCAAGTTCCACCCCCATGCGAGGATATTTCGGAATCGGTGTCGAGCGGATCAGCAAGTCCATGAACCTCGGCAGCCTGCAACGCTCGGCTCATGCCTTCGGCGCCAGCTTCTTCTTCACCGTCGCTGCCAACCTCAAGCAGCGGGAGGTTCGCCTGTCCGACACCTCGGACGCGGCCGAGCACCTGCCGATCTATCACTTTCCGGACAGCGACTCTCTGACCCTGCCGCGCAACTGCCGCCTGGTGGGAATCGAGCTGACCGACGATGCCATCGACCTGCCCAGCTTCCAGCACCCCGTGGCGGCGGCCTATATCCTGGGCCCGGAACGCGGTAGCCTGTCGCCGGAGATGCAGGAACGCTGCGACGCCGTGGTCAAGATTCCAACCCAGTTCTGTATCAATGTCGGTCTAGCCGGTGCCCTGGTGATGTACGACCGGGTGCGCGCGCTCGGCCGTTTCCCGCCGCGCCCGGCCAGCAGCCTGGCGCGCCCCGACCCGCTGGAGCCGCATGTCCACGGGCCCCAGAAGATCCGCAGCAAGAAATAGATCCGCACACCAACGGCGGCAGACGCGCCTTTCCGCCTAGCCTGCGGGCAGGCTCTCCATGCTCGTTTCCTCAGCAGCAGTGCAGACCTCAGACAGAGGCAGGTAGATTTCGAAGGTGGTGCCGTGATCCGGCAAGGTGCTCACCGTCACGGCCCCCTTGTGATCCAGGATGATGCCCAACAGGGCTGCCAGGCCCAGCCCGGTTCCCTCGCCCACCTGCTTGGTGGTGAAGTAGGGTTCGAAGATCTGCTGCAGGGTTTCCGCGTCCATGCCAGTGCCCTGGTCGGTGACCCGCAGGCGGGCATGCGGACCCGGTGCCAACAGCCCGATCCAGGTGCGATTGGCTTCCCCGGCTTGTCCGCTCTCGACCAGGCGGGTCGGCTCTTCGCGCGAACCGTAGTCCCGCAAGCCCTCGGCCCGCCCGCCGTCGATGCGCACTTCCTCCATGTCCAGGACGATCCGTCCCGGCTGCGCCTTCATGGCCTGGGCCGCATTGACGCAGAGATTGGCCAGCACCTGGTGCAGCTCGATCGCGTCCCCCTCGACTGGCAGCGGCCGCGTTGCCGTTTTCATCTCCAACTCCGCCGGCGCCAGGGTCACGCGCAGCCATTCCACCGTCTCGCTGGCCACCGCGCGTAGATCCAGGACCTGGTGCGCGGAGCTGTCACTGCGCGTGAAAGTCATGATCCGCCCTATCAGGGTCTGTCCCTTCTCGGCCGCCTTCAGGATGGCCTCCACATTGCGGCTGTTGGGCTCGTCCCGCGACAGGCTGTCCTTCAGCAGGTCGCCGTAACCCAGGATCACGCCGAGTATGTTGTTGAAGTCATGGGCGATGCCGGCGGCCATGCGCCCGACAGCGTCACGTTTCTGCGCCTCGTGAAAAAGACGGTCCGCCTTCTGGCGCTGCTCCTGCTGCTGTTCCGCCTCGTCCTGGCTTTCCTTCAAAGCGCCGGCAAGACCGTTGAAGCTGTCGGCCAGCTGCCCCAGTTCGTCGTCGCTCTCGATGGGAATGCGCGTTTCGAAGTCACCCGCCTGGATCCGCTTCATGCCTTCGGTCAGGCTGCCCAGGCTCTGGTGCACCGACAGCAGGATGGCCCGCAGCGCTATGGTAAAGGCCACGGTCGAGCCCAGCAGGGTAACGGCCATGATGGTCTCGCGGGGCTGGCCCGTCAGAGGCGAAACATCGGGCAGGAACAGCAGGTTCACCGATAGTGAGAGAATCGGCACCAGGATTCCAAGTGCAGCGATCAGGATCATCTTGCCGCCCAAGGTTGCCTGCCCCGGTGCCGCCGCCAGGCCATAGTCCCGGAAGAAATGGCGGCGCAGGTGCCGGACGTAATCCTGCAGCAGGAAATAGGCCGTATAGGGCAGCAGGACACACCAGGTGAAGGCGCGGGATACCAACAGCAGCACGCTGTCCCCGCTCAGGCTGACATCATGCAGCAGGACGGGGGTCACCAGGAAGGCACTGAGAGAAAAGAGAACGGTTACGGCCAGACACCAGTGTGTGGCGCGACGGGGCAGATGCTCCAGGGCCGCCAGGGCTTCGTCCGCCCTGCCCCGTCCGGCCAGGAAGGCACCGATCGGGCGATGGAGCCACCAGCCCCCCAACAGGTTCATGGCCACTAGAAAGACGCTGACCTCGGGCAGGCGATAGATAAGGGCCCCCGGCATGCCTGCCAGCAGGACGAAGGCCCCGGACAGCAGCAGGTCCAGGGCCGGCAGGCTCAAGAGGGCAAGATAATAGCGCAATGTCATCGCTGGAATACTAGCTGCCGGCAAGTGAAGAACTCCTTACCGACAGAAATCTTTCAGGTCTTCGCCGACACCCGGCTGGCGTGACGGCAAGCAGCCGGCCTCAATAGCGGATGAAAGGGTTGAGGAGCCGCCCGAAGGCCCCGGTCAGCTGAAGCGGTGCATCGGTCAGCACCAGGCAGAGACAGGGGTCGCCTGGCTCGGCAACGGGGCGATGATCGATTCCCGCATCGGCCACCTGCATGTCACCGCGGCCATAACGGCCATTTTCATCCCGATAGGCACCCTGAAGCACAAGCGTGTATTCGGTTCCCTTGTGGGTGTGCTTGGGCATCTTGGTATTCGGTGCGATCCACATCAGCCGCAGGCGCCACTGCTTACCGTCTTCCTCGCCGGCATCCAGGTCGGCCTCTTCCAGGCCATTGATCACACGCCGCCAGGACAGATCTTCCAGATCGCTGCGGATGTAGCGGCGCAGGGGCCGCGGCAGCAGGCTGTTCGCAGCGCCCTCCTCCTGGTCGTCCGCCGGCGATGTTCCTGCCTGCTCCTGGCGGGACTGCTCGCTTTCACGCTCCAGGCGCGCCAGGACATGCTGGAAACAATCCGAGCTGACGGGTTCCGGCTCCAGGTCTTCCAGCAGCAGGCCGCCGATAGAGTCATAGTCTTCCACATGACTGCGGCTTTCCGGGTCCAGGGCCAGATGCGTTTCGATCATGAGAGAGGCCGGTGCATTGAGCGCGCCGCGCGCATAATCGAAAAGCAGCTCTTCCGGTGCGTGATGAACCGGCATCGTCACTCTATCTCATCCTCCTTCAGGGCCTTGCGCAGCCGTCCAAGGGCCAGGCGCAGGCGTGATTTCACGGTCCCCAACGGCAACTCGCTTTCCAGGGCGATGGCACCGTGGGCCTTGTCCTCGAAATAGGCCATGCGGATCAAGTCCGCCTGTTCGGGCGGCAACTGATCCAGCGCGGTACGAATGCGCTCGCTATCCTCGCGCGCCTCGACCCGGCTGTCAGCGGACGGTTCCGCTTCCGGATGCAGGGCCGGATCCTCACTGTCTAGCTCGCCGCGCCGATCCCGCCGCAGCGAATCGATCCGCTTGTTTCGCGCGATCGTGAAGATCCAGGTGCTCACACCAGCCTGGGCGGGATCGAAGCTTGCCGCCTTGCGCCAGATCATGATCATGACCTCCTGGACCAGCTCCTCCGCCTGACCGTCATCGGCACCCAGGCGGATAAGGTAGGATTTCACCCGCGGTGCAAAGTGATCGAACAGCTCTGCGAATGCCGTCCGGTCGCCATGATCGGCCACCGCACGAATCAGGGCGGCATGGTGATCGCGGCGCATGACGGCAGAGGGGTCGGAAAGACTCATGCTGCCATGAAAATCTATTCCAGCCGCCGCTGCAACCGCCGGCTTGATCCCGTCCCGCACACACTCCGTCGGACGCTCCAGTAAATCGAGGCTCGCTTCCATGTCGGTTTCTACGTGGAGGCGACCGGCCTGGATCAATCGGGGCGGGGCGAAAATTTCATTTTTTACCCCAGACCGACAGGTCGTAAAAATCGCAGTTGATCGGCATTTTAGGCAAGATGCCTTGCAGGCTGCTTGAAATTTGGTTTCATTTTGGCAGGACGCTGAAAGGGCTTGCGCTCACGCGCCGAAGCATCCAAACCTTGGGGCAGGAATGTCCTGGTATATAAAGGCCAATAGACCGGAACAGGCATGATGATGATGATGACTGCGAGACTACGGAACAGCCTGCTCACCCTAGCCGCACTGGCCCTGGCGAGCGCCAGCCTTGCGAGCGGTGCCGCGGCCCAGTCGGTCAAGCGAATCGGAGATTATCGGGACTGGTCGGCCTACTCCACGACGGAAAACGGCAATCCGGTTTGCTTTGTTGCCAGCGTGCCGACAAAGTCCGAGGGCAACTACACCCGCCGCGGCAATGCCTTTGCCATCGTCACGCTCAGGCCCGCAGACAACCGTGATCCCGAAGTCTCCTTCATTGCCGGCTATACCTTTGAGGAGGACAGCGCGGTCGAGGTGACACTGGACGGCAATCAACAGTTCCGCTTCTTCACCCAGGATGACGCCGCCTGGCTGCCCAATGAGCCCAACGCCGATAACGAGATGATCGAGGCCATGAAGAACGGCCTGGAAATGGTGGTCAAGGGCACATCGAACCGCGGCACCCTCACCACGGATACCTATTCCCTGCGCGGCTTCACCGCATCGTATCAGGCCATGCAGAACACCTGCCCGAATTCCTGACAGCTGCCTTGCAGCCTGGAAGCCTTGAATGCTGGCCCCTTGAATGCAGGGCAGAGGAAGCGTAGGTAGAGCCCATGAACACTCGGCCTGAAACAGCTGCCCCAAGCGAAGGGGCCTCATTGTCCCCTGCGCGAAACCAGGCGGCTGAGGCTCTGCAGAAGGGCTCGGACATCGACGCAGTTCCGCGCGAACTGATCGGCCTGCCCTACGATCAGCTCGAGGCGGCCGTACTTGAACTGGGCGAGCCGAAATTCCGGGCCAAGCAGCTCTGGCACTGGCTCTATCATCGCGGTGCCACCGATTTTGCTGAGATGTCCTCGCTGTCCAAGGGATTTCGCGAGAAGCTGGTGCAGCACATGGCGGTAAGCCGTCCCGACGTAACCTCGCACCAGCTGTCCACCGACGGCACCCGGAAGTGGCTGCTGCGCTTCGCCGACGGCAACGAGGCCGAGATGGTCTTCATTCCCGAGGAAGACCGTGGCACGCTCTGCGTTTCCAGCCAGGTCGGCTGCACGCTGACCTGCAGCTTCTGCCATACCGGCACCCAGCGCCTGGTGCGCAACCTCAGCGCCGGCGAGGTGCTGGGACAGATCATGCTGGCGCGCGACACCCTGGACGAGTGGCCCTCGCCCAAGGAAGGCCGCAAGTTGACCAACATCGTCATGATGGGCATGGGCGAGCCGCTCTATAACTATGACAACGTGGCCACGGCCCTGAAAATCGCTACCGATTCCCATGGCCTGGCTTTCTCGCGCCGGCGCATCACGCTGTCCACCTCGGGCGTCGTGCCGATGATGCAACGCTGCGGCGAGGAGATCGGGGTGAACTTGGCCGTCTCCCTGCACGCCACGGACGACGAGACCCGCAACGAGTTGGTCCCGCTCAACAAGAAGTATCCGCTGGAACAGCTTCTGGACGCCTGCCGCAACTATCCCGGCGTTCACAACGCCCGGCGCATCACCTTCGAGTACGTGATGATCGACGGCGTGAATGATTCCCTCGAGGAAGCCGAGCGCCTGGCGGAGATCCTGAAGGATATTCCGGCCAAGATTAACCTGATCCCTTTCAACCCCTGGCCGGGCACGTCCTACGAGTGCTCATCGTGGAAAGCCATCGAGGCCTTCTCCGACCGCCTGGCCGCGCTCGGCTACTCCGCGCCGATCCGGATGCCACGCGGCCGCGATATCTTTGCCGCCTGTGGCCAGTTGAAGAGCGACAGCGAGAAGAAGCGTCGCTCACAGGTCATCCGGGAACAGAAAGAACAGGCGGCCGCCTCGGCTTCAGCCTGATCCTCCCGCTTTCTCCGCACTTCCGCGCTCACGCCGCCAGTTTCGGCAAGCTCGGGCGCCGTTTCAGTGCGGCATCGATCACGGCTTCCACATAGACACGCTCTTCACCGACCAGCGGCAGGCGCGGCGCACGCACATGCTCCGTGCCCAGGCCGACCTTGGCCTCGGCCAGCTTGATGTTCTGGACCAGCTTGGTCGAGACATCCAGTTCCAGCAGCGGCACGAACCAGCGGTAGATCTCGCGCGCCTCCTCGATGCGCCCGGCCTTGAACAGCTGATAGATGGCCACCGTTTCCGCGGGGAAGGCATCTACCAGGCCGGCGACCCAGCCATCCGCCCCCATCATCAGGGCCTCCAGCGCCAGGTTGTCGACCCCGCAGAAGATGCGGTAGCGGTCACCCAGGGCGTTGATGATGCGGGTGACCCGGCGCACGTCGTCGGAGGATTCCTTGATGGCGACGAAGCGATCGTTCTTCGCCAGTTCCGCGAACATCTCCACGCTGACGTCCACCTTGTAGGCGACGGGATTGTTGTAGACCATGATGGGCAGCTTCGAGGCATCCGCCACGGCGTGCAGGTGGGCCATGGTCTCGCGCGCATCCGAAACGTACTGCATGCCCGGCAGGACCATCAGGCCATCCAGGCCCTGGGCCTCGGCCCGGGCCGCAACGTCACAGGCTGTTTTCGTACGGCGCTCGGAAACGGTCAGCAGAACCGGCACACGGCCGCCGCTGACCTTCTGCGCCAGGGCTGCAATCTCCAGCTTCTCGTCGGGCTCCAGCGTGCTCGCCTCGCCCAGCGAGCCGCAGACGATCAGTCCGTCCACCCCGGCCTCCACCTGGGCTCGGAAGTTCTTCTCCATCTCGGCCATGTCGAGGCTTTCGTCGACATGGAACTTCGTGGTGACAGCCGGGAAAACACCGGTCCAGTCGCTTTTCATGCTTGTCTCCTCCCTCTATGCGGTTCTCTAGGGGTAGCGATTGTATACAATCAAATCAAGGAGAAAGCGCCGTCCCTGCCGCGCGTCCCTCCTATGCCTGTGCCGCACCCAGCGCCTGCTGCGACAGTTCCAGCAGGTAATCGATTAGGGCATGACTGGCGGACTCCGCCGCATCGGCCTGTCCTGCGGCAACGGCCTCGATCAATGCGCAGTGCAGGCCGGCCGCCTGCTGCAGGTGGCTGTCCACGCGGTGCAGGTACCAGAAACGGCGGCAATGGGCGTGGAGCGGCGTGGCGGCCGACGCGGCGAAGCGATTGCGCGCGGCCTCGATCAACAGGCTGTCGAAACGCTTGTCCGCACGCATGAAGCTTGCCGTATCCCCCGCACGCGCAGCCCGGCGCATGTCCTGGGCACAGTCCTGCATCGCACGGCTCTGCTGCGGCAGGGCGCGCCTGGCGGCGCTTGTCACCAGCAGGCTGTCCAGCGCGCGGCGCGTTTCCAGCAGGTTCAGGTGGTCGCTCAGGTGGATCTCGCTGATGAACAGGCCGCGGCGCGGCATCATCACCACCAGGTTGTCGCTGGCCAGCCGCTGCAGGGCCTGGCGCAGCGGCGTGCGCGAAACGCCCAGGGACTGGCTCAACTCCATTTCGGATATCACCTGCCCCGGATTCAGCTGCAGCGTGACGATCTGTTCCTCCAGCAGGCGATAGGCGCGCTCGGCCAGGCTCTCCGTCTTGCCGGAGTTGCCCGTGACAGCCTGACCCGCGCCTGCCGATTCCGCCCCAACCGCCGCCATGTCAGCTGTATCTCCAGTAGAAATTCTAACTCTCACAAGCTACTAGCCGATTTCTGCCCGGGAAAACAGGGAAATAAGGAACGGTAAAAGCGAGCCCTACCGGGACAGTCCCTCCAGGGCGGTAAAAGCCTCTTGCCTTTGCTGAACTCCAACAAGCGATGGAAGTCGCAATTCCCGCCTCTCATAAGGTTGATAGCTTAACCTTGGTTGCTCTTACCTTCTATCGAATTTCTTTGATTTTCAGAAGGTTCCGCGCATACTTCCACATGCAATAGTCAGCAAAGAAAGCCTTAACATGCAATTGCGGCGACTCTTGGCGCCAACAGATTTCTCTACTCGTTCCGAGCTTTCGGTAAATCGCGCGGCCTTGCTTTGCAGGCATTTCAATGCCGAGCTTCAATTGCTGCACGTAGTTGACGACGATCAACCAGCCAGTGTCGTCGATCAGGAAACCCAACAAGCGAGATCATTTCTTGAGGGCATGGCAGCAGAAGTCTCTGCTGGACTGGATATCCCTCCCAAAGCCATCGTCAAGGCCGGCGATCCGTTCCAAGAAATTGTCCGGATAGCGTCGGACAACGGTGCTGACCTCATTGCGATGGGCGCACACCGGAAACGAATCCTGCGCGATGTTTTTGTTGGCACTACAATTGAACGCGTTATGCGTACAGGCAACCATCCGGTGCTGATGGTCAACAGCGAGCTCGAAAGCCCCTATCGCCGTATCCTGGTGGCCACCGACATGTCCGATGCTTCGGCAAATGCATTAAGAACTGCGAAAGCACTCGGCTTTCTTGATGAGGCTACCGTCTCACTCATCCATGCATTCGAGCCGTTGGCAAGGGGCATGATGATCCATGCAAACATTGATCGTGAGAAAATCGAAGAGCATATAGTCCAGGAACTTTCCAGAACGCGCCAGAAGATTGCTGACTTCATTTCCAAGAACGAACTCGGCGACCTGCAATACGATCTGCGCCTGGAAGATGGCCCAACTTTCCAGTCCATCAAGTCTGCAATCGACAAAGAACAACCTGACCTGCTTATCATTGGTACGCGTGGCCTATCTGGCGCAAAGCGCATCCTTCTCGGAAGCATTGCCGATGCTGTTCTAAGGGAAGTGGAGTGCGATATTCTGGCTGTTCCTCCACGACCAAAATGAACGCTTGGGCCACACGCCCCACAAACGGAACTCTCAGGTCAAGCGATCAAAGAGGGATCCGTTCCAATGTCACCAGACTCACGCAAGCCCGCCGACAAAGCCACTCAGGTCGTCCTGGCGCACCAGGGACAGCCGCACCCGGCCGCGGCAGCCGCGGGCCTTGCAGGGCGTCTCCTGCTCCAGTTCGGCAATCGTCAGGAAGTCCCGCTCCGGCGACACGCAGATGACCGCGCGTGTCAGGTAGTGCGTATGCCCGCACCGCCGGCAGCGCGCCTCCAGCTTCTGCGCGTCGGCCAGGTCGCCGACACGGATGTTCTCCTTCCAGCCGCTCACCAGAAGTCCTCCGCCGAGGGCACACGCGTATAGCTGATCTTTCCACCTACATGGCCGCCCTTGGGCGGGTTCCAGTGGCCCAGGCTGACCACGGTGCCGGCATAGCGGGCGTTCAGTTCGTCGATGGCCCGGCTGATGTCCTCCCAGCGCTGTCGGGCCCGGTCGTCGCGCAGCAGCAGGTCAAGCTGCCGTTCGCCAGCCGGCGACAGGTCATAGAGCGTCACGCCCACACGAAAGATCATCACGCCCCGTGGATAGGCCTGTTCCACCCGCTTCCAGAGTCCGGCCAGGGCGGAGAGGATGGCCTGGTCGTCGCGCACCACGGGCAGGTCCGTCTTGGCGAGCCAGGGGCCGCTTCGGGTCGACAGCCAGAGCCAGAGCCCGCCGGCATAGTAGTTCTCGCGCCTCAGGCGGCGCGCCGCCTTGGTGAGCAGAAGGCGGGAGATCTCGCGCGCGGCCGAGATCGTGCGCGAGCCCGGCGGCAGAACGCGGCCGTGGCCGAACATGCCGCGCGCGGCCGGCTGGGCCTGGATGTCATAGCCGTGCAGCGCGTACCACAGGCGCTCACCGGTCACATTGCCCCACAGCTTGCGCATCTGCTTGGGCTGCAGGGCATAGAGCTCTTCCGTGGTGAAGACGTCGGCGCGCTGAAGCCGGGCCCTCATGTTGCTGCCGACGCCCGGGATGTCGTTGAGCGGTACCGAGAACAGCGGATCCGGCATGTCGTTGGGATGCCAGATGGCAAGCCCATCGCCATAGCGGCCGTTGCCGTGCTTGCCTTCCTTGCAGGCGATCTTCGCCAGCTGCCGGTTGGCCGCAAAGCCGATGGAACAGGTAATCCAGGGCCCGATGTTGTCCCGGATCGCGGCCTTGATCCGGCGGGACAGGTCGATCGGATCCTCCCGGTCGGCCTGGTCGAGGCGACAGGTCAGCTCGTCGATGGACTTGGCCGCGTCGATGGGAATGACGGTCTCGATCTCCGAGAGCAGGGCATTGTGGGCCCGGCGGTACAGGTCCGGCTTCTGCGGCACCAACACAAGGCCGGGAGAGCACCGCCTGGCTTCCCGCACCGGCATGACATTCTTGACGCCCTGCGCCTTGGCTTCCCGTGAACAGGCGATCACCGTCGTCTGGTCGGTGCCATCGAAGGGCACGATACCCACGGGCCGGCCACGCAGGCGCCTGTCCGCCTGCTGCTCGACGGCCGCAAAGAAGCCGTCGAAATCCAGGTAGAGCCGCTCGATGGTCTCCGGTTTGCGCATGATGCTCTCTCCATGAATAGGAACAAATAGAGAACATTCATGTGCGCCCTTGAGTCAAGAGCTTCTCGTCAAGGCGCAGAACGCCGGGCGCCTGGCGGCGAGATACCCTGCATGGCCGCAAACGCCGCCGCCTGCTGTATCTCTGCGTGCGACATAATTTCAGACACCATGTGTGAGCTGCTGAGCTGCGTGTCACAGCACACCTCATAGGTAGGGATCTGATTCCCCGCCCTCTTGACGCCCGTCGATTGCAAGATGGAGACGTGCGCGACAAGGGCCGTGACCGGCCTACAGTTCAGTTGCTACTGCGCGCTTTCCAGTGCCTGGAGATAGGCATCCCGATCCGGCTTGTGCTTCAGCGCATCAGCCGGGTCATGCCGGCGGAATCGTAAATGTCACCGATCAGATCGTAGCAGGGCCCCCTTCGAAGGTTCGAGCGGGAGAAAGGCTCGACCGGGACCACCTACCCCTCACCCTTCGGCTGCGGCATGACGCCGGGCCCCTTGGCCAGGCGGTTCATGGCCAGGAAGGCCAGCACCGTGGCGATCGCCGACAGCACGGCTGCAATGGTGGAGATCGTGCGGTCGGGCGACAGGATGGTGACCAGCGCGATCACGATCAGCACCAGGCGCACACCCCAGTTGGTCATGTCGTTCTGGGAAAAGCGCCCCTGAAAGGCCAGGCTGAGCGCCAGGGTGGCCGCCACCACCAGCAGAAAGGCGGGGATCTGCGCCAGTCCGGGCACGGCCACCAGGTCCGGCTTTGTGAAGAGCGCGGCCATCATCACCATCAAGGGCATACAGAGCAGCAGCGCATACATCATCGTTCGGACAAAGGGCGCTTCGGCAATCCGCGAAGTCACGGCCGCCACCACCGAAGTGGGGGGCGAAAGCTCGCCGAACACGGCCACGAAAAAGGCGAAGAAATGCACCACCCAAGGGTCCATGCCCGCCTTGATCATGAAGGGGGCGATAACTACGGCGGTGATGATATAGGTCGGCGCCACCGGCAGGCCCATGCCCACCACATAGCCGAAGGCAAAGGCCACCAGGCCCATGACGGCCAGATTGACCCCCGCACCCTCCATCAGGATCACGCCCACCTTGGTCGGCACGCCGGTGATGGTGAAACTGGCCGTCAGAATGCCCAGCGTAGCGAGCAGGATCGTCAGATCCGCCGTGATGTTCGAAAAGGCCTCGACCAGCTTCAGGAAGGGGTGGCTGACCGTCTTGACCGAGAAATCACGCCGTCGGAACAGCCGGATGACGAAGGCCGCGGTCAACGCCACGAACAGCCCCAGGAAAATGTTCTGGGCCGAACTCATGGCCGCGTGGCGTTCGATCCCCATCAGGTAGATCAACCCCGCCACGGCCAGGAAATAGCTGGCGATGTTCGCCTTGTCCATGAAGCTCATGGGCCCGACATCGGGCACCACCGCGCGGTGCTGGTAGCGCATGCCCAACAGGTAGACCGCAAAGGCCACCCCGATGAAATAGACGATGGCCGGCACGAAGCCGCGGGCCACCACCTCGAAATAGCTCTCGCGCAGGTACTCCGCCATCAGGAAGGCGGCAATGCCCATCAGCGGCGGCATCAGCTGTCCGCCCAGGGACGACGCGGTCTCCACCGCCGCGGCCGTGGTGCGCGGGAAACCAGCCTTGATCAGGGCGGGAATCGTCGCCGTGCCGGTGGTCGCCGCGTTCGCCGCACCGGAGCCCGAAACGGCGGCCACGCCAAACGAACCGATCATGGCGGCCTGCGGCAACAGCCTGGGGGAGCGCGCCGCGATCCGCTCGGAGGCGCGCAGAATGGAATCGATACAGCCGAAGGCGCGCAGCACGGCCAGGACCAGGATGAACGAGCCGATGAGCGTCAGGCCCAGCTGGGCCAGCCGTTCGAAGACACCGGTGGACATTTCGACGCTGACGGCACCCACGACGCGGCGCACAGACATGCCCGGATGGTGGAAGGTCCCCGGCACCAGATAGCCGAAAACGGTATAGAGCAGCAGGATGATGTTGATGACGAACAGCGCGAAATAGCGCCGGCGGGCATATTCCAGAATCAGCAGCGCCATGCCACCACCCACGGCCAAGTCATGGTTGTTCCAGATACCGATTCGATAGATGCGGATATTGTCGAATTCGGTAACGAGGTAATAGACCGAATAGAGGCTGAAAAGAATGTAGGCGAGCGCAAAGAACCAGGGGATGACCGGCCCCAGCGCGGGATAGAGCCCCCCTTTTCTCAGGTCGTTCAGATAGACGATACAGACCGCGATGGGCACGGCCGAGACGGCCAGCAGAGTCGGCCCGCCGATGCCGGCCATGTAATAGCGAAAGAGATAGGCAAAGAAGCCTACGCTGAAGGCGTAGAACAGAATATCCGCGGCCAGACGCAGACGCGCCTCGAGCGGGGTTTGCGGGGTCCGCTCGACGTCTTCCGCAGGAAGAATCTCAGCCATTATGTGCTCGCAAATTGACGGGGGACTGGCGAAGAGCGACGCCGCCGCGGCAGACCGCGACGGCGTCGGGACTCAGGCGCGAAAATCGCCTGTCATGTCAGTCCATGCTGGCGATACGGCCATCCCAGTCCGCATTCCAGGCATCGTTCTCGCGCAGGAACTTGGCCAGGCCCGGATGGATCGGAATGGTCTCGCCCGCCGAGCGGATGCCGCGCAGCTGCATCTCGATCATGTCGTCGCGGACCTGCGAGAAGCTGGGATCGGATTCGGCCAGTTCCTCGGCATTCTCCTCGATGGTGACCAGCATCTCGTAGACCTCGTCCTCGGAGAAGTTGGTGCCTACGTGGAAGCCATAAAAGAAAGGGACCAAAATGGCCGGCTTGGCGACCTGGTCGTCGAAGACGCTGGCCGGAACTTCCACCGTTCCGATCCCCGCCTCGTCCAGCATGTCCAGTTCTTCGCTGCTGGGATTCAGGGCGTCCATGTCAGCCGACATCATGGCTTCCTGAATCCAGGGCGAGGGGCTGGTCTCGCCGGCGGTATAGATGATCATGGCCTCGATCGTGCCGTCCTCCAGCGACTGGCCAGCCAGGCCGGTATCCAGTTCGACGTACTCGTGTTCGACGCCGGCCGCCCGCATGGCACGCTCAAGCGCCGCGCGGGTGTCCCAGGGAGCCGGGCTGGTGAAGACCGGCTTGCCGTTCAGGTCCTGCCAGGACTGGAGCTCGTCCGTGTCATCCGCAAGGACGCCGAGGCCGACCTCAAGGGTATAGGCCCAGAAGGACTGGGTCATTTGCTGCTCGTGCTCCTGGTCGGCGAAACCTTCATAACGGCCGCCGTTGTTGGCGATCTCGTGGAAAGCCACGTCGGCGCCGTAGTAGCCGTCGAACTGTCCGCCGGCGAAGCCACGCACCGAAGCCGCCGCACCCGGCGTCGGCATGACGGTGATATCGAGCGTGTCCATCTGGTTGTTCAGCATGTTGGCCAGGCTTGTCAGGGCCCGGAAGCCGGAGGAGCCGGTGGACGAGGTTGCCCAGCGCACCTCTGTCTTGTCCTGGGCACTGGCCGAATCGATCGTGGCCGTGCTGGCCAGACCGAGGGTCATTGCGCCCGCGGCGACGGATAGCATCAGGTGTTTCATTGTCATTCCTCCCTGTGTGTTACTGCCAATAGCAGGGTGCCGATCATACCGACTCCCGCGTCACAGTCAAAACTGGAGTGCCAAAAAGTGCAGATTCTAGTGGTGCGCACGTTAATTCAGGACAATCAATCGACGTCCATTCCTGCGCTGCAGGCCCCTGTCAGTGCGATTCCCACAGGCTTTGATGCTTTACGTGCCTTGAGAGTCACGGCCCTCTGGCGGCAAACTGAACCAAACCCGCCTCTCAAGGAAAACCCATGACACAAAGCCATATGGAATGCTGCCAACTCATGGAGTTCGGTCAGCCCCTCGAAACCCGCACGCACCCCCTGCCGAAACCGCAGGGCGAAGAAGTGCTGCTGCGGGTCACCGGTGCCGGAGTCTGTCATTCGGATCTGCACATCGTGGAGGGCGGCTATGACCTGGGTCAGGGCCGCAGCCTCTCGTTCCGCGAACGCATCCACTTTCCCCTGACGCTGGGCCACGAAACGGCCGGGGAAGTGGTGGCCCTGGGCCCCGAAGCCAAGGATGTGGCACCTGGCGATTCGGTCCTGGCCTACCCCTGGATCGGCTGCGGCCAGTGCGGTGTCTGCCGGGCTGGCCAGGAAAACCTCTGTCTGCAACCCGATTTCATCGGCGTCAATCGCGACGGCGGCTATGCCGACCATATCCTGGTGCCCGCCTCGCGCCACCTTGTCGATATCCACGGCCTGGATCCGGCCCGGGCGGCCCCACTGACCTGTTCCGGACTGACCACGTACAGCGCGCTGAGGAAGTTCGGTGCACGGCTCGAAACGGCGCCCACGGTCATCATGGGCGCCGGCGGCCTGGGGCTGATGGCCCTGGCTCTGATGCAGCGCATGGGCGCGGCCGGTGCCGTGGTGGTCGAACCCGACGCCAGGCGGCGGCAGGCCGCACTGGATGCCGGCGCCCAGGCGGCCCTGGACCCCAATGACGAGAACGCCGCGGACGCCATCCGCACGGCGGTGGACAGCCAGGTGCTCTCGGTGCTGGACCTGGTGGGCAGCACGGCGTCCCTGACCTTGGCACTGGACCTTCTGGACAAGGGCGGACAGGTGGTGGTGGTCGGCCTGATGGGCGGGGACATCAACCTGCCCATTCCCTATCTGCCCATGCGCGCACTCAGCATCTGCGGCAGCTACAACGGCAACCTTTCCGAGTTGCAGGAACTCGTGGAACTGGTCCGGCAAACGGGCCTGCCGGAATTGCCCGTGGAATGCCGCCCCCTGCACGAAGCCCAGGCCGCCCTGGAAGAGCTGCGCAGCGGCCAGGTGGTCGGCCGCCTCGTCCTGACGCCGGGCGAAGGCGGATGACCACCGCCCTCGCAGCGGACTATTCGGCCGCCTTGGCCGGCACCGGTTCCGGCTTCATGTAGGGGCGTTTCAGCGCGATGATCAACGCCGGGATGAAGGTCAGCAGCAGCAGTCCGAAGGGCAAGCCGCTGGCAATGGTCGCCGACTGCAGGGCCTCCAGGCCGCCGGCCCGCAGCAGAACGGAGGTGATCACGGCGATCGTCACCATCCAGAAGAACCGCTGCCGCCAGCTGGGGTCCTTCCCGCCCGAGGTCAGGGTCGCCACCACCAGCGAACCGGAATCCGCAGAGGTCACGAAGAAGACCAGGACCACCAGCACGGCCAGACCGATCAGGGCCGTGCTGAAGGGCAGGAAGTCCAGGAAGCTGTAGAGGCTCTCGGTCGGCGCGGCGGTCACCATCTCGGCAAAGCCGGTGTCCTGGAACAGCTCCAGGTGCAGGGCATTGGCTCCGAAGACCGTCATCCAGACGAAATTGAAGAAGCTCGGCACCAGAAGCACGCCCAGCAGGTATTCGCGGATGGTTCGCCCCCTGGACACCCGCGCGATGAACATGCCCACGAAGGGCGACCAGGAAATCCACCAGCTCCAATAGAAGACCGTCCAGGACGACTGCCAGTCCGTTCCGCTGTAGGTCTCGTTCCAGGTGGACAGCATCAGCAGGTCGTTCAGATAACCGCCCATGTGCTCGCCTATGGCCTTCAGGACAAAGACGGTCTCGCCCATGACCAGGACAAACAGCATCAGGATGCCCGCCAGCACCAGATTGATGCGGCTGAGCCGCCGCACGCCCTTGTCCAGGCCCGTCAGGACCGAGAGCAGCGCCACGGCACAGACCACCGCGATCAAAAACAGTTGCAGGCCCAGGTCGGCCTCCAGCCCCGTCAGGCGCGCCAGGCCGGCCGAAGCCTGGCTGGTGCCAAGCCCCAGGGAGGTGCATACGCCAAAGACCGTACCGATCACGGCGGCCAGGTTGGCCAGCCAGCCCAGCACCTTGGCCCGGAAGGGCGAGAGCAGTTCGCGCAGCGGCGCCTCGAAACTCAGGTCGTGGCCCGCATTGAAGTGGAAGAAGGCCAGGGTCAGGCCGACCAGTGCATAGATGGCCCAGGGGTGCAGGCCCCAGTGCAGGAAGGTGACCTCCATGGACAGCTGGGCCGTGCGCGTGTCGCTGTCCAGGTGGGGGCGAAAGGCGGTGAAGTGCTGCAACGGCTCGGACACGCTGTAGAACAGCAGGCCGATCCCCATGCCAGCCGCGAACAGCATGCCGAACCAGTCCAGACGGCTGAACTCGGGCGTGGCCTCGGGCCCGCCCAGGCGGATGCGAGCCAGGGGGCTGAACAGCAGGTAGACCGCAAACAGCAGGGCGGCGTTCATGATCAGGATCAGCAGCCAGCCGGTGGTGGCCGAGAACCAGGCCTGCAGCTCCGCAAAAACACTTTCGGCCAGCCCGCCCCAGAAAGCGGCAAAGACGATCAGGGCCAGGATCGCGCCGGCGGACACGAAGAACAGGGCCAGATGCCGAAGCTGCATCATCCTTTGCCGCTCCCGGTGATAGGACAGGCCTGCAGGCGCCGCCGGTCCGGATCGACTTGTTCCGACGCAGACAGGGCAACGCCCGAGGCAATCGCTTGACGGGGGAAGTCTACCTCATGACATGGACGGAGCAATCCGCATGGCGCACCACGCGGGCCGCGGTCGAGCCGATCAGGAAATCGCCGAAGCCGGGCCGATGCGAGGCGATGACGATCAGGTCGGCCGACGTCTCCTTGGCCAGGGACAGGATCTCGCTGGCCGGCTGGCCACAGCGTACGGTCAGATCCACGCCCTGCGCGACCTTGCCGGCAATTGCCTCCAGCTCGCCCTGCGCCTGGGTCACCAGGCGGTCCAGTACGCCCTGCGGCAACTGGCCTTCCAGATAGCCGGGCACATCCTCGATGACATTCACGAGGGTGATCGAGGCCGTGTCGTCCGCCATCTGCCGGGCGGCCTGCATCATGGACGGGACCCGGTCCTGGTGGGTCAGGTCAACGGGAATGAGGATCGTCTTGTACATGGGCCCTGTTCCTTTCTACCTGTCGTGTGATTGTTCCGCCCCTCCATTTGCCTACAGGTAACTGTAAATACCAGAGGCAGATGGTCGCGGACCCCCACCCGCGTTATTCACCTGTCCTGGAGCCAGCGCTTTGGAAGCGGGCCTCCCGGGGCCGGACATCCCGGCTGGGCAGATAGACCAGTACGGCCAGCATCACCAATGTGCCCATGGCAAGAAACATCAGGCGGAAGCCGTTTTCACTGATGGCACCATCCGCACCGACGAAGAACGACAGCAGGAACGAGGTCGTCAGCTGGAACAGCGCCGTGCCCCCCATGACGCCGGCATTGATGCTGGTCATGCCGCGTCCGGCCAGGTGGTCGGGCAGCAGGCCGCGGCCATGCGCGATGATCAGCATGCTGGAAGCCGAGAAGAAGGCAATGGCCGCCAGCAGGACGACGACCAGGGTGAGCGGCGGGTGGGGGTGGAAACCCAGCACCAACAGGAACAGGCCCATGGGCAGGATACCCGACAAGGCCGCCAGCTTGCGCGAGTTGAACAGTTGGTCCAGCGGTCCGAAACAGAGGGCGCCGACCAGAGCGAAGGCCGGCATGGTGGAGAGGACCTGCCCCACCCCAACGGAATCCAGGCCATGGACATCCGACAGATAAGGCCCGCCCCAGAGCCCCAGGATGGTGATCATGCTGGGGTAGCCCACCAGGGCCAAGATGAAGGCGCGCTGGATGTCCCGCATGCGCAGGACCTCCATCAGTCCCTGACCCAGGTCGCGCCAACTGGGTATCTGACTCTCCCCATCCCGGCGCTTGTCCGGACTGTCACGGACCAGCAGATAGAACAGCACAACCAACAGCAGCGTCACGCCGGCCAGGACGGCGATGCTGGCCCGCCAGCCGATGGCTTCAGTGGAATAGGCCAGCGGCGCCGTGCCCAACAGATTTCCCAGGTGACTGGTCGAGACGATGATCGAGGAGACGACGGCAAAGTGGCGTGGAGGGAACCAGGTCGAGATGACAATGAACGCACCCATGATGACCGCGGCGAAACCGAGACCCAACAGGATCCTGGCCAGCATCAGCACCCACAGACTGTTGCCCAGTGCGAAGACCAGCGCACCCACCACCGCGAAGAGCAGCAGGCCGCTTACCGTCAGCCGCGGACCATAACGGTCGAACAGCACGCCAGCCGGCACCTGCATGACCATGAAAGCCAGGAAGAAGACAGCCGTCATCGTGCCATAGGCCGCCGGCTCCAGCCCCAACTCACCCATCACCGGACCGGCCAGTACGGAATTGGCCGCGCGGTAGAACTGGCTCAGCATGGCAGCCACACAGAGCACACAGACGATCCGGATACGTTCCAGCAGTCCTCTCCCGTTCACGCCGCGGGGCACGGCGGGACGGATCCCCCATGCACTTGGCAAACACCCTATCGTCTGATGGAAGGTCCCGGTCGGGCGAATTCTTCATCCCTGCCATGCAGAGACACTGACCGGAGGCGTAATGGTGAGGCCCCGGAAGCTGCAAGCTTCGCTCCCTGTCATTTTCATGCTCGACAAGGGTTTCTATAATCAAGTGGGCAGGAATAAGGTGCCATCATCCCATCAAGCAATACCAGTCCAGGTATAGGTGAGAGACTGTGTATATACATTCTATTTGCTAGAACGCACATTCTGTTTCTGCTAGCGTAACAGCAAGGATCGCTATCTTTGGCGCCCTTCCATGCAACAGGCCTGTCGCGCCAATCCAGGAGGGAAGTGGGACATTGCGCCTGACTTTTTTCGAATCCCTTTCGGTATTACGGGAATAACTTATGAACAAGTCGTCGGCACGGAAGGACAGCAGCATAGAGGGTGAAGAGCGCGGGGTCCCTCAAAAGGGTGTGGCCGCCGTCGACCGCGCCCTGTCGATCCTGTCCGCACTAGAGAGCGAACCTGAGCCTTTGACCCTCTCGGACCTTTCCCGCAAGACCGGTCTCTACAAGAGCACGATCCTGCGCCTGATGGAGACGCTGCACGCCTACGGCTATGTCGTACGCATCCTTGAGACACGCTATGCCCTGGGCCCCACGGTCTACCGCATGGGCATGGCCTACGAGCGGCGCAATCCCCTACGCGAACACGTACTTCCGATTTTCCAGCGTCTGGTGGAGGACGGGACCGAGAGCCCCTCTTTTCACATCCGCCACGACGCCCAGAACCGGCTGTGCCTCTTCCGACTGAACTCCAATCACTCGACCCTTGACCGTGTGCATGTGGGCGATATCCTGCCCCTCAACCGCGGTGCGGCGGGGAAGGTCATCCTGGCTTTCGAGGGGCAGGCGGGCGAAGAGTCCGAGCGCATCCGCGCCCAACACCATGCTCTATCCTTGGGCGAACGCGACGCCAGTTGCGCCGGAATCGCAGCACCGGTCTTCGGGGCCGACGGCGGTCTTGTCGGCTCACTGTCCATGTCGGGCCCTCGCGAGCGCTTCACCGAGGAGAATGTCGCCCGGATGCGTCCCCTTCTGATGGAAGCTGTACAGGAGATCACCGAATCCCTCGGAGGCCGTTACCCCCAGGTCGCGGCCTGAACCGAAAGCCAGGCAGATTCCTTCCTCTCACAGACCCCAGTAGATGGACTTGCTCTGCTGATAGCTGCGCACGCCCTGGATGCCCTTCTCGCGGCCCAGGCCGCTCAGCTTGAAGCCGCCGAAGGGCGCGGCGATGCTCAGTTGCTTGTAGGTGTTGATCCATACGGTTCCGGCCTCGAGGCCACGGGCCACCCGCCAGGCGCGCTTGTAGTCGTCGGTCCAGATGCCACTGGCCAGTCCATAGGCGCTGTCATTGGCCTGGGCAACCAGGTCCTGCTCGTCGGTGAAAGGCATCATGCAGAGAACCGGGCCGAAAATCTCCTCCTGGGCCACACGCGCCGCGTTGTCCAGGCCCTCCAGGATGGTGGGCAGATAATAAGCGCCCTCGGCGTACTTCGGCCCCTGCGGGCGCTTGCCCCCGAAACTCACTCTTGCACCTTCTTCCAGGCCCAGCTTCACATAGGACTCCACCCGGTCGCGTTGGGCAAAGGAAGCCAAGGGACCAATGACCGCTTCTGGTGTATCCGGCGGCGCCACAACCATCTTCTCTGCCTCGGCGATCAGCAGCTCACGAAATTCATCCTCCGCAGATGCCTCGACGAAAAGGCGTGAACCCGCCACACACGACTGACCCGTTCCACCGAAGATGCCCGAGGCCACGGCCTTTGCTGCCGCCGGCAGGTCTGCATCGGCAAAGACGATGTGCGGGGACTTTCCCCCCAATTCCAGAATCAACGGTATCAGCCGATCGGCCACGTTGCGGGCAATGGCCTGGCCCGTTTCGGTCCCGCCTGTGAAGGAAATGCAATCCACCCGTGGGTGGTTGACCAGGCCTTCGCCGACCTCGCGGCCGCCCAACAGAACGCTGAGCAAGCCTTCGGGCAAGCCGGCCGCCACGCAGCAATCGGCCAATGCCAAGGTCACGAGTGAAGTGGACTCAGCAGGCTTCAGAACCACGGCATTGCCGGCAGCCAGTGCTGGGGCAATCTTCTGCGCCGCCATGGTCAGCGGCGAGTTCCAGGGGGTCAGTGCAGCCACTACGCCCAACGGCTCGTGCACCGTGATGTTGAAATAGTCTCCACGTGCCGGCGGCATCTCCTCACTCAGGCTTTCGCAAACCCCGGCGTAGTAACGGAAAGTCCCGGCCGCACTCAGCGCCTGGCCGCGCGATTCCTTGCGCGTCTTGCCGTTCTCGTACATCTGCAGTTCGGCAATACGGTCCACATTGCGGGTGATGTCATCAGCGATGGCATAAAGGACCCCTGCCCGTTCATGCGGCAGGCGCGCTGCCCAGCCATTGGGTGCCAGCGCCGCCTTGCGACCGTTTACTATGGCTTCGTCGATCTGGCCTTGAGAGGCTGTTGCCACCCGTCCGATACCATGGCCATTGGCGGGATTGATCACTTCCATCTCCGTGGCTTCGCCTGCCATGAAGCGGCCAGCCAGCAACAGGGGGTAGATCTCGTCACGGCCCAGTTCGATACGCACCGCATCTGGTTGCGCTGTTGTCACACTCATTCTGTCGTTATCCATCAAGTTCCAAGATAAGCTTTGCGGACGTCCGGGTTGGCCAGCAGCTCATCCCCTGTGCCTGAGAGTTCGATCTGGCCGCTTTCCAGCACGTAGCCGCGAGAGGCAAGCTGCAGAGCCATCTGCGCATTCTGCTCGACCAGAATCACGGTCACGCCTGTATCCTTGTTGATCTCGCGAATAATCCGCGCGATGTCGGCAACAATGATCGGTGCGATCCCAAGAGAAGGTTCGTCCAGCATCAGAATGCGCGGCTGGGCCATCAGAGCGCGACCGATGGCCGCCATCTGCTGCTCGCCTCCGGAAAGCGAACCCGCCATCTGCTTGCGGCGTTCCTTCAGGCGTGGAAAGTACTGGTAGACCTGCTCCAGAACCTCCTTTTGCGGGCGCTGCCCCTGTCCGGAATAGGCCCCCATCAACAGATTGTCCTGCACGGTCATGCGCGCGAACATCCGCCGGCCTTCCGGAGACAAAGCGACACCATGCGCAAGGGCTGCGCCGGGCCGGGGACGCACGTCCTCTCCGTCCACGCGCACGCTGCCCTGCTGGCGCTCGCACAAGCCCATGATGGCTTTCAATGTCGTGCTCTTGCCAGCCCCGTTGGCGCCAATAAGGGCCACGATCTGGCCCGCGTCAGCGGAAAAGGACAAGTCACGTACGGCCTCGACGGGACCGTAACGTACGACCAGGTTGCTGACCTCAAGCTGTCCCAGCATCTTCTTTCCCAAGATAGGCCTCGATGACTTTCGGATTGTTCTGAACTTCGGCTGGTGTGCCCTCGGTCAACTTCGTGCCATGGTCCAGCACCACGACCTTGTCGCAGATCTCCATGATCAGGCGCATGTGGTGTTCCACCACCAGCAGCGTCAGATCATAGCTCTTGTGGACCTGCCCCAGGATCCGACTGAAGGTGTCAACCTCCTCGGGATTGAGCCCGGCGGCCGGCTCATCCAACAGCAGCAGCCGTGGTTGCGTCGCCAGGCCGATCGCCACACCCAGGCGTTTCTGGTGGCCATAGGCCAGGGTCCCTGCTTCGGCATCCCTCAGCTGGGCCAGTCCCATGCTTTCCAGGATCGCTTCGGCTTCCGTCCTGGCCTGCGCAAGTTCCTTGCGCGCAGCGGCAGTCATGAAGAGCTGAGGCCAGAAGCCAACGGCATGACGGACCAATGCGCCCCGGATGACATTGTCGAGGACACTCGAACGCGGAAAGATCGTGGCCGCCTGGAAGGTGCGCACCAGACCCTTCTCGACAACCCTGTGCGGCGACATTCCGGTTATGGTCTCACCCTGGAAAGCGACCTGTCCCGAGGTGGCTGGAAGTGTTCCGCTGATAAGGTTGAAGGCCGTGCTCTTGCCGGCCCCGTTCGGGCCAATCAGTCCGGTGATATGACCGGGCGGCACCTCGAAGGTAACGTCCGACAAAGCCACCAGACCGCCGAAGCGCTTGGTCAGGCCCTGGACGGAAAGGATAGGTGTTGTCATTTCCGACCTCCCAACCTTGCAAGCCTCTCGGGAAGCGACACCAGCCCATTGGGCAGGAAACTCAGGATAACGATCAGGGCCACGCCATAGAAAACGTGCTGGAATTCCATGGCCCCACGCAGGAATTCCGGTAGCGGTGTCAGGATCAGCGCCCCGACAACCGGGCCCCAGAGTGCCAGACGTCCACCAACCACCAGCATGATGATGTAGGAAACCGAAAGCTCGAAGTGGAATGTTTCCGGAGAGAGGAACCCAATGTAATGCGCCATCAGGGCTCCGGCAAAACCGGCAATGCCACTGCCGATAATGAAGGCCAGGTTCTGAGTCCGGGCCGTGGCGATCCCGGTCGATTCAGCCAGGGTAATGTTTTCCTCCACGGCCGAAAAACGCCGTCCGATCATGCTGCGATCCACCAACGCCACCAGCGCCACCACCAGGACGGCCGAGATCAGGGCCAGGGGATAGAAGGTGGCCTTTTCGTCCAGCACCAGGCTGCCAAAACTGGCCGCAGGAATGTTGGCGATCCCGCTGGAGCCACCCGACAAGCCCGGGAACTCCAGCATGACCAGGCGGAACAGCTCGTTCAGTGCGAAGGTGATCAGCACGAAGTAGACACCGCGCAGACGCAGCAGCGGACCACCGATCAGGGCCGCCACCAGCGAGGTAACGACCACCGCCGCGACGACCCCTGCCATGAAGGGCAGATCGAGACGCATCACCATCAGCATGGAGGTGTAAGCGCCGACACCGACGAAGGCCCCGTGACAGAGCGACAGCTGCCCGACACGTGCGATGACGCCCAGACCCATTGTCGCGATGATGGCCAGGCAGATCATGATGGCGATGTGGAAATGAAAGGTACTGCCGCTGATCACAGGGAACAGGGCAGCAGCCAGCAGGGCCAGCGCGAACGCGCCCCGACCCACTGTCCAGAAGGATGCCTGCGTCACGCCTGTCTGTGCTGTGCTTTTTTCCATGGATCAGGCCTCCTTGTGACCAAGCAGGCCCGATGGACGCACCAGTAGCACGGCGATGACGAGTGCGAAGACCACGATATCCGCCGTCGAGGCACCAAAGAAGGTGCTCGTCGTGCTTTCGATCAGGCCCAGCAGCATGCTGGCAATCACGGCGCCCGGGATGCTGCCCAATCCGCCCAGGATAACGACGATAAAGGCTTTGAGCAGCGGCGTACCGCCAACGAAGGGAGAAACCCCGAACAGCGGTGCCATGAAGGCACCGGCCATGGCTGCCAGCGCGGCGCCCAGTGCCAGGCCGAGCGGATACATCAACTCCACGCGTACGCCATAGGCAGCCGCGATTTCGCGGTCCTGGACCAGGGCCCTCAGCGCACGTCCGGTCCGGGTGTGCATGAGAAAGTAATAGAAGATGGCCAGGATCACCATGGAGCCGAGGATCACCACCACCCGGGACTTCGGCAGGATGATGCCGCCCCAGTTGTAGGCGCCGGACACCAGGCTGGGCATGGACAGAGGATCCGGGCCGAAGGCGATCAGCGCCAAGTTTTGCAGGATCAATGCCAGTCCTATCGAGGCGATCATGCCCGACAGTTCATCTCCCCGGAATGGCCTGAAGACCACACGCTCGATGATTGCCCCCAGGACGATTGCGCCGCCGAAGGCACCCGCCACGGCAACGGGATAGGGCAGGCCGGCCACCGCGAAGGCGAAATAGGCCGCAAAGGCCCCCAGCATGTAGAACTCGCCATGCGCGAAGTTCACCACGCGCATGATGCCGAAAACCAGGGTGAATCCGATTGCCATCAGGAGGTAAAGCAACCCCAGGATGACCCCGTTCACCAGGGATTGGATAATCAGGAAACTCACGGTGGCACGCCCTTGCAAAGGGCCACCGGGTGGACTTCACCCGGTGGCCGGTTTCACCAAGACCAGGACTTACTCGCAGCCCTCGATGTCACAGGTCGCAACGATCTCTTCCTTCCCGTCACGCACCTGCGCGATATAGAAAGGGGCATCGATCTGATGGGCGATGCCGTAGCGATCCTTGCCCGTCCAGGACAGTTCACCCAGAACGCCTTCGTAGGATTCGATGCTTTCCAGCGCCTTGCGGACGGCATCGGTGTCCTCGACGGTACCGGCCTCCTGCATGGCCTGGAACAGCATGTTCGCCCCATCGTAGAAGAAGGGACTGAAGCCGTTCATGGAGTGCTCGAAGGTTTCCTCGTACTCCGTAATGTAGGCATTCACGGAATCCTTGCTTGGATCCAGTCCCGCATGAACGAACATGCCTTCCGCAGCCTCGGCTCCAGCCACGTTGACGATCTCGGCTGTGGCCGGGCCACCCGTGCGAATGATGGCCCCCTCGAAGCCGATGTCGCGGGCCTGCTGCACGATCTGCCCCGCAGTTTCCGGTGAGTTTCCATCAAGCTCGATGGCATCCACGCCCTGGGACATGATCCGGGTCAGCAACGGCACGAAGTCCACCTGGTCACGCTCGAAGAACTCGATGGCGGACATCTCAGCTCCAGCTTCCTCATAGGAAGCGGAAACGTCCTTGGCGATCTGCTCGCCGGTTTCGTCATTCGGGAACAGGGCCCCGACCGTCTCGATACCCTGGCTTTCCACAATCCAATCGATCTGCGGCTGTGCGACCTCGGCCGTCGTCAGGTTCGGGCGGAAGGTATAGGGCTTCTCCGGAGACAGCGCTTCACTGGTGAAGCCGAGCGTCATTGTGATGACACCCTCCTTCTCGGTGATCGGCTGAATCGCCAGTATCGGGGCCGAGCCAACCGTGCCGATGATGTACTTCACCTCGTCGTCGTAGACGAGCCGGTTGGCGGCCGACACGGCCTCGTTGGCCTTGTAGCTGTCGTCGTAGGCGATGACCTCGATGTCATAGGTCTCGCCACCGACCTCGATGCCACCGGCCTCGTTGTACTTGCTTGCGGCAAGCTCCGTCGCCTCCAGCATACCACGGCCCCAGCTGGCGCCAGCGCCGGACAGGGTCACCAAGGCACCCACCTTGAGGGTCTTGTTCTCCTGCGCCACGGTCGGTGGCGCAGAGAAAGCAATGGCCGCTCCAACGGCCAGCGCGAGTGTACTCTTGAACTTCATTTTCGGTTTCCTCCCAGGGATTGATTATCGGGACTTCTCACACTCACGAACCGGCATCAGTACCGGCACGGATTTCCTGCAGCACGGGCATAAGGTACTGCCGGAACTGTTCTGGGTTCTCGCTCATCGGGAAGTGACCCAGCTTCTCCATGATCGTCACGCGGGCGCCGGGTATCCTCTCGGCTGTACGCTGCGTATCCTCCGGGGTGCAGGAGAAATCGTACTCCCCGGTCAGCAGGTACAGCGGACAGCGCGCCGTATCGATGCGCGGCGTCACCTCGCGCAGATCGCCGTCAACCCGGTAGAAGTACAGGTCACCCTTGAATATGCCGGGACCGCTGGACAGGTAATGCCAGAGCGTCTCGTGGCAGTCGGCCTCGGAGCCGCCGGGCGCGATCAAGCCGGAAACCAGGGCAGCACAGACCTCGCCTCCGTGCACGTCGCTGCGGTGTAGCCAGTCGGTGTCGTACCAGGAAGTCTGGTGATCTGCGGACTGCAGGCCGATGAGGGCACGGAAGTGCTCAGGATGATCCGCTGCCAGGTTCAGGACGATGCGCCCGCCGATGGAACAGCCCATGGCAACGGGACGATCCAGCCCTAAAGCCTCGCTAACAGCCAAGATCGTCTTGACGTAGAGCTCCCGCGTCAGGCGGTATTCCTCTTTGTGATACCCTACCGGCGGGCTGGACTTTCCGTGCCAGGGCAGGTCGAAGGCGATCACGCGGAAATGCCGGGTGATCTCCTCGTCGTTCACCAGCGCGCGGAACTGCCGACCATCGGCACCAGCCGTGTGCAGGCAGAGCAGGGGGATACCCTCGCCCGCCTCCTCGTAATAGAGGCGCTGCGGCCGGCCGTCGATCTCCAGGTGCAGGTAACGCCCGACAACGGGTTCGACATAGGCGGTCAAGACTCACCTCCCGGCACGGATCCGCGTGGCAGGGCGAGGAGATCCTTGATGTACTGCAGATTGGACATGAGGGGATGGAGATTGCCCTCGAGGGTCAGTTTTCCCGCTTTCGAGAGCGCCAGGAGGTCGTGGTACCAGGGCTTCGGGATAGTTGCCCAGTAGCCGAGCCAGGATTCGGCCGACGCCTTCAGGGCAAAGTCCCAGGACCGCATCAGCACAGGGCCCTGAGTCACGGTGGCAATGTGCCCCTGCTCGACGTCGAAATAGAACGGTGTCTCGTCGACTCCCACGAGGAAACAGCAGGTCAGGCGCCGTCCCTGCCATTGCAGGTGCGTATCCCTCTCCAGCCGCTCAGGTATCGAGACAAGCGCCTGCTTGCACAGCGCTTGTGGGTTCTCGGGCATGTCCTCCCCCGTGTGTTCCGTTAGTCAGAACTTTATTCTGTTAAATAGACCGCATTCTGAAAGGGAATGCAACCCGTTTTTCGAATGTCCGCTTGGGTACACCGGTTGGCTCGCACTCAAGCCTTTCCGGTCACGCGCGCGAGAACCGGGAAGTACTCCTTGCCAAATCCTGCCTCGCTGGCGGTTCTCAGCATGGACAGCGCATGACTGGCACCGGGTGCTTTCATGTTCACATGCGCGGCAAGCGCCAGGGCATAGCTGCAGTCCTTGATGGCGTAGTCGGTCGGGAAGGCGCCTTGCGGGAAGTTGTCCGGCAGCATGGCCTTCATGCCGTGATTGCGCAGGGCAAAGCTGTCGGCCGAGCCCTTCGAGAGCGTCTCGAACAGTGTCGTGCGCTCCACCCCTGCCGCCTCGCCGATATTGAGGGCCTCGGCCAGTGCCACCACAGTCTCGAAGAGCACCATGTTGTTCAGTATCTTCACCACCTGTCCGCAGCCCACGGCGCCGCAATGCGTAACTTCCGAGGCTGTATGCGCCAGATAGGGGCGGATTTCGTCGAACAGGGCCTGGTCGCTTCCCACCATGATGCTCAGCGTACCGTCCTCGGCCGCCTGTCGCGTCCGGGCCACCGGCGCATCGGCAAAGCGCAGACCCTTCTCCGCCAACTTGTTTGCCAAGTCCCGCGTAAGGTCCACCGGTGTCGTGGAAAGGTCGATGACACGCTGGCCCTCGCGGCCGTTTTCCTGCACGCCGTCCTCGCCCAGGACGATCTGCTCCACTTCCGGGCCGCCCGGAAGGGACAGGAAAACGATGTCGCTGTTTTCAACGACCTCACGGACGCTGGCAGCAACCTTCGCCCCATGGCCAGCCATACGTTGCAGCGGCGCATCTGCCAGATCAAAGACGGTAAAGGGCTGACCTGATCCGACCATGATGTTTCGGCAAATCGGCTCCCCCATCACGCCGAGGCCGATAAAGCCGATACGCGCCTGTGCCATTCCACTCGCTCCTTGTCCAATAAGATATAATAGAGTCTCAGAAATAGAACACTATTCTACTGAGCGCAACACCCTACCATGATCCCAGGCGCAAAACCGGGCAGTACTTCCTTTATAAGGCGTTTTCTTTCTGCTGTGCATCGCGCACCAGCGCCGCCAACCTGTAGAATCCATGCACCATCTTCGAGTAGGGCATCAGCAGGAAGAAGGTCAGCACCGCTCCCAGGTGGATTGCCAGCAGAGGGGAAACGGCCACTGTTCCACTCGCCGCATAGAGCGCCAACCCGGTGGCTGCCACCAGGAACAGCAGCAGGACGAAGGCCATCTCGCCCCCCCAAACGCGCATGGCCCCCAGCTCCGGCGCTGCACGCAGTTTTAGCCAGGCAAGCCCGGCCGTACCGATCATCAACAGGATGCCGCCGGGCACACCCAGCAGCTTCGGTGGCGTGAAGAAGCCGTAGGGCGCCTCCCAGCCCATCACATAGTGCATCAGGGTGGCTGAGGAGGTGGATGCAAAACACAGCAGGAATCCGTAGAGGACAGCCTGATGCAACCAGCGCCGCCGATCCGTGTAGCGCGTACCCTGCTCGAAGTTGCAGCCCTGTCCCTGGCCACCGGAAAGATTCCGCAGCTGGGCGGCATCCAGGAACGCGGTCTTCAGCTGCGACAAGCGCACCCTCGTCCCGCCCACTGAATGCCAGTAACGCCTCAGGCTGATCGCAATCGTGGCAAGCGGCAGCAGGAATGCCGGCGCGAAAAGCGCGACCATCAGGCCGTGGGAAAGATAGGCATAGAAACCTCGGCCACTCTCGGGCTGCAGAATCTGAATCAGAGCAAAGAAGAGAGCGAGCCCTGCGGTCAGCACAAAGGCCATGGCCACGCCACTTTCCTGGAAGCGGCGTGCCAGTCCGCCAGGCCAGGCAAAGGTCTCCCAGCTTTCGCTGCGCACCTCGGCCAGGACCTTGGGTATGTTGAGCGCGAACTCGTGCGGCTCGGTGTATTGGCAGGCGTAATAGCAGCCACGGCAGTTGTGGCAGAGATTCGCCAGCTGCGTCAGGTCCCCCTCGGCAAAGAGGCGCTGGCGCGTGATGGCAGGAAAGACCGAGCAATAGCCTTCGCAATAGCGACAGGCGTTGCAGATCTCGACCTGACGCCGGGCTTCCTGAATCGCGTCCGTTTCCTGGTCGGTCTCCACCCCCTGCACGATATTAATTGACATGAGCTGCGGCCTCCTGCCCCGCGATACGCCCGAAGACGGTTCCGATGGTCATGCCGAAGCCGGCCAGGTACCCCTGCCCCAGGATCGATCCTGCCATGATCTCGCCGGCGGCCCAGATGTTGTCGTACCGCCCCTGTGCATCCGAGACCCGGGCCGTCCTGTCCACCTTCAGGCCCAGGTAGGTAAAGGTCACGCCGGGCCGCAGGACATAGCCATAGAAGGGCGGCTCGCTGATCGGGCGCGCCCAGTTGGTCTTGGCCGGTGAAATCCCCTGGGTGGCAAGGCCGTCCAGCTCGGTCGGGTAGAAATCCCCTTCCCTGCAGGCCGCATTGAAATGGGCCACCGTCTCCTTCAGCTTGTCCGGCGGCAGTTGCAGCTTCTCGGCCAGTTCCTTGATGCTATCGGCTTGATCGGGCTTGAAGACCGAGGGCATGAAGAGGTCGATGGACCTGGAATCGATGATGGAATAGGCAACCTGGTCGGGCTGCGCCGCCACTAGGCGTCCCCAGATGGCATAGCGTTTGGGCCAGACATCCTCGCCCTCGTCATAGAAGCGCTCGCCCTCGCGGTTCACCACGATGGAAAAGGGCACGCAGTCCAGGCGCGTGACAATGCCGCCGTCGAACTTGGGCGCCCGGCCATCGATGGCCACGGCATGGCACTGGGTGGGATCGCCCACGCTTTCCGCCCCCTGCTCCAGCATGTCGTTGAGAACGACACCCCTGTTATAGGGCGTCCCCCGAATCAGGAAGTTCCGCGCCGACGGACCCCAGGCCCGGGCCAGCCAGTCGATGTCGGCCTGGAATCCGCCCGAAGCCAGGATGATGGACCGTCCGCAGATGCGGCAGGGCGCGCCGGCGATCTCCGCCTGCACAGCCTCGAAGCGGCCGTCACGCACCTCGACGTGCTTCACCTGGGCTTCATAGACCACAGACACCCCAAGATCCTCGGCCGTGTTGTAGTAGGCATTAACCAACGCCTTGCCGCCGCCCAGGAAGAAGGCGTTTGTACGACTGAGGGACAGTGTCCCGGACAAGGAGGGCTGGAAGCGTACCCCATGGGCCTCCATCCAGGGCAGGCAGTCCTCCGAGGACCGGATCGCCAGGCGCGCCAGATCCTCATCCGTCTCGCCCTTGGTGACCAGCATCAGGTCATCGAAATACTCCTCTTCCCCATAACTGTCCGTCAGCACGGACAGAGGTTCCTGATGCATGCAGCGAAAGTTGCGGGTGTGCCGAGAATTGCCTCCACGATAGGGCTCGGGAGCCCCTTCCAGGATTAGCACGCGACACCCGGCCTCGGCCGCCTCGATGGCGGCACAGAGCGCGGCATTGCCCCCGCCCACGACAACGACATCCCAGTCCTGCCGGGAAAGAGATTCGACGTCGGACATCTGATTACCTCTGATTGGTGAATGGCGGAAGCGATTAGGGAATGAATTCTGATGTATACGAATGCATTCATTAAGAGTCAAACCCGGGCCTGCAGTGCCCGAGACTGCGCCTCGAGACGGCACCACCACTGCGGAAAATATGAGAACTGTTGAGGTCGCGAATAAGCGCCGGGTGAGGCTCCTATTCCTCCTCGCCCAGCACCAGGTCTTGGCGCATCAGCTTGAGGCGCATGCGCTGGGCATTGCGGATGTGGGCGCGGGCGGCCTGTTCGGCCCGGGTCTCATCACGGCTCTGAATGGCCTGAAGTATGGCGAGATGCTCAGCATGTGCGGCTTCGAAACGCCCTTCGACCTTCAGGGTCGTGCCGCCCAGCAAGGCCATGGAATCGCGCAGGCCCAGCAGGGATTTCTCCAGGAAACGGTTGTGCGCGGCGCGGTAGATCGCGGAATGGATCAGGCGGTTGAGATTGGCCAACTGATCAGGGTCTTCCGCCACCTCGGTTTCCGAAGCGATGAGGTCCTCCAGTTCCTCCAACTCGGCCGTTGACGCGTGACGCGCCGCAAAGCTGGCGGCCGTGCCCTCCAGGACCTCGCGCATGTCGTAAAGTTCCATGGTCTGCTGATGATCCAGCTTGGAAACGACAGCTCCATTGTGCGGCTCGATGGAGATCAGACCTTCGGACTCGAGACGGCGAATCGCTTCGCGAGCCGGCGTCCGGCTGATCCCGAAACGCTCGGCGATCTCGACCTCCCGCACCCGGGTGCCGGGCGCCATGCCGCCTTTCTTGATGGCATCCTTCAGCTTCTGGTAGGCCGCCTCGCTACGAGAAACCTGACTGCTATTCACTATACCACTCCGATCCGATCACACTGCACCCAACCATGGCGTCCCAGCTCGGAACGACGAATCAGTGCAGTCTGCCCAGGATACACAAACCTTGCCAAGCGCTTTGAGCAACGGGTGATCGAATGGCTACCCCTCGTGCTTCCCACCCGGCCGCACCGGGGCCAGTAGGGCCTCCACACTGCTGGTCACCACAATGAACTGCGGTCCGGGCCGGGCGATCAGCTCGGGCAGGTGCTCCAAGTCGGAGAGGTTCTCCAGACGCGTCACCTCGCAGCCATAGGCAGCGCCGATGGCCTCCAGGTCCGGGTTGGTGAAGGTGGTGCCGGTCCAGTGGCCGGGGTAGTCCCGCTCCTGGTGCAGCAGGATCGAGCCATAGACCTTGTTCTCTGCGACGATCACCTTCAGCGGCAGCTTGCGCTCCAGCGCCACGGCCAGCTCGCTGCCGGTCATCAAGAGACCGCCGTCGCCCACGAAGCAGACGATGGGCCGCTCGGGCATGCGCAGGCCCGCCGCCACAGCCGCCGGCACACCGAAGCCCATGGCGCCCGAGATCGGCGAGAGCAGGCGCTGCGGCGGCCTGAAGGGAATGGCGCGATAGATCGGCGCACCAAAGCTGCCCGCATCCACCGTGACGATGGCATCCTCACCCAGGTGCGTGCCGACCGTCTCCACCACCCGGGCGAAGGGGATGCCGTCCGGCTGCTCGCTGTCCGTCACGGCCCGGATCCTCGCGCGTTCGCGCGCCAGAGCCGACAGCCAGTCCTGCCGGTCCGGCAGTTCGGCGGCCGGCGTTCCAAGGGCCTCGGCACAGATCACTGGATCGCAAGCGAGCGCCAGGTCGGCCGCGAAATGGATGCCCAGCACATCAGGATCGGCATGCACATGGGCCAGGCGCATCTCGGGCCGCACCATCTCGGGAAAGCTGTAGCCCTGGCTGGTGATGTCGGACAGCCGCGCTCCCAGAGTGACCAGCAGGTCCGACTGCCGCAGCAGCTCCAGCTGGCTGGGTGGATTGGACAGGCCCATGTCCCCGGCATAGAGCGGATGGTCGTTGTCGAACAGGTCCTGGCGCCGGAAGGAGACCAGCACCGGCAGGTTCCATGCCTCGGCCAGTTCCTTCAGGGCCACCCGCCCGGCCTCGTTCTCCAGGCCGCTGCCGGCCAGCAGCAGGGGCCGCTCGGCCTCGGCCAGCCAGCCGCGCAGTTGCTCCAGCGCAGCCGGGTCCGGCGCGGCCTGAACCCTGGCCTGCGGCTGAACCGTGGCCGCTTCCACCTGGGCCGTCAGCACATCCTCCGGCACGGCGATCACCACCGGTCCCGGCAGGCCCGTGGTGGCGACCTGGAAAGCGCGCAGCAGGGTCTCCGTCATGCGCTTCGGATCGGTCACTTCCGCTGTCCACTTGGCGATGCGCCCGAACATCTGGCCGTAGTCGATTTCCTGGAAGGAATCGCGGCGCACGTCGTCCTTGGCCACCTGCCCCACGAAGAGGATGAAGGGCACGCCGTCCTGTTGGGCGGTGTGCACGGCAATGGCCGCATTGCAGGCTCCGGGACCGCGGCTGACACAGGCCACGCCGGGCCGACAGGTCATGCGCGCATCGGCCAGGGCCATGAACCCGGCCCCGGATTCGTGGCGACAGACCACGGTGTCGATCTGGTCATGCCCGTGCAGGGCTTCCATCAAGCCCAGGTAGCTTTCCCCCGGCACACAGAAAAGGCGGTCTATCCCCTGGGCGGCCAGGGAATCGACGACGAGCTGTCCGACTGTCTTCATGGAATCCGTTTCGTTCTGATCTGTTGGAGGCGGCTGCGGCGCAGGCCCGGGCTCAGATGGCCCGGATCTGCCCCCCGTCGACACGCTGTGTGGTACCGGTGACGAAACTGGCCCGTTCGGAACAGAGGAAGGCCGCAACCTCGCCGAATTCCTTGGGCTGGCCGTAACGACGCGCCGGAATCTCGGTCAGGATGCTCTTCTGCACCTCGTCCAGGGGTCGCTGCTCGCGTTCCGCGCGGGCGGCATCCAGCTGTGCCACGCGATCGGTGTCGATGCGTCCGGGCAGGATGACGTTACAGGTCACGCCATCGGCTGCGACTTCGGACGAAAGCGTCTTGTTCCAGGCCAGCAGCGAGGCACGCAGACTGTTGGACAGCGCCATGTTGGGCACCGGCTGCACCGCCGCCGAGGAGGCCACGGTCAACAGCCGCCCCCAGCCGCGTTCGCGCATGTCCGGCAGGCAGCGTGTGGCGGCATGGATCAAGTTCCCCACCATGCGCTCGAACCAGAGCGACCATTCCGAGTCCTCGACGCCCAGGGCCGGTTTGGGCGGTGGTCCACCGCCATTCAGAACCAGTACGTCGATGCCGCCCATGGCCTGCTCCGCCTGGTCGATCAGGCTGTCCACCTGGCTGCGCTCGTGCAGATCACAGGCAATGCCCTGCACCTGGGCACCGGTCTCGGCGGCAATCTCGCGGGCCACCTGCTCCGTATCGGAGCGCCCCGAGACGATCACCTGCGCCCCTTCTGCTGCCAGGGCGGTGGCAATGGCGCGGCCCAGTCCCTTGGTGGAGGCGAAAACCAGGGCGCGCTTGTCCTTCAGTCCCAAATCCATTGTCTGCTCCTTTTCGTGATAACGTCAGTCTCTTAGGGGCTTTACCGGCCGGCGGCATAGCCTTGCATGCCGCGCGGATTGGCCCCGGCCCGCAGGTAGCGCATGCCGTTGCGTGTCTCCTGGGAACAGGCCGACAGGCGACCTTCCGACCAGTCCTCGCCGACACTCACGTCATGTCCGCGCCGCTTCAGCTCTTCCACGGTCGCCCTGGGCATGCGGCCCTCGACCAGCAGGACGTTCGGCTTGGCCAGGCGCGGCCAGAAGGAACTGGGCGGGTGTTCGCTGTGGAAGGAGGGCGCATCGATAGCCTCCTGCAAGTTGTAGCCGTGATGCAAATGGCGCAGCAGGAAGCTCAGCGACCACTGGTCCTGCTGATCGCCGCCGGGTGTTCCCCAGGCCAGGTAAGGCTTGCCGTGCTTGAGCGCCATGGAAGGTGTCAGCGTGGTGCGTGGGCGCTTGCCGCCCGCAAGCGTACTGGGCAGGCCGTCCTGCAACCAGAACATCTGCGCGCGGGTGGACAGTGAGAACCCCAGTTCGGGCACCACCGGACTGGACTGAAACCAGCCGCCGCTGGGCGTGGCCGCCACCATGTTGCCCCATCGGTCGATCACGTCGATGTGGCAGGTGTCCCCGCGCAGTGCCCCCGTGCTGTCGGTTTCCTCCTCGCCGGCTTTCGAGACCGTCGGCTCGCCAACACCCAGCATGGCGTTCACGTCGATGCTGTTCTCGCCGGCCACCTCGTAGTCCGGCAGCACCGGCCGGCGCCCATCCGGCGCACCGGGACGGAAATCTTCAGAAGCCCGCTCGCCCATCAGTTTGCGCCGTTCGGCGTTGTAGGCATCGGAGAGCAGGGTCTCCAGCGGCACTTCTCCGGCTGAATCTCCATACCAGGCCTCGCGGTCGGCAAAGGCCAGCTTGGCCGCCTCCACGACCGTATGAATGAAGTCCGCCCCGTCCGGCGGCAGGTCACCCAACGGCAGGTCACGCAGCAGGGCCAATTGCTGAAGCATGAAGGGCCCCTGGCTCCAGGGCCCGCACTTGGCGACCGTCAGGCCGTGATAGTCATAAGTCGCGGGCGCTTCCACCGTCGCCTGCCAGTTGGCCATATCCTGGCCGGTCAAAAGGCCGCTATGGTGTTCCCCGGTGGAATCCTTCAGCTCCTGCGTGCGGTAGAAGCTGTCGATGGCCTCGGCCACGAAGCCCTCGTACCAGCACTTGCGTGCCCCCTCCAACTGGGTTTCACGATCGCGACCAGCAGATTCCGCTTCCTCGACAATACGGCGGTAAGTGGCCGCCAGGCCCGGATTGCGGAACAGGTCGCCTTCCTGCGGATGACCGTTGGATGAAAGATAGACCTCGGCGGAACTCGGCCAGTCATTGCGGAACAGCGGCTCCACGGCACGCAGCGCGTTGACGATCTTGGGCACCAGCGGAAAGCCCTGCTCGGCATAGAAGATGGCGGGTTCCAGCACTTCGCGCAGCGGCATGCTTCCATGATCGGCCAGCATCCGCAGCCAGGCCCCGAAGGCGCCGGGAACGGTGGCGGGCAAAAGACCGGTGCCGGGCACCAGGTCCAGGCCCATGTCACGAAAACCCTTGGCCGAAGCCGCGGCGGGGGCCGTTCCCTGGCCGCAGACGACTTCGATTTTATCCCGGTTGGCGGAATAGGTCAGGATCGGCACCTCGCCACCAGGGCCATTCAGGTGCGGTTCCACTACCTGCAGCACGAACCCCCCGGCCGCGGCCGCATCGAAGGCATTGCCCCCACGCTCGAGGACACCCATGGCCACGGCAGTGGCTGTCCAGTGCGTGGAGCCGGCAACACCGAAGGTGCCGCGCAGTTCCGGACGTGTCGTGAAGTCTCCTGGCCGTGTCATTGCTCTATGCTCTCTCGTCTCGTCATTGTTGAATTGGCCTCCAGTCCGCCGCAACCACTGGCTTTCAGTCGCCGCTTCCGGACTGGCATCGAAGGAAGATTCGGGGGTATGCTCTATGGCATTTAGGCTTGCGTCCGGCTCTTCATGCTGCATAATTTCCTGTATACAGACAAGTATATCCACAATAATAGGGAGACTATATATGTCACGCCAATCCAACCGATTTAATCTTTCCGAGCTTTCCCGTCGCGATGCGCTGCGCCTCGGCGCTGCGGGCGCTGCCGCCGGTAGCCTCGGCCTGCACACCACCAGCGTGTTCGCCCAGCAGAGTCTTCAGTGGGGTTCGTCCTCCCAGGGCTCGACCGGCTATGTCATCATCGAGGGCCTGGCCAACACGGTGAACCGCAACACCGACATCGAGAACGCCTCCATGTCCACCAGCGGCGGCACCGAGAACATGCAGCTGTTCCATGAGGGCGTCATCCAGATGGGCCAGACGACCTCCACCGACTGGCAGCCGGCTTTCGAGGGCAACGACCCCTATCCGGAGCCCATCACGGTCCATCAGATGTTCGCCTATACCCTGTTCAACTGCACGCCCATGGTACGCGCCGACAGTGACATCCACACCCTGGAGGACCTGCGCGGGCGCCGCTGCATGCCCTCGCCGGCCGGCAGTTCCACGGCCACCATGTGGGGGGTCCTCTTCGAGGCCGCCGGTATCCTGGACGATATCGAGTGGACCTACGGCTCCTGGCGTGAAAGCTACGATGCCCTGCGCGGCGATTCCGTGGACTGCATCCCCTCGCTGCTGACCAACGGTCGTCCGTCGCCGATCCTTTCCGAGCTGGCCTCGACCACAGAGGTGCGCATCCTGCCGATTCCGGACGAGGTCATGGAAAAGGCGAAGGAACTGAACCCGGGCATCATGTTCGGCACGATCCCGGCCGGCTCCGCCGAAGGTATCGACGAGGATATCCAGGGGGCTTCCTTCTCCGGCGTACTCGCCGCTTCTCCGGATGTCTCCGAGGAGGTGGGCTACGAAATCATGCAGGCCATCTTCGAGAACACCGACTCGGTCCAGGACCTGGGCGTCCAGTTCAAGGACATCAACCTGGAGTTCGGTGCCCAGTACCTTGTGGACGGCTTCCCCATCCACAAAGGCGCTGCCAAGTACTACAAGGAGAACGACCTCTGGTCCGACTCCATGACCGAAGCGGAATAATAACGCTCTCGCTCAAGGAAACAGGACCGCAGGACCCTACATGAAAGGACCCTTTCAGCGTCTCGCCGGCATCTTCACGGATGAGGATGCCGGCGACCCGCGTATCACGCTGCTCTTCGGCCTGGCCGCGATTGTCTTCGTGCTGACGCATGTGGTGCAGGTACTCACCTACACGCTGCCGTCCGGCCAGTTCAAGATTGCGCACGTGGGTGGGGCTGCGGCCCTGATCTTCCTCTTTGCCGCCGCGCATACGAAAAGCGCGGTTTCGAAGATTGTCCACCTGCTGCTCGCCATCGTGGCAGCGGTGGCGATCTTCTACATCTTCACCGAACATCATGCGCTCACCAGCCAGCGCTCCTTCCTGCCCAACAGCACCGACATGCTTGTCGCCTGGGTCTTCCTGGGCATATGTCTCTATGCCTCGTTGCGCGAGTGGGGCTGGGTGGTCAGCGCGATCGCCGTCGTGGGCCTGCTCTACGGCTATTTCGGAGATCTCCTGCCCCAGGGCCTGCTCTATCATGGCGGCATCACGCTCAAGCGCCTGATCGGCTATACCTCGATTCCCTACTTCAGCGGCCTGCTGGGCAGCCTGGCCGAGCTTTCGGCGGGAACGATCTTTCCCTTCATGGTGATGGCCGCCGCCATGAAGATGACCGGCTGCATCGACTTCATCATGCAGGTGGCCTTCCGTATCGGCGGAAAGACCCGCGCTGGACCGGCGCAGATTGCCATCATCTCCTCGGGCATGATGGGCATGGTCTCGGGCTCCAGCGTGGCCAACGCCGCTTCCACCGGTGCGCTGACAATACCGCTGATGAAGCGAGTCGGCTTCAAGCCGGAATTCGCGGGCGCCGTAGAGGCGGTCTCCTCCACCGGCGGACAGATCACGCCGCCGATGATGGGCCTGGCCGCCTTCCTGATCGTCGGACTGACTGGCATCCCTTATGGCGAAATCATCATCGCCGCCGCCTTCCCGGCACTGATCTACTACCTCTACCTGATGTTCGCGGTGCACCTGCGTGCCGTGAAGTTCGACCTGGATGCCTCGGCCGACGAGACCATGCAGAAGGAACTGGAGGTGGAGCATTCCATGTGGCGCACCTGCCTGTGGAATGCCCACTTCTTCATCGCTATCGCCTACCTGATCACGATGCTGCTGATCACCAACCTGCCGGGGCGCGTTTCCCTGCACGCAGCCGGCATCCTGCTGGGGCTCTATGTTCTGCGCGAACTTGCCTTCCACTGGCGTGGCCTGGCCAACATCATCGTCAACATCATCAAGCTCGGCGCGCGCACCGCCTATGATGCGGCCCTGCGTGGCGCCCAGATCGGCATCGTCGTCGCGGTGATCGGCGTGCTGGTGGAGGTCCTCACCGTTACCGGCTTCGCCCAGAAACTCTCCTTCTGGATGCTCGAGCTGGCTGGCGGCGACCTTGCGCTGCTGCTGATGGTGGCGGCCCTGGCCTGTATTGCCTTCGGGCTGGGCCTGCCGACCTCGGCCTCCTACATCCTGGTGGCCCTGATGGGCGCACCGGCGCTGGTCGAACTCGGCGTGCCGCTGCTGGCAGCCCACTTCTTCGTCTTCTTCTTCGCCAATGTCTCGGCCATCACACCGCCGGTGGCCATCTGCTGTCTGGTGACCTCGAAGATCGCGGACGGCAGCTTCTTCCGAACCAGCTTCATGGCCGTGCGGCTTGGACTGCCCGGCTTCGTGCTGCCTTTCCTCTTCGCGGTCCATCCCGAGATCCTCGGCATCGATGCCAATATCCTGGATGCCCTGGTGGTTTCCGCCATGGCCCTGTTCGGGGTGATCGCCCTCAACGTGATGCTGGAAGGTTTCCTGTTCCGCCGCCTGCACCTGGTCGAACGCCTGCTGCTGCTGCCGGCGGCGGGGGGATTGCTGCACCCCAGCCTCTGGGCGTCCATTGTCGGCCTTGCGATATTTGCCGTACTGGCCGGCTGGCTGTGGTTCGCCAGCCGGCGCTCTCAGGCAGCCCAGGAAGGCTGAGCGTCATGAGCAACGACGCTCAGGTAGCCGCCCAGGGCAGCCGGCAGGCGGAAGGTCACCTCGCCGCTCTCGACTGATCCGGCAATGACGGTAAACCCGGCGGCCGAAAAGCGTTCGACCGTCCTGGGAAGATCGCTGGAGCCAAGGGCCTGGACGGCCATCCAGGGCGCCTGTAGCCCTTCCTTCAGCCAGGGTAATTGCGCGCTGGCCGCTTCGCGGCTCAGAAAGACACAGCTGCCCCGATCCAGCTCCAGCCTGAATTTCCCGTCGCCACAGGCCTCGGAGGGACGGCCGCAGAATCGACCGAAGCGAACGGCGGCCTCCTGGGGGTCTTCGACCACCAGAAGCACGGCCTTGAGCGAACGCACGGCATTGTCGTGTGCCTTGAAACGCGGTTGCCAGACGGCCTTCTCGGTATGGTGCTCCAGGATCTGGATTCGCCCCTCGGGCATGATCCCCGGATTCACGCGGAGGACCGTGAATCGGGCTTCCATCTCCTCGCCCTCTTCTCCCTCGACCGGGCGCGTCAGATTGACCGGCTCATTGGGTGCGAAGTCTTCGCGCTCCAGATGGGCATGAGCCGCCTCGGCGTCGCCGCAGGCCAGTGCGATCAGGTGCAGGCCCACATAGCGTTCCACGGCCTGTTGAAACTGCCGGGACAACTCTGTCTCACTCACTGCGGTCAACAGTTCGATGTAGCCCTCGTCCAGCATGATGCAGCGGTTGGCCATGCCCGATGGCACCATACCCTCGGGCGTACGGTTCTGCTGACGCGTGAAGGGCGTCAGCACGAAGCCGGCGGCCTCCATGGCAGCACTGGCATCCTCAAGTGAAGGAACAAAATGAGCAACATGATCCAGGAAGATCTGATTGCGGGCGGGCAACTGGGTCATGGGGTGAGGTCCTTTCCGGTGAAACGCGGCACAACAGGTATCGACGGAAAATCAGGCCAGCGCGCTGTAGCCCATCTTTATGGCTGTGAGCGCCAGGAAGATGGCAAACAGGCGGCGCAGTATATTGGGCGAAACGACATGGGCCATCCTGGCCCCCCAGGGGGCCGCCAAGGTCGTCAGCGGCGCGATGATGACAAAGCCCAACAGGCTGACATACCCCAGCGACAAGGGCGGCAGGCGCGGGTCACCCCAGCCAGAGGCCATGAAGGTCAGAGCGCCGGGCAGACTGATCAGCAGGCCGAAGAAGGATGAGGTGGCCACGGCGTTACGCACGGGATAGCCACAGGAACTGAGCACCGGGACGGTGAAGGTACCGCCCCCAATGCCGATCAGGGAGGAAACAAAACCGATCAGCAGCGGGATTGGCTGTGCCTTCGCCCCCTTGGGCAGTCCTGCAAAGAGCTGTGAGCCTTCCTTGCGCACCGTCAGGTAGATGGCGACCGCCATCGCCACGATCGCAAAGAACAGCGACAGCTCCTGGCTGTCCAGGAAACGCGCGACCAGGCCGCCGGCCACGGCGCCCAGGGCAATGGCCAGGGCCCAACGCTTCGCCAGGGTCCAATCGATAGCGCCCCTGCGATGATGTGCCCGGGCCGAGGACAGGGAGGTCGCGACAATGGTCATCAGGGAGGTGCCCACTGCGATGTGCATGCAGATGGCAGGATCCACCCCGACCAGAAGCAGGCTGCTGAAAAGGACAGGCACGATGACGATGCCGCCACCAACCCCTAGCAAGCCGGCCAGTATACCCGCCGCCACCCCGGCTGCGGCCAGTGCGGCGATCAGGTAGGTGAAATCCATCCAGTTGACGTCCAAGACCGATGTGTCCCCAGTGTCGTTTTTGATCTTCAGGTCAGCTTGCCGAACAGGCATAATCCATCTGACCAGCCGGATCACGGATTTCCCTTCAGCCTCAAATGGCATGCCATTCTGGGGGCGCGTACCCTTAGGTCGGGCACCTGTATCAACGAGGCGACGCCTGAAATTACGAGGCTTGAAGAGGGCGGAAGGAAGTTGACAAGACCGGGGTGCAGTTGCAGGATTATCAGCATATTGCATACACTATTGCGTACTGAGGACAATGTCGAAGGATAGCGAGGCACGTTCGACGCGCGGTGCGTCTGTTGAGCGGGCGTATACCGAGATTCGCCAGCGTGCGATGACCTTTGCGCTTCGGCCTGGGGAGCGGATCAACGAGCTTCAACTGGCCAAGGAGCTGAACGTCAGCCGCACGCCGCTGCGCGAGGCGCTGAACCGCCTGACGGCAGAGGACTTGCTGACCTTTTCGGTGAACCGGGGCTTCTCCTGCCGCGAACTGGATACCAAGGAGATCTTCGATCTCTACGAGCTGCGCGAGGAGCTTGAGGTTGGCATCGTGCGCCGGGTGGCCGAGCGGGCGAGCCGGGCGGAGCTGGAGGAGGTCCAGGCCTTCCTGCTCGAGACAGCGGAACTGCCGGACCCCACGGATGTGGACCGCATGGTGGCGCTGGACATGAAGTTCCACGAGTGGATGGCAGAGCTCAGCCGCAATCGGCAGATGCTGGAGACCCTGAAGAGCATCAACACGCGCATCTACTTCGTGCGCTGGGTGGACATGACCGACACGCGCCGCGATGTCACCCAGGGCGAGCACCGCCAGGTGGTGCAACACCTGCTGGACGGCGAAGCCGAAGCCGCCGCGGTCGTCATGCGCCAGCACATCACACGGCGCATGGACCAGATCGTCGAGATGCTCAAGCGCGGCTACGCCTACATCTACGTGACACAGGCCATGAACGGTTCTGCGAACCACGGCTGAGTGAAAGACCCATAACAAGAAGAGAGTGGACCCTTGACCACGGACAACAAGACGAACCGGATGACGGGGGCGGAAGCCTTCGTGCGCGTACTTCAACAGCATGGCGTGAAACACATCTTCGGGCTGTGTGGCGATACCAGCCTGCCGCTCTACGATGCCCTGTACCAGCTCGACCACGGGATGACGCACATCCTGACACGCGACGAGCGTTCAGCCTCCTACATGGCCGATGTCTATGCACGCCTGTCGGGACGAGTCGGCGTCTGTGAAGGCCCCAGCGGCGGCGGCGCGACCTACATCCTGCCGGGTCTGGTCGAAGCGGACGAATCCTCGATTCCCGTGCTTGGCGTCACCACCGACATCGGGGTCGGCGGACGTGGCAAGTACACGCTCACCGAACTGGACCAGGAAAGCCTGTTCCGCCCGGTCACCAAGTGGAACAGCGTGATCGACCAGGGAGAACAGATTCCCAACACCTTGCGCCAGGCCTTCCGGCAGATGACCACCGGCAAGCCCGGGGCCGCGCATATCGGCCTGCCCTTCGACGTGCAGAAGCAGCCGGTCAACCAGGCCTCCGTCTGGGCCGACGACACCTTCGGGCACTATCCGGCCGCCCCCCAGACGCCGGACGGTCACAGCCTGGATGCGGCTGCCGAACTGCTGGTGAAGGCCAAGAACCCGATCATCATCTGCGGTGGCGGACCGCTCAATGCCGGCGCCAGCGGCGAACTCACGGCCCTGGCCGAAGCCCTGGGCGCGCCTGTGGCCACCTCCATCAGCGGCAAGGGCGTCATCTCCGAGCAGCACCCGTTGGCCCTGGGGGTCGTGGGAAGCAACGGCGGCACGATGGCGGCGCGCGAGGTGATCGACGCGGCCGACCTGATCCTGCTGGTGGGCTGCCGCGCCGGATCGGTCACCACCGAGCGCTGGCGCCATCCCCAGGCGGGCAGCTGCAAGATCGTGCACATCGACGCCGATCCCGGTGTCATCGGGGCCAACTATCCAACCGATGTCGCTGTCATCGGCGATGCCCGGCCGGCGCTGAAGGAAATCCTGAACCGCGTGCAGGCCGAGGCCGGCGACCGCACCGAACGGCGCCAGGCATCCGAGCGACGTGCCGCCGAACTCTGGAAGGCGCGCTTTGCCGACTTCGACCGCCTGGCGGCCCTGGAAGACGACCTGATCCGGCCCGAACGCATCGTGCATGAGATGCAGGCGCTGCTTCCGAAGGATTCGGTCATCGTGGCCGATCCTGGCACGCCCTGCCCCTATATCTCGGCCTACTACCGGCTGGAAGAATCAGGGCGCCGTTTCATCTCGAACCGCGCTCACGGTGCACTGGGCTATGCCATGCCGGGCGCACTGGGCGCCTGCTATGCGCGCCCGAACGCCCGTGTCGTGGCCTTCGTGGGCGACGGCAGCTTCGGCTTCAACGCCGGCGAACTGGAAACCCTCGTGCGCATGAAGGCACCGATCACCGTGGTGGTGGCCTCCAACGCCGTCTATGGCTGGATCAAGGCCGGCCAGAAGAGCGGCTTCGGCGAACGCTATTTCTCGGTGGACTTCGACCGCACCGACCATGCCAGGGTGGCCGAGGCCTTCGGACTGAAGAGTTGGTCCGTGAAACAGCCCGGAGACCTGCGCGGTGCCCTGAAGGCCGCCTTCGAGGCCGACGGCCCGACCCTGGTCGACGTCATCACGCAGCCCCTGCACGAGGCCAACGCACCTGTCAGCGAGTGGGTGGCGTAACGTCCCCCACCCGACAAGACACCCTCATTCCTCGTCCGCAAGCTCGGTCTTGATCACGGACGAGGAATGCAGTGTCCGGTGCACCGGGCACTTGTCCGCAATCTCCAGCAAGCGCTGGCGTTGTTCGTCCGAAAGATCTCCTTCCAGCCACACCCTCCGGCGGAAGACATCAACCTTCCCCTCTCGCGTTTCGCACTCCGCGCAGTCCTCGGCGTGCCGCTTGTCGTGGCTCACATCCACCGACACATGCGACAGCGGCCAGTCCTTGTGGCGCGCATACATGCGTATGGTCATGGCCGTGCAGGCACCAAGTCCCGTGGAGAGGAACTGATAGGGGCTGGGCCCGGCCTCGGTGCCGCCGTGAGAAGCGGGCTCGTCGGCCGTCAGCTGGTAGCGGCCATCCACCACGACATCCTGGCGAAAACCGCTGGTTGAGGCCTCGCTGACACGCACCACGCCCTCCGGTGCGTTGGCCGCCGGCTTTTCTGCCGGCAGTTTCAGGTAGCGCTGTGACCAAGCCGCAATCACCTCGGCCACATACTCCGCATCGTCGGCCTTGCTGATCAGGTGGTCGGCGTCATCCAGGGTGATGAAGGACTTGGGATGCTTTGCGGCCAGGAAGATCTCGCTGGCGTTCTCGATACCGACGACCGCATCCCGTGGGCCATGCAGGACCAGAAGGGGACGGTCCAGGTCCGCGATGGACCGGGCAAGCACGCTTTCCTCGATGTCCTCGATGAACTGTTTCGTCAGGACGAAGGGGCGTCCTCCCAATTGGACCTCTGCCGAACCCTCTTGGCGGATCCGCTCCAGGTCGGCCCCCAGATGACGCAGGACATGCTCGGGGGCAGTCGGTGCGGCGATCGTGACCACCGCCCGGGCCGAGGCGATATCGGCGGCCGCCTTCAAGACCGCAGCCCCACCCAGGGAATGACCGATCAGCAGATCGGGCGCCAGGTCGCGTTCCTCCAGCTCCCGCGCCGCCAGCACCAGATCCTCGACATTGGACGAGAAATTGGTGTTTGCGAACTCGCCTTCGGAATGGCCCAGTCCGGTGAAGTCGAACCTCAGCACCGCAATGCCCAGGGCCGCCAGCCGCGCGGCGATGCGCCGGGCCGCAGCCAGGTCCTTCGTACAGGTGAAGCAGTGCGCAAACAGCGCAACCGCCCGCACCTCCCCCTCCGGACGATCCAGGCGTGCGGCCAGGGCCTCGCCCGTATGTCCCGTGAACTCCAGTTTCTCCACTTTCATGACCCTGTCTCCTCTCCTGCCGCATTGCGCTTCCCTGTCATATGGGGACGCACTTCAAGCCCCGACAACATGCCCTTGCGTTAACCTGCATCAAGGCAGGTCCCGCGCAGGCTCTCATAGTTGGACGCGTAATCCGTGCAACAACGACATTCCCTGGAGCGCGCAATGAACACGAACACGATCAAGACAACTCTGGTGGCCGCAATGATCTCCGCCGGCCTGGCAGCAACTGCTGGAGCAGCCCTGGCGCATGATACCAAGGCAAGGCCCCATGGTTACTCCGGCATGTATCACTGGGGCCCGCATCACGGCACACAGGATTGGTACGAGCATCCCATGATGGGCGATGGCATGGGCCCCGGCTACGATGATCGACGCAGCTACGGACCCCGGCAGGGCTACGGGCCTGGTCCTGGCTATGGGCAAGGCTATGGCCCTGGTCCCGGACCTGGTCCCGGACCTGGTTACGGGATGGGCCCTGGTTATGGCATGAGGCCAGGCTACGGAATGGGTTCCGGCTATGGCATGGGCCCCGGTTACGGAACAGGCCAGCCCCTGACCGAACCACTCTCCACAGGGGATGTGCGGCAGATGCTGGAACAGCGCCTCGCCTGGCAGGGCAACCCCAACATCAAGCTTGGCGATATCGAGCAGGCGGACGACAACCGCATCACAGCCGAGATCGTCACCCAGGACGGTTCCCTCGTCCAAAAGCTTGAGATCGACCGTCAGACCGGCTTCATCATGCCGGTGAACTAACCCGGACCCAGGCCCTGGCGACAGGAGTCCGCCCAGCCGTCCCCTATCGCTTGTAGTGTTCCTCCAGGCTGCGCACCAGCTCCTTTAACTGCTCTGCCGTCAAGCGCTCCTGGGCCAGGGGAAAGACCGTCATCTCCAGCCAGGCCACATGGCGCTTCTGCGTATCCGCAAAGGTCTCGCTGGCCAGCTTGACCTTCGTCTCGAGACCTTCGCTCGAACCCTGGCCGTAGTCCGCCAGCAGGCCGGCCAGGCGTACAGCCTTGCTGCGGTCCTGGCCGTGTTCCAGGCTCAACTGCGCGATCGGTTCGCTCACGGTATCCCCCACAAAGCAGGCCGCCTCCAGCAGGGGAAGGAAACTGCGTTCCAGCCAGTCCAGATGCGCGGGGTAGTCCCAGCGCAGATAGGGCACCAGGACGGGAATGCTGTGCTGGGCCAGACGGGATGCGTTTAGGGCAATGATTTCAAGCTGGGCACAGACCCTCAAGAGACGCGCGTTCTCGGCGGCCAGATGATCCAGAGGCCTTTCGAACAGGCTGGTGTCCACCGGCATCAGCAGCAGCGCGCCTGGAGCGGCCGGATTGTTTCCCGTCCCCTTCTCCCAGCCGGCGCCCATCATGTCCGAAAGCCCCTCTACTGAACCAGGGGCGAGCCGGCCGCCTCGATCTCCAGTCCCTCGATCTCCGCCTGGCCGGCCAGGATCGAGATGTACTGCCGCACGGCACGCCGCCAGGTCTGTTCCTGCAGATAGGCGGCGATTGTTTCCTCCGCCTCCTCAAAGGCAATCTCCTCGCCGCCTTCCCGGGCCTTCAGGTGAACCACGTGATAGCCATAGGGGGTCGGCACGGGCGTCGGGATAAGCTCTCCGGGCCGCCCCTCGTAGAGAAAGGTCTCGAACTCCGGCACGGTCTGGCCCTTCACGACCCATCCCAGGTCGCCGTCTTCCTCTTTCGAGGGGCAAGCGGAGTGTTCGCGGGCCAGCGGCCCGAAACGCTCGGGCGTTTCCAGCAGGATATCCAGCAGCTCCTGCGCATGGACCCGGGCCGCTTCACGGGCAGCCTCGTCTTCGGGTGCAGCCGGCAACAGGATATGCGCCACCTGGAAACGATCCGGCTTTCGGAAGCGGTTCTTGTTGTTGTCGTAGAAACGCCGGCAGGCTTCGCGGTCCGGCTGGGGAATCTGCAGCTCCTGCTTCAGCAGGGCATCGATCTGCCGCTCCTCCTCGGTGGACTCGTCTTCCTCGTCTGCCTGAGGGGGAACCACCACTTCCTGCTCCACCGCCTGCTGCATCAGCAGCTCGCGCACCACCAGTGCCTGGGCGGCCTCCTCCCAGGCTTCCTCGCGACTGTCGGCTGGATGATACTGCATCTCGCGGCCGATGGCCTCCTCGCTGATCTCGCTGCCATTGACCCGGATCATCTTGCACCTCCCGCCTTGCGGCTGCGCACGACCTGATAGTTGCGTGTCAGATATCCAAACGGCGCGCTCCAGATATGGACCAGGCGACTGAAGGGGAAGACCAGGAAGACCGTCAGGCCCAGGAAGATGTGCAGCTTGAACACCCAGTGCGCGCTGGTGACCAATTCGGCGGCCCCACCCTGGAAGGTCACGATCTTCTGGGCCCAGAGCATGAAAGCCATCATCTGGTCCCCCTCGGGATGGCCCAGCGAGATCGGGATCGAGATCAAGCCCAGGATCAGCTGAGCATAGAGCAGGAAGAGGATGAAGATATCCATCTTCGTGCTGGTGGCGCGAATGCGTGAATCGGTCAACCGCCTGTGAATCAACAGGGTCAGGCCGGCAAAGCACATGATCCCGAAGATTCCGCCCGCCACGATCGCCAGCATCTGCTTGGCGGCATGGGATATTCCAATCGCATCAAAGATGACGATCGGCGTCAGCAGGCCGACCAGATGTCCCAGAAACAGGCCGATGATACCGATGTGGAAGAGGTAGCTGCCCCAGGCGAACTGACGCTTGCGCAGCAACTGGCTGGACCCCGACCGCCAAGTGTAGGGGTCGCGGTCATAGCGGACCAGGCTGCCGATCAGGAAGACCGCCAGCGCGATATAGGGATACAGGCCGAAAGCGGCATAGTTCAGGTATTCACTCATGGCTTCAGGGCTCCTGTCCCGGCATGGTCGATGGGCCATGGTTCTGCAGACCCGAGCAGGAAGGGGCCCCTGGCCCGAAGGTCACGGGCTCTTCCTCCCAGTCGCGATCCAGTTCGTCGAGAGACTCCGGCTCGCTGGCCATGCCGGCCAGCACGGCCGCAATTTCCTCCTCGTCGGGCGTGCGGGCGGACAGTGCGATCAGGACCGAGAAGACGGCAGTGTAATCCGTCTCCCGTGCCTGGGCACAGCGCTCCATGGCCGCCAGGGTATCGACGGCATCGGCCAGCAGGGCGCGCGCCGCCTTCTCCTCGATCAGCGAGGCGAACTCGCAGACCAGCGGCAAATAGTCCGGCAATTCGTTGGCCGCCAGTTCGAAGCCGTTCAGCTTGTAGACCGTGGACAGCGTCGTCATGGCCTCGCCCCGGCCGCGGCTGTCGCCATGCAGGTGCTCGTAAAGGTGAAGGGACAGCTGGCGTGAACGATCGAACAGGTGGACGTAGTCTGCCTGCAGGTCCAGCAGGTCCTGAGAGCGCAGTCGCGTGAACAGCGGCTGCAGGCTGTCCAGCTCCCTGCGGCCCAGAAGGCACTCGGCCTGCAGGACCGACTCCATTTCGTCCAGTGCAGCGATCATCTCCCGCTCGGGATAGGTCAGCAGCAGGCCCAGGATGCGGAAGCTTTTCATGACAGGCTCGCTTTCTTCAAGGCGCCCCGTATGGAGTTCGGTTTGCCGAACAGCCGCACATCACTGCTGTCCCCCTCCGAGCAGCCGTTGCCGAAGGAAAAGCCGCAGCCGCCTTGCAGGTCGTAGGTGTCCTCGACCTCCTCGCGATGCGTGGTCGGGATGACATAGCGATCCTCATAGGCGGCCAGCGCCATGACCTTGTACATCTCCTCGATCTGTTCGGGCAGCAGGTCCACTTCGCCCGCGATGTGATTGTTCAGCCGCCCGTGCACATGCTTGTCCCGCATGAAGATCCGCATGGCGAACATGCGCCGGATGGCGTTCAGAACCGGCTCCTCGTCGCCCGCGGTCAGCAGGTTCGCCAGGTACTGCATGGGTATACGCAGGTTGCGGGCATCGGGAATCTCGCCGTCGAACCCGATGTGGCCTTCCTCGGCCGCCCCCTGAATCGGAGAGAGAGGCGGCACGTACCAGACCATGGGCAGCGTGCGGTATTCGGGGTGCAGCGGGAAGGCGACTTTCCACTCGATGGCCATCTTGTAGACCGGGGAGTTCTGGGCCGCTTCCAGCCAGGCCTCCGGAATGCCCTGCTCACGCGCCTCGCGGATCACCTCGGGATCGTGTGGATCCAGGAAGATATCCAGCTGTGCTTCATAAAGGTCCTTCTCATCCGGTGTGCTGGCCGCTTCCTCGATGCGATCGGCATCATAGAGAATGACCCCCAGATAACGGATGCGCCCCACACAGGTCTCGGAACAGACCGTCGGCTGCCCGGCCTCAATGCGCGGATAGCAGAAGGTGCACTTCTCGGCCTTTCCAGACTGCCAATTGTAATAGATCTTCTTGTAGGGGCAGCCGCTGACGCACATGCGCCAGCCGCGACACTTCTCCTGGTCCACCAGGACGATGCCGTCCTCCTCGCGCTTGTAGATGGACCCCGAGGGGCAGGAAGCGACACAGGTGGGATTCAGGCAGTGCTCGCACAGCCGCGGCAGATAGAACATGAAGGTCTGCTCGAACTGCCCGTAGATCTCCTTCTCGATGTCCCGGAAATTGTAGTCCTGGGAGCGCTTCGAGAACTCGCCACCCAGGATCTCCTCCCAGTTCGGCCCCCAGTTGATCTTCTCCATGATCTCGCCGCTGATCAGCGAGACCGGCCGCGCCGTGGGCATAGTGGGGCTTTCCGGCGCCGTCTGCAGGTGTTCGTAGGTGAAGGTGAAGGGCTCGTAGTAGTCGTCTATCTCGGGCAGGTCGGGATTGGCGAAGATCTTGGCCAGGACCCGGAAGCGCCCGCCGATGCGCGGCTCCAGCTTGCCGTTCTTCTTGCGCTGCCAGCCACCCTTCCAGCGATCCTGGTTCTCCCAGTCCTTGGGATAGCCGACGCCCGGCTTGGTCTCGACGTTGTTGAACCAGACGTATTCCATGCCCTCGCGATTGGTCCAGACGTTCTTGCAGGTGACCGAGCAGGTGTGACAGCCGATACACTTGTCGAGGTTCAGGACCATGGAGACCTGTGCGCGAATTTTCATGGCGTGCTCTCCCTATTCCGCTGCCGGCGTGGCGGTGGTGCGACCGGGCAGGCCCTCGGCCTCCATCCAGTCAACGGTTTTCATCTTTCGGCAGACGATGAACTCGTCGCGGTTGGATCCGATCGTGCCGTAGTAGTTGAAGCCATAGCTTTGCTGGGCATAGCCACCGATCATGTGCGTCGGCTTGGTGACGATACGGGTGACCGAGTTGTGGATGCCACCGCGCAGGCCCGTGATCTCCGAGCCTGGGACGTTCACCACCTTCTCCTGGGCGTGGTACATCAGACACATGCCTTCCTTGACCCGCTGGCTGACCACGGCCCGCGCGGTCAGCGCCCCGTTGGCATTGAACAACTCGATCCAGTCGTTGTCCTCGATGTCGGCCTTGGCCGCATCGACCTCGCTGATCCAGACGATCGGTCCGCCGCGCGAGAGGGTCAGCATCAGCAGGTTGTCGGTATAGGTGCTGTGAATGCCCCACTTCTGGTGCGGCGTGATGAAGTTCAGCACAACTTCCTTGTTTCCGTTCTCGCGCACGCCGTGCGAGCCCTTCAGCGTGCGGGTGTCGATGGGTGGACGATAGACGGCCAGTGCCTCGCCGAAGGCCCGCATCCAGGGATGATCCTGATAGAGCTGCTGACGTCCGGTCAGGGTGCGCCAGGGAATCTGCTCGTGCACGTTGGTGTAGCAGGCATTGTAGCTGACCTTCTCGGATTCCAGACCCGACCAGATCGGCGACGAGATGATCTTGCGCGGCTGTGCTTGCACATCGCGATATCGTATCTTGTCGTCCTCGCGCGGCAGGGCCAGATGCCCATGATCCCGGCCCGTGGTGCCGCTCAGCGACTCCCAGGCCTTGACTGCCACATGCCCATTGGTTTCGGGTGCCAGTGACAGGATGACCTCGCAGGCATCGATGTCGCTCTCGATCCTGGCACGTTCCTCGCCACTGACGGGATCGCGCACCGTGCCGTTGAGCTGCTTGAGAAACTCGACCTCCTCGTCGGTCTTCCAGGCCATGCCCTTGCCGCCGTTGCCCTGGCTTTCCATCAGCGGGCCCAGCGAAGTGAAGCGGTGGTAGAGGTTGGGATAATCGCGCTTGACCACCGTCATGGCCGGCATGGTCTTGCCCGGGACGGCCTCGATCTCGTCCTTCTTCCAGTCCTTCACGTCCAGCGCCTGGGACAACTCGCCCGGGGAATCGTGCATCAGTGGTGTGAGCACCAGGTCTTCCTCCTCTCCCAGATGTCCAGGGCTGAGTTCGGAGACCTTGCGGGCCAGGCCCTTGAAGATGTTCCAGTCCGTCCGTGCCTGCCAGACCGGGTCCACGGCTGCCGACAGCGGATGGATGAAAGGATGCATGTCCGAGGTGTTGAGGTCGTTTTTCTCGTACCAGGTCGCTGTGGGCAGGACGATGTCCGAGTACATGCAGCTGGTCGACATGCGGAAGTCGATGGTGACCAGCAGGTCCAGCTTGCCTTCCGGCGCTTCGTCGTGCCAGGCGACCTCCTCGGGCTTCAGTTCGCCTTCGGCGCCCAGCTCCTTGCCCTGCACGCCATGATCGGCACCCACCAGGTGCTTCAGGAAGTACTCGTGCCCCTTGCCGCTGGCCCCCAACAGGTTGGAGCGCCAGACGAAGAGGTTGCGGGGATGATTGCGCGGGTCGTCCGGATCCTCACAGCTCATGCGCAGCGAGCCGTCCTTCAGGCGGCCGGACACATAGTCCGCCGGTGCCTTGTCCGCCTCCTTCGCCTTGCGGGTCAACTCAAGGGGGTTCTCCTCCAACTGCGGTGAGGACGGCAACCAGCCCATGCGTTCGGCGCGCACGTTGAAGTCGATCAGGCTGCCGGAAAACTTCGCCCGCTCGGCCAGCGGCGAGAGCACCTCGTCCACCGCCAGTTTCTCGTAACGCCACTGGTCGGTGTGAGCATACCAGTAGCTGGTGCTGTTCATCTGGCGCGGCGGCCGGCCCCAGTCGAGCGCGAAGGCCAGCGGCAACCAGCCGGTCTGCGGGCGCAGCTTCTCCTGTCCCACATAGTGCGACCAGCCGCCACCGCTCTGCCCGACGCAACCGCACAGGACCAGAAGGTTGATGATGCCGCGATAGATCATGTCCGTGTGGTACCAGTGGTTCAGCCCGGCCCCCAGGATCACCATGGACTTGCCGTGGGTCTCCTCGGCATTGCGGGCGAACTCGCGGGCGAGCGCGATGACCGATTGGCGCGGCACACCCGTGATCTGCTCCTGCCAGGCCGGGGTATAGGGAACGTTGTCGTCATAGGAGGTAGCGACACTCTCACCGCCCAGCCCAAGATCCAGCCCGTAATTCCCGCAAAGCAGGTCGAAGACAGAGGCCACCCAGACCGGGCCTTCCGCCGTTTCGATGCGGCGCACCGGCAGGTTGCGTTCCAGCACGTCTGTCCCCGGATTGCCATTGATCGGGTTGCCCTCGAAGTGCGGGTTCTCTCCCCCGCCGAAATAGGGGAAGGCCACCGACTTCACATCGTCTCGGCTGTCGGCAAGCGAAAGCGACAGCTCGGTATCCTTTTCGGCCGAAGTGCGTTCCTCCAGGTTCCACTTGCCCTTCTCGCCCCAACGGAATCCGATGGAACCCTGGGGCACCACCAGCTTGCCGGTCTTGCCATCGAAGGCCAGTGGCTTCCATTCCGCATTGTTGCTCTCGCCGCCCTGATCCGCCAGGTCGCTGGCACGCAGGAAACGGTCCGGGACCAGGCGCCCCTCCTGCTCGTTCAGGCGCACCAGGAAGGGCATGTCGGAATACTTGCGGCAGTATTCGCGGAAATAGGAAACCTCGCGGTCCAGATGGAACTCTCGCAGGATCACGTGCCCCATGGCCATGGCGAGCGCGGCATCCGTGCCCTGCTTCGGCGACAGCCACAGATCGGCAAACTTCGAGGCCTCGCTGTAGTCGGGCGAGATCACCGCACTCTTGGTGCCGCGATAGCGCACCTCGGTATAGAAGTGCGCATCCGGTGTGCGGGTCTGCGGCACGTTGGACCCCCAGATCACCAGGAATGTGGAGTTGTACCAGTCGGCACTCTCCGGCACGTCGGTCTGCTCGCCCCAGGTCTGCGGCGAGGAGGGCGGCAGGTCGCAGTACCAGTCATAGAAGCTCAGGCAGGTGCCACCCATCAGCGAAAGGTAGCGGGTGCCGGCCGCATAGCTGACCATGGACATGGCCGGAATTGGCGAGAAGCCGGCAATACGGTCGGGCCCATGGGTCTTGGCCGTGTGGATATTGGCCGCCGCGATGATTTCGTTCACCGTGTCCCAGTCCGCACGTACGAAACCGCCGCGTCCGCGCACCTTGCGGATCTCTCGCATCTTCTCGGGATCACCGGCAATGGACGCCCAGGCCGCTACCGGCTCCATGGTCTCGCGCGCTTCCTGCCAATGGCGGATCAAGCGCTTGCGCACCAGCGGGTACTTCACGCGGGCCGCAGAATAGAGGTACCAGGAATAGCTGGCACCGCGCGAACAGCCGCGCGGCTCATGGTTGGGCAGGTCGGGGCGCGTACGCGGATAGTCCGTCTGCTGGGTTTCCCAGGTGACCAGCCCGCCCTTCACGTAGATCTTCCAGCTGCACGAGCCGGTGCAGTTCACGCCGTGGGTGGAACGCACGACCTTGTCGTGCTGCCAGCGCTTGCGATAGGCCTCCTCCCAGGAACGATTCTCGTGGGTGGTCACGCCATGTCCGTTGGAGAAGTCCGTCCGGGGACGGCGGAAGTAGATCAGTTTGTCGAGAAAATGGCTCATGAATCTCTCCTTGCAGCGCGGCCTAGCAGGGGTTGGGGGCGTTGCGGCGGGCGTAGTACCACCAGTTGATGAGGATGCAGGCGGCGTAATAGGTGGCCAGCAGATAGAAGACCTCGGTGGTGCGCCCGAAAAGGGACAGCGAGACCCCGAAGAACATGCCCACGGCAAAGGGCCCATAGGCCGCCATGGCACTGGTCCAGCCGATCACGCCGGCGGCCTGGCGAGCCGGGAACAGCATGGGCATCTGCTTGAAGGTCGAGGCGTTGCCGATGCCGGAAAAGAAGAACAGCCCCAGCATGAACCCCAGGAACAGTGGAAAGGTCTCCATCGACTCCGGCGTCAGGAAGAAGCTGACCCCGATGGCGCAGGCCAGCATGCCGAGGCCGGCCACCTGTGTGACCTTGGCGCCGCCATAGCGGTCCGAGATCGGCCCGGCGACCACGCGCATGATCGAGCCCAGCAGTGGCCCGATGAAGGCATAGAGCAGAGGATCCGGGGAATCGGAAAAGCCTCCATAGCTTTCGCGGATCAGCAGGGGGAAGGTGGCAGCCAGCCCGGCAAAGGACCCGAAGGTCATGATGTAAAGGATCGTCATGATCAGACCGTGCTTCAGTTCGAAGATGTCGAACTGTTCGCGCAGGTTGGCCCGAACCGGCACGCTGCGCAGGTAGATCCAGCACAGCGCTGAAAGCACCACGACAAAGGGGACGTAGATCAATAGCGCGTTGTGCAGCCAGATCTTCTCGCCATCCGGACCGATCTGCGGTGCGGCGAAGATGCTGCCGAACAGGGCGAAGCCGATGACCCAGGGCGTCAGGAACTGCACGACACTGACCCCGAAGTTCCCGACCCCTGCCTGGATGGCCAGCGCCGTACCCTGCAAGCGCTTGGGAAAGAACAGGCTGGTGGACGGCATGAAGGACGAGAAGTTGCCCCCACCCAATCCCGCCAGAAAGGCCAGGACCATCAGGATCCAGAAGGGGGTTTCGGGATTCTGGACCGCGAAGAACCAACCCACTAGAGGGATCAGCAGCGACAGGGTCGAGAAGGTGACCACATGGCGCGTCCCGAAGATCGGCGTCAGGAAGGTATGCACCACGCGCAGTGTTCCACCGGCCAATCCCGGCATGGAGGCCAGCCAGAACAGTTGCCCGCTGGTGAAATCGAATCCGGCATTGGGCAAACGCACCACCAGGGCCGAGATAACGAACCAGACAATGAAGGCCATGACCAGGCTTGCCGTGGTCAGGATCAGGGTGCGCCAGGCAAACTTGCGGCCCTGCTCCTGCCAGAAGGCCTCGTCGTTTGGTTCCCAGCGCTCCAGCCAGGTCTTGCCGGGCTTGGGTGATGCATCGCTCATGAACCGCCTCCCTTGGTGCGGGACCAGCGCGTCGGCGTGGCAGACGTGTCTGATCCACTGGCCGCAGGCCGATCTGCCGGCGGCGGATTGCCCGAAAGCTCGGGCAGGTACTTGGGTCCGCCCAACTCGGGCGATTCCCGCATCTCCATGCGGCGGATGGCGAAGTGCATCCAGGTCAGCGCCACGGCAATGAGCGCGAACAGCAGCATGAAGCAGCTGGTCCAGACCCCGATCAGGTCGTTCATGACCCCGAACGCCAGCGGCAGGACGAACCCGCCAATGCCGCCGATCATGCCCACGACACCGCCCACGGCGCCCACGCGGTCCGGATAATAGACGGGGATATGCTTGTAGACGGCCGCCTTTCCCAGCGACATGAAGAAGCCCAGGATGAAGGTCAGGATCGTGAAGGGGATGAAACCGATGGCGAGCGTGAACTCGATCGGCCCCTCGATCCCCTGCACCACGTAGTCCGTGGCCGGATAGGACAGCAGGAAGGTACAGCCAAGCGAGACCAGGAAGGTCAGGTACATCACCCGGCGTGCGCCCCAGCGATCCGAAAGCACGCCGCCGAGCACACGGAACAGGCTGCCCGGAACGGAGTAGGCGGCCCCCAGCAGGCCCGCTGTCACCACATCCAGTTGGTAGACGTTCACGTAATAGCTGGGCAACCAGAGGGCCAGGGCCACGAAGGCCCCGAAAACGAAGAAGTAGTAAAGCGAGAAGCGCCAGACCTGTAGGTTCTTCAGCGGCTCGAGCTGGGTCAGGAATGAATCGGGCTTCTGCTTGCTGGCCCGCCGGGCGGCCAACTGGGGCTCGTCGCGCGTGGTCACGAAGAAGATCACGGCCATGACGGCCAGGGCTATGGCCCAGATCTGTGCCACCATCATCCAGCCGAAGGAGACCATCAGGAAGGGCGCCAGGAACTTGGTGACCGCCGTGCCGACATTGCCCATGCCGAAGATGCCGAGCACGGTACCCTGGCGTTCACGCGGATACCACTTGGACACGTAGGTGATGCCCACGGCGAAACTGCCGCCCGCCAGACCCACACCCAGGGCGGCGATCAGGTAGGTGCCATAGCTGTCCGCCCAGGTCAGCGCCCAGGTGGCAAAGGCCGCTGCCAGCATCACCAGGGCCAGGACACGCCGCCCGCCATACTGTTCGGCCCAGATGCCCAGGAACAGGCGCGACAGCGAACCGGTCAGGATCGGCGTGCCGATCAACAGGCCGAACTCGGTGCTGTTCAGGCCCAGATCCTCGCGAATGCGGATTCCGATGATTGAGAAGATGGTCCAGACCGCAAAGCAGACCGTGAAGGCCGTGGTGCTCATCACCAGGGCTGTCGTTTGTCCCGACGGCGTCCTGTCCCCTTCGGTGGCACTTGTCATGTGTGGTCCCGACCCCTGAAGTTTCATGCATTCTGTAGGCATCATAAGTCAGCGCCAGCCGGACGCATTGATCTGGATCAGACAGCTCTGCGCCTGAAAATCGTTTGCATTATTGTTGTATATTGCATCCATCTTTCCATTGGACAGGCGGTTGACTCTACCTTACGCTTTCAACTCAGCTCGCACTTCACCTATGGAGAGGCTGTCATGCCGGCACCAGACCTGTACCGGGTCCGGGCAAAGCGCGGCCAGCCCGGCTGGAAGAACACGGCAGTGTCTTCTGACCCAGGCGCGCCCAGGTCCTGTGCGGCACAGGATTGCCACAGCTGTGAGGTGCGCCCCCTGTCGCTTTGCGGCGCCCTCGAAGAAAGCGAACTTTCACGCCTGGACAGTATTACCCGGCGACACCATACGCCCGCCGGCGCCACACTGGTCCGCGAAGGCACCCCCATAACCTTTGCCTACAATATCACCGAAGGTGCGGTCCGGCTCAGCCGCCTGCTTCAAGACGGCCGGCGCCAGGTCATGGGTTTTCTTTTCACCGGAGACTTCATCGGCCTGACACGGCGCAACAGCTTCACCTTCAGTGCCGAGGCAATCACGGCCACGGACAGCTGCAGCTTCGCTCTGGATGACCTGGAGAAGCTGTCGGACGACAACCCGCACCTGCGTCAGCGCCTCTACGAAATGGCCTGCGGTGAACTGGATGCCGCTCAGGAGCAGATGCTGCTGCTTGGACGGAAAACGGCACAGGAACGCGTTGCCTCCTTCCTCCTGGACGTGCGGCAACGCCAGCTGCGTCATGACAGCGACGAGAGCTGCATTACCCTGCCCATGACCCGCGGCGACATCGCCGATTACCTGGGACTGACCCTGGAAACCGTCAGCCGCAGCTTTTCTCGCCTACGCCAGGAGCAGATCATCGAGGTCCGTGAAACCTACCGAGTCGCCCTGCTGGATTTCACTCGGCTGCAGGCGCTGTCCGGCAGTAGCTGATAGCTGAAGCAGATCAACCCGGCTTGCCATCCACCCGTGGCCGCAGGAGCATCGGCCCATAGGCCAGAAGGAACAGGCTGAAGGCACCGATCCAGGCCGCACCTGAAAGGATCACCCCAGCCTGGTAGACCTCCGGCGGCAACACCGGCAACAGAACCCTCAGAAGCGCCGCGACAAGGATCAGGACATAGCTGAGCGCGGTCATCGGACCGGCCACGATACTCCGGCCGGTATGCCCCAGGGTGGCCCGTGTCATCACGGCCAGGATCATGGTGGCAAAGGCACCGATCGTGATGGCATGCAACCAGCCGGACGCGATGGGCAGAGCCCAGACCAGCCATAGTCCCTTCAAGAGCAGGCCAAGCGGAAGCCATAGGAAACCGAGATGCAGGATCCAGACGATGGACGCACGCCAGCTCCGCCAACCTTGCCAACACAGCAGCCGTGCCGCGTTCAGCAGTCCGGCCAGAAGGGCCGCATACCCGGCCGCAAGGCTCTCCACCTGCCAGAGGTCCAACAACAGCATGGCCAGGAGAGCCGCCAGGGCGGAAATCTCGAGCCAGCGCGGACTTTCCAGGGTCAGCGATAGATCGCGCGATTTCAGGTAATTGCGCGTGAAGGCTGGAATGATACGTCCACCCAGCAGGGCCAGGACCACGAGCAGGCCGTTGATGGCCAGGAACAGTCCGGTCCGTGCACTGGCCTGGAGCAGCCCCAGCTGGTCCAGATGGAACAGCAGGTTTCCGCTCCAGAATAGCAGCAGCAGGAAGGGGAAAATCATGTTGCGCCGCGTACGCAGGCGCAGCAGTCCCGGCAGCACCGTCAGAACCAACAGGGGGAAGAAAGCCAGGTCGACGACAGCGCCCCAGACAAGCGGCAGCGGCATGTAGGGATTCAACGCCAGGCGCCCCGCCAGCCAGGCCAGCGCCAGAGCAGCCAGGCGCCAGCCATGGAAACCGCCCTCGCCGGTCCAGTTGGGCACGGCCGTCAGGATAAAGCCCGCCATGGCCGCAGCGGCGAAACCGAAGATCATCTCGTGGGCATGCCAGTCGATGGCCGACATGAAGGCGGTCGGCCAGACGCCCCCGGCCAGTGCATGCAGCCAGATCAGCAAGGCGACGACGGCATAAACACCCGCCGCCAGAAAGAAGGGGCGAAATCCATAGGCAAAGAGTGCAAACCACCGGCCCCTGGTTTGCTCAGAGCTGTTATCTCGGGTCACGCTGGCCATGAAGGCCCTCCTCACGAATTGGCTGCGATGGAATCATGCAAGCGGCAAGCAGCCCTGGCTGTCGCGTCAGGTCAGCGAGGCTATAGCGATCGAGCACAGCCAGGAAAGCCTCCAGTGCCTCACCCAGAATGCCTTTCAATTGACAATGGGGCGCCAGGACACAACTGTTTGTCTGCGCATTGAAACACTCGACCAGGTCCAGACTGTCCTCGGTCACGCGCACCACTTCACCCAGGCCGATCTCCTCGGCCGGGCGCGCCAACTTCAGGCCGCCCCTGCGCCCGCGCAGGGTTGTGATGAAGCCGTGCTGCCCCAGGGCGTAGGCAATCTTCATCAGGTGGTTGCGCGATATTCCATAGGAATCGGCCACTTCCTGAATGGTCACCAGCCTATCCGGGTCCAGGGCAAGCCGCATCAGCAGGCGCAGCGCATAGTCGCTGTAGACAGAAAGTTGCATGGGCCATCCTCATAAAAGATGTATTTATACTATTGCTTTTAATGGGCGAGCGCAATAGCCTCGGCAATAACATTCATTAATTATGCATATTATAGGAGACGCACCATGCAGCTCCATGCGGAGGAAAGCACAGGCTTTCCGCCTACGAACCCTCCGGTCACTTTTGTCATGATCGAGCGGCTGGTCCTTGATTTCTGTGCCAGAACTCAAAAGGACCCTGTCCTGGCACCCGTCCTTTCCAAGGCTATCGGCCGGGACTGGGACTCGCTCATACGCCGTATACGTCGCTTCTGGGCCGCGGAATTCCTGGAAGACTCGCGTGGCCAGGATGATCCGGTTCCCATGCACGCAAGCATGAAGGAACTCCGGCCGGCTCACCTCGACCGCGGGCTCGAACTCTTCCGGCAAAGTGCCTTCAGGGTCTGCGATCGGCAATCGGCTTTCGCTTTCGTCACATGGGCCGAACGGATCACGGAGCAGTTCAAGTATACCATTTTCCAACAGGCCGGACTGACGGCCCCCTCCGAACTGCGCACGGCTGTGCAGGGGGTCAGGCCATGACCTATGTGGTGACCGATGCCTGTATCCGCTGCAAGTACATGGACTGTGTCGAGGTCTGCCCCGTGGATTGCTTCTATGAGGGCGAGAACATGCTGGTCATTTCTCCTGATCAATGCATCGACTGCGGGGTCTGCGAGCCGGAGTGCCCGCCCGAAGCGATTCACCCCGACAGCGATCCCGGTATGGAAGGCTGGGTGAAGTTCAACGCCGAGTATGCGGAAAAGTGGCCCAATACCTTCATGAAGAAGGAACCGCCGTCCGATGCCGCGGATTGGGACGGCGTGCCCGACAAGTATCCGGAACATTTCAGTGCTGAACCTGGAGAAGGGGATTGACCCATGAACGTTTCCCGGCACGACAGGAATAAGCCCGACTCAAACAGTCAGCAGGTACCAGGCGAACTCCACCCGGGATTCTTCTGGGTGGTCATCCTTGCATGGCTGTGGTTGGTGGCCGCCTTCTGGTCGGCCTTCGCCGGCGACCTGCAAAGCGCCTGGGTGGTTACCATCAGCACGGCCTTTTTCGCCATGTACTTCGGTCTCTCCGCCATCCTCATGGGACTTCAGCGCGACCGGGAACCCGTGCACAAAGGTTTTCTGGCTTTTCTGAAGGGGCGCATGGACACCTTTACTGGTGCCGTCAGCGGCCGGGGCGCCCTGGTCCAGGTGGCCATCATTCCCGTCTCCCTGGCTCTGGCCGGCACCGGGATGGCCATCGGCCTGGCATGGGTACGCGGGGGTTAGCAGAGATGCCGTCCTCATGGAGCCTGCTTCTCCGACTGGTCCTGCCGGTCTTCTGGATCGGTCTCCTGGTCGGGGTATCCTTCCTGGCAACACCGGTGAAGTTCCAGGCACCCTCCCTGGAACTCCCGGTGGCCCTGGACGTCGGCCGGGTCACCTTCGCCCTGTTCAACCGAGTCGAATGGGCGCTTGCGATCCTGCTGGCCTTTGCTGCCCTGATCTCCGGCTTTCCGCGCGGCTGGACCCTGCTGCTGGGCCTGATTGCCATCCTTCTGGCACTGCAGACCTTCTGGCTGCTGCCGGAACTGAACGAACGCGTCCAGGCCATCATCGCTGGCGAGATGCCGCAACCCTCACAGCATCACATGCTCTACGCGCTGGCAGAAACGTTGAAACTCCTGAGCCTTCTGGGCATGTCCATCCTGTCCGCCTTGCGGTTTCCCTCCCTGCTCCGCAGGTAAACTTCAAGCTTCACCTCCGCCAAGAAGGGCACACGCCCGACCGCGCCATAACTTTGCCTGAAATTGGTCCTTCTACCTGCTTTCGAGATATAATATAATGTCATTATGGGAAATACAGGGACAAATACAGAAGAGATTACGGAAAGCAGGTATAAAGAGATCCAGTCTCTTGCATTAAAGCATTATCTTTATGTAATATCTGCCTCCGCCATATTCCTATACTTAATATTCTTTTCTCTTGTTACGTATATATACAATTATATTAATGTATATGTATTATTAATATACTTAATACTTACATTTATATTCTCTTTATCTATTCTCATATCGAAAAAATGCTATAGCTATAATATACTTAATATCGCAAGTTTGTTTTGTGTTATGTCAGCATTAGTGGGCATAACCCTTATATATATCTCTGTGGGCAGTCTTGAAAGGTTATTGGCAGGCATCTTCATCATACTTATTGCAGCTGTACAACTTACCACCGGGCATCGGTTTATTATCGTCGTTGCGGCTTCGGTCCTGTTGTTCCCGAATCTTGCCCTACTGCCGCATGACGCCTCCCTGCAATTCAAACTCATCATTAATGTATACCTGCTGACGGGCGTCCTCCTCTATACCACCGTTAGTGCTTCCAGGGTCAAGCGCCTGAGGCAGGTGGCCAAGCTGGAGATGGCCTTCGCAGAACAGCAGGAAGCAACCGAACGCCTGGCTCGTGTGGACGCGCTTACCGGCTTATGGAATCGACGTCACTTCTTCGAGCTGGCCAGAAGAGACATCTACAGAGCCGGGCGTGAAGGCACGCCCCCGGGGATTCTCCTCATCCTGGACATCGACCACTTCAAGAGCATAAACGACACTTACGGTCATGCTGGCGGAGATGAATTGCTGAAGCAGCTTGCGCGCACCTGGACCGCCATCCTTCGGGAAAGCGACGTACTCAGCCGAATTGGAGGCGAAGAGTTTGCCGTTCTGCTTCCGGCAACCGACATCACTGTAGGACGGGACGTGGCCGAACGCCTCCGCCAGGCCACCGAAAAGAAAGTGGTCGTTTTCAACGACTCGTCATACAGCGTAACTCTGAGCCTCGGCGGCGTCGCGGTTCAGCAGGACGAAACGGTCGACCAGGCCCTGAACCGAGCAGACAGGCTGCTCTACGAAGCCAAGGAGGCTGGCCGGAATTGCGTTAGACTGGAGCGCATGTCCTCGGTCATCCAGGCATAGTCTCTGGCGCCCATCAGACTTGGTCCTGACGGCACTACGGCTCCATCTCCTCGCTTTCCTCGTAGCCCTTGAGTATATCCAGCAGTTCCGCGACCCGGCCTGTCGGCAAGGGACGCCCCTCATTGATCAGGGCCTCATCGCTGTGCAGCCAGGCATGCGCTTCCTGCAATTCCTCTGCGCTGGCGCCTGTTGCAACCAGTTCGGCACTCAGGGTGTTGCCGACTGGCCCCAGAACGCGGTTCACGGCCTCACGAGTCAGGGGCGTCGCCATGTCCTCTCCTCCTTCCAGCCTGCGCAATATGGGCTGGGGCACAAAGGCCCCTTCACCGAAGACAGGTGGTAAGAAAGCTGGAGGCTTCAAGGCAGGCGCCGCATCTTTCCAGCCCGCCACTTGATCCAGATTAAGGACAAAACGATGGCCTGGGCGCTCACTGGATGGTCAGAGACTCAGCGGAGTGCAGACCATGCAGCAGACGGCATCAATTCGCGAGGCGGTCGGGGTCTTCAAGACGGAGGCGGCCCTGCAACAGGCCATTGACGAACTGCTTTCCTCCGGCTTCGACCGGGCAGAACTCTCCCTTCTGGCAGCCGAGGAAACGGTGGAGCGCACACTCGCTCACAGGTATCGTAAGGTCAGTGAACTCGAGGACAACCCGGCCGTTCCGCGCACCTTCTATGTGCCGATCGAATCCATTGGCGAGGCCGAGGGCGGTGTTGTGGGCACCTTGCTCTACGTGGGCGCCGTTGCTGCCGCTGGCGCCGTGGTCGCTTCGGGAGGCACCCTGGCCGCCGCCATATCTGCAGCGGCCCTGGCCGGTGGCACGGGCGGGTTTATCGGCTCGATTCTGGCGCGCCGCATCGGCCAGCACCATGCAGACCACCTGCAGACTCAGCTCGATCACGGCGGGCTGCTGCTCTGGGTGCGAACCTGGGACAGGAGTGATGAGGAACGCGCCATCCGAATCCTGGAGAAACACTCCGGCCAGGACGTTCACCTGCATGACCTTACGGAAAGCGCCGGCTGAGAACCCCGAAGCCTGCCGAAGCTGCTGTCCACTGTCCTCAGGCGGCCGTTCCGGACGCCAGCTCCGGCAGTCCCAGAAATTTACGCAATTCCGCTGGCTGCCCTGTGATGTCTGCCAGGCTGTGGCGATCAAGTTCGGCCAGGAAGGCTTTCAGAGCCTGCTGCAAGATACCGCGCAGGCGGCAGGCCGGCAGGATGGCACAGGATGTGTTGCTCGGATCGAAGCACTCGACCAGGTTCAGATCTTCCTCGGTAAATCTCACCACAGCACCAAGGTTGATGTCTTCCGGCGGGTGGGCCAGCAGCAAGCCACCTCGGCGCCCGCGCAGGGTCTGGATGAAGCCGGCCTGACCCAGACGGTGCGCCACCTTCATCATATGATTCCTGGAAATGTTGTAGCGTTCGGACGCCTCCTGGATGGTGGCCGGTTCACCCTGCTTGCTCGCAAGCAGCATCAACAGGCGCAGGGCATAATCCGTGTGCATGGTCAGGCGCATTGAGGACTCCGGAAGGCATATCGGGCGGAAAATCCGATGGGTTTGCTACAGGGACGGCTGTCGGGAACCAGGATCTTTCCTGAAGGGGGCATTTCCATACTGCCTCTATACAGCTTCACGTCCCCCATTTCCAGGAATCAGCGGCACAGGCGCAAAACTCTGCGCGCTTATACCACCCTGGAGTGAATTGCCCCGCAGGACTGTGACCCTGCGGGGCAACAAACCTTACTTTACGCTCTCGTTTCTGTTTCAGGCTGCACAGCATCCGAACGCTGTCTCAGTCCTTGCCGATCGGGATGTGCCGCTCGAAACGGCCATAGTGGAACTCACTGAAGCGACGCTCTTCATCCTGTTCTTCCTGCTGCTTCTCGCCACGTATGACAAGCGCGTCGCGTTCCAGCGACAACCCCACATCCTTCTCTTCCAGGCCGGGGAGTTCGGCCGAGACCTGCAACTCCTGGTCCGTCTCCTTCAACTCGACGCGCGGCCAACTCTCGCCGCCACGAAAGAGACCGGGAGCGGCAAAGCCGTTGAAGGTGTCGTCGAAAAGCCGGTTGATTTCACGTTGCAGACCCAGGAAGGGGTCACCGCCGCGTTCGGTCGTCAACGGCCGGGATAATGGGCTTGCTGGCCACCCGGATCGGTCAGTTCGGGCCTTCATCCACCCGACCTTCATCATCATAGTGCGCCCGCAGCTGTTCCCAGGCCACCCCGATATGCCAATCCATTTCACGTGCGATGCGCGCCTTGTCCCTGGCAATCAGCGCTTCCATCAAGGGGATGTGTGCATCGGCAAGCCGCTGCGGATCATCGAAGATCTGCTCGATGAGCGCGATGATCAGGCGTATCTCGTCCGCCAGGTCGGTGAAGACGCGCAAGAGGCGGCGATTGCCCGAGAGCTCGCAGATCATCAGGTGAAACTGCAGGTCCTCCTCTACCGTTCGGGCCACATCACCTTCAGCCGCTGTGGCCCGCAAGCGTTCCAGCTGGCCCGCCAGCTGGTCAAGCTCCGCATCGCTGGCCCGCTCGATCACAAGGGTGGCCGCATAGGTTTCCAGGTTGATGCGCAGACCATAGATATCATCCAGTTCGCCGGCGCTCGGGCAGCGAACCGTGAACCCCTTGCCCGGGCTTGCGACCAGCAGGCCGCGCTGTTCCAGCAAACGGGCCGCTTCGCGCACCGGGGCCCGGCTGACCCCCATTTCGCGAGCAATGGCCGCTTCGACCACGCGGGCACCGGGCTTCAGGCGCCCTTCCGTGATCGCCGCATAGAGTTGGCCGGCCACCTGGCCCACCAGATCGCTGCGCGCGATTTCCCGGAAAGTCTGGCCCTTGTCGTGCCGGGGAAGTACCATGCTGTTCCCTCCTTGCGGGTTCAACTCTAGGACCACGTATTGTCGATTGTCGACAGGTTTTGCTTTGACCCCGAAAATGACCGTGCTACCGTCTTGCCGAACGGACCGATTATGTGCTCTGAACAGGTTAAGGACCGCGAATAACGCGGCCACGGGAAGGCACACGAGGGAGAGCAGTCATGCAGCTTGTCGCGGGACAGCCCGGCCAGGCAGGGGAATCAACGGATGAAGCGCTCTTGCGGCTGCGCCGCGATCTGGCGGCTGCCTATCGTCTGGTTGCCCACTTCGGCATGGACGATATCATCTACACGCACATCTCGGCGCGCCTTCCGGGCCGCCACGACCGTTTTCTGCTGAATGCTTATGGCCAGCGTTTCGACGAGGTCACGGCCTCCAGCCTGGTGACCGTCGACCTGGATGGAGAGGTGGTGGACGACCCCCTGGGCCTGGGGATCAATCCGGCCGGTTTCACGATACATTCCGCCGTTCATGCCGCACGTCCGGATGTGGTCTGCGTGCTGCATACCCATACGACGTCCGGCGTCGCCGTATCCTGTCAGGCCAATGGGCTTTTGCCGCTCAATCAATGGGCCCTGCAGTTCCATGACCGCCTGGCCTATCACGACTACGAAGGCATCGCTCTGGATCACGACGAGCGCCAGCGCCTGGTGGCCGATCTCGCTGAAAAGTATGTCATGATCCTGCGTAACCACGGCATGCTGACCTGCGGACGCAGTGTGAGCGAAGCCTTCAAGCTCATGTATAATCTGGAGCGTTCCTGTCGCGCCCAGCTGGCCGTGCAGGCCAGCGGCAGCGAGATGGTCCTGCCGCCGCCGGAAGTTCGCGAGAAAACGGCGCGTCAGTACGAACGCTTCTATGACAAGTTGGAGATCGAAGGGAGCGTCGAGGACAGTGAATGGGCCGCCTTGCTGAGACTGGCCGACACGCAGAGTCCCGGCTATGCGGATTGAGACAGAACACCCTTCCCGTCAGGGTTGGGTTAGCGGCAGCAAGCCGCACTAAAGCGGGACACCCCCGCAGACAGAAGAAGTGAACAGAGAATCAGAGGGTTTCACAGTCAAGAAGGAGAAGACCATGGCCTTTAACAGGAGCCTGAAAGCCGCGGCTGTCGCCAGTGTGGCGACACTGGCGTTCGTCGCCGGGCCGGCATTGGCCGAGGAGCCGAAAAGCGGCGGTACGGCAAATGTCGTAATCCAGCCCGAGCCACCCAGCCTCAACCTGGGCATGGTGCAGAACGCCCCGACCCAGATGGTCGCCGGCAATATTTTCGAAAGCCTGCTCAAGTACGACACCAACCTGGACCCCGTGCCCAACCTGGCAACAGAGTGGGAAGTCAACGAAGACGGCACGGTCTACACCTTCCACCTGAAGGAAGGCGTGAAGTGGCATGACGGCGAGGACTTCACCGCCGAGGATGTGATCTTCTCCATGGATGAGATGCTGCGCGAGACCAACCCGCGCCTGCGCGTCAACCTGGATCACGTGGAAAAGATGGAAGCGCTCGACGACTACACCGTGCGCTTCACCCTGAAACAGCCCTTCGGTCCCTTCCTGGGCCTCTTCGAGGTCGGGACGGTCCCCATGTGGCCAGCGCACATCTACCAGGGCACCAATTACCAGGAGACGGCCGACGACAACGATCCCATCGGCACGGGACCCTTCAAGTTCGAGGAATGGGACCGCGGCTCCTACATCCATCTGGTCGCCAACGAGGACTACCACGTGGAGGGCCAGCCTTACCTGGACGAGATCTATTGGCATGTGATTCCGGATGCGGCCTCCCGCGCGGTGGCCTACGAAAACGGTGAAGTGGATGTCCTGCCGGGTGGCTCGATCGAGAACTTCGACGTGCCGCGCCTGGCCGAAATGGACAACACCTGCATGACCACCAAGGGCTGGGAATACTTCGCACCGCTGGCCTGGATGTGGCTCAACAATCGCGAAGGACCGCTGGCCGACAAACGCGTGCGCCAGGCCATCATGTACGCCATCGACAATGAATTCGCCCAGGAGGTGGTCTGGAACAACCAGGGCCGCGTTGCCACCGGACCGGTGAACTCGGTAACCCGCTTCTACACCGACGATGTGACGGACTATTCCTACAATCCGGACAAGGCAGAGGAACTGCTGGACGAGGCCGGCTACGACGGCGAGGAAATCAGCCTGCTTCCCCTGCCTTACGGCGAGACCTGGCAGCGCTGGGCCGAGGCCGTTCAACAGAACCTGGAGGAAGTCGGTATCAACGTGGACATGGAAGCCACGGACGTCGGCGGCTGGAACCAGCGTCTCAACGAGTGGGACTTCGATATGGCCTTCACCTACCTCTACCAGTACGGTGATCCGGCCCTGGGCGTGACCCGAAACTACATCTCCAGCAACATCGAGAAGGGCTCGCCCTGGAACAACGTCGCGGGCTACGAGAACGAGCGCGTGGACGAACTGGCCGAGCAGGGCGCGGTGGCCTTCCCGGACGAGAAACGGGCCGAGATCTACAAGGAGATGCAGCAGATCCTGGTCGAGGACGTGCCCGTTGCCTGGCTGTTGGAGCTGGAGTTCCCGACGATCTATCGCTGTGACGTCAAGAACCTCGTGACCACGGCGATCGGCGTCAACGACGGCTTCGGTGACGCCTGGCTCGACCGCTGATCCTTCCCTACCACCGACTCCCCCTCCAGACCGCTGGAGGGGGAGTTCGCATGGCAGTAGTGAACCATGGGCAAGCTTTCCTTTATCGCACGGCGGTTGGTCAAGGGCGTCTTCGTCCTGCTGGCCATTGTCATCCTGAACTTTTTTCTGATCCGCCTGGCCCCCGGTGATCCGGCCCAGGTCATGGCGGGTGAGGCGGGTGCGGCCGACCAGGAGTTCATCCAGCAACTTCAGGAAAAGTTCGGACTGAACCAGCCGCTCCACGAACAGCTCTTCATCTACCTGAAGGGCGTACTGACCCTGGACCTCGGCTGGTCCTACCGACAGGACGAGGCAGTTGCGACCCTGATCTTCGAGCGGCTGCCGGCCACCCTTTTGCTGACTGGAACGGCCTTCTGCTTCGCGTTGACGCTCGGTGTGCTGCTGGGCGCCCTCGCGGCGGCCCGCGTCGGGCGTTGGACGGACAGCCTGATCACCGTGCTGGCCCTGGTTTGTTACGCCACGCCACTGTTCTGGGTGGCATTGATGTCCATTCTGCTGTTCTCGGTCTATCTGGGCTGGCTGCCCGGATTTGGCATGTTCTCCGTGGGGGCGGGTTATACTGGCCTGGAGTATGTTCTCGATGTCCTCAAGCACCTGATCCTGCCGGCACTCACGCTCGGACTCTTCTACATGGCTGTCTACACGCGCATGACCCGCGCCTCGATGCTGGAGGTGATGGAGATGGACTATGTGAAGACCGCCCGCGCCAAGGGCCTGGCACCCGGCCGCATCACCCGCATGCACGTCCTGCGCAATGCCCTGCTGCCCGTCATCACACTGGCCGGCATCCAGGCCGGACAGATGGTGGGCGGTGCCGTACTCACGGAAACCGTTTTTGCCTGGCCCGGCATCGGCCGACTGATGTTCGATGCCCTGCTGCAGCGTGACTACAACCTGTTGCTGGGCGTCTTCCTGGTTTCCTCGGCCGTGGTAGTGCTGTTCAATCTCGTGACCGATCTGGTCTACACCTTCGTCGATCCGCGCATCGAGGTGTCGTGATGCAGAAGAACCTGGAATTCTGGAAGCGCTTCTGCCGCAACAAGGGGGCGGTCGTCGGGCTTCTCATTATCGTCGCCGTCATCCTGATGGCGATCTTCGCCCCGCTGCTCTATCCAGACAGTCCCTGGAAACTGGTCCAGCGGCCCTTTATCCCGCCCATGGAATTGGACGGCTATTGGTTCGGCACCGACACTCTGGGCCGCGACATCGGGGCCGGTCTGGTGCATGGGGCCCGGGTATCGCTGTTGGTGGGACTCACCTCCACCGTGGTCGCTCTGTTGATCGGGGTCACCCTGGGTGCCTTTGCCGGCTATTACGGCGGGCTGGTGGATGACGGCGTAATGCGCTTCACCGAGCTGTTTCAGACCGTGCCGAACTTCGCGCTCGCCATCGTGATCGTTGCCATCCTGCAGCCTTCCGTGGAATCGGTGATCCTGGCCATCGGCATCGTCTCCTGGCCTCCGGTGGCCCGCTTGGTGCGCGGCGAATTTCTCAGCCTGCGTTCGCGGGAATTCGTCCAGGCCTCGGTGGTCATTGGCCAATCCAACGCGCGCATCATCCTGACTCAGATTCTGCCCAACACGCTTTCCCCGGTGATCGTCATGACCTCGCTGATGGTGGCGACCGCGATTCTGCTGGAATCCGCGCTGTCCTTCCTGGGGCTGGGCGATCCGGATGTCATGTCCTGGGGCTACATGATCGGGGCGGCCCGCACCGTGCTGCGCCAGGCCTGGTGGATGAGCTTCTTCCCCGGCGTGATGATCCTCTTGACCGTGCTGGCCCTCAACCTGGTCGGCGAAGGCCTGAACGACGCCATGAATCCGCGCCTGGCGCGGAAGACACGCTAGGCGAGGGAGCAGGAAATGAGCGATACAGCTACAGAAAACACCCTGCTTTCCGTCGAGGAACTGACGGTGCGTCTGCCCGAAGGGGCCGACCGGCCGCACGCGGTGGAAAAGGTTTCCTTCAACATCAAGCGCGGGGAGATTCTCTGCATCGTCGGGGAGTCGGGCTCGGGCAAGTCGGTCACGGCCAACACCATCATGGGCCTGCTGCCGCGTCCTTATGTTGAGCCGGTGGCCGGGCGGATCATGTTCGAGGGCCGCGATCTGCTGCAGCTTCCCGAACCCGCCATGCGCGACCTGCGCGGCAGCCGCGTCGGCATGATCTTCCAGGAGCCCATGACCGCCCTCAATCCCGTCATGAAGATCGGCGATCAGATCAACGAGGTCTTCGACGCCCACGGCAAGGCGGGCCGCAAGGAAAGAAGGGAACAGGTGGTCGAGCTTCTGCGCAGCGTCGGCCTGCCGGATCCGGAAAGCCTGGGCGATTCCTATCCCTTCCGCCTGTCAGGTGGCCAGCGCCAGCGCGTGATGATCGCCATGGCCCTGGCGCTGGAGCCGGGTGTCCTCATTGCGGACGAGCCGACCACCGCGCTGGATGTCACCACCCAGGCACAGATCCTGCGGCTTATCAGAAGGCTGCAGGAGGACCGCAACATGGGCGTCATGTTCATCACCCATGATTTCGGCGTGGTGGCCGAGGTGGCCGACCAGGTCTCCGTGATGCAGCTGGGCGAAGTGGTGGAAAGCGGCCCGGCGAGTGAGATCCTCAACAACCCGCAGCATCCTTATACCCAGCGCCTGGTGGGCTCGGTGCCCCGGTTCGAGCCACCAGCGGCACGGGGCAAGCTTTCCGCGGACACTCTGCTGTCCGTGCGCAATCTGGACAAGACCTACGTCACTGCGCGCGGGCTCTTCACCAAGGGCCGCACGGTCCAGGCCGCCAAGTCAGTCAGCTTCGACATCCGAAAGGGTGAGACCATGGGCCTGGTGGGCGAAAGCGGGTCGGGCAAGTCCACCGTTGGCCGCTGCATCGTGCGCCTGCTGGAAAGCAATGGTGGCGAGATCCGCTTTCGCGACGAGATCGACCTGGCCGCCCTCAAGGGGCGCGGGCTTCAGCCCTATCGCAAGCACATCCAGATGATCTTCCAGGACCCCTACGCCTCGCTCAATCCACGCCGCAAGGTCGGACGCATCATTGCCGAGGGACCCATGGCCCACGGCACCAGCCAGGCTGAGGCCCATAGACGCGCCGAGGAACTGCTGGAACTCGTTGGCCTGGATTCCGCTGTCGCCGACCGCTATCCCCACGAATTCTCCGGGGGGCAGCGCCAGCGCATCGGCATCGCCCGGGCGCTGGCGCTCGATCCCGAGCTGCTGGTCGCCGACGAGCCGGTCTCGGCCCTGGACGTCTCGGTACAGGCCCAGGTCCTGGACCTGCTGGATGACATCAAGCAGCGGCTCAACATCTCGGTACTGTTCATCACCCATGACCTGCGTGTGGCCGCCCAGATCTGCGAGCGCATCGCGGTGATGCAATTGGGTGAGATCGTGGAGTATGGTGATACCCGCGAGGTCTTCAACAACCCGCAGCACCCCTATACCAAGGAACTGCTGGCCGCCGTCCCGGGCCGCAACTGGTCCATTCCCGAAGTGGCCCGCAAAGCAGTCGCCGATCAGCAACTCCAGACAGAGGTTTGATAGATGTCAGACGCCCAGAGCCCTCTCTCCGCCGAACTGGCCGACAAGATACGCAAGTCAGTGGAGGATGGCTTTGACGAGCAGGTGAGCTTCCTTCAGGACTTGGTCCGCCACCCTTCCCTGCGCGGCCAGGAACATACCGCCCAGGACTTCTACTTCGAGGCGCTGAAGCAGCGCGGCTACGCCATGGACCGCTGGACCGTCGATGTGGAGGACATACGCCACCATCCCGGTTTCTCGCCGGTCAAGATCGATTACAGCAACGCCATCAACGTGGTCGGCACGCACCGTCCGCGCAACGAGACCGGACGTTCGCTGATCCTCAACGGCCACATGGACGTGGTGCCCGAGGGGCCCTATGACCTCTGGAGCCGGCATCCCTTCGATCCCTATATCGAGGGCGACTGGCTCTACGGCCGCGGCAGCGGCGACATGAAGGCTGGCCTGGCCGCCAACATCCACGCTCTCGACGCCCTGCGCCGCCTGGGCTACCAGCCGGCCGGACGGGTGCACCTGCAGTCCGTGGTCGAGGAGGAATGCACCGGCAACGGCGCGCTGGCCTGCCTGACCCGCGGCTACCAGGCCGAGGCCGCCATCATTCCCGAGCCCGAGGACGAGAAGCTGGTGCGCGCCAACACCGGCGTCATCTGGTTCCAGGTGACGGTGCGCGGCGTGCCAGTGCATGTGCGCGAGGCCGGCAAGGGGGCCAATGCCATCGAGGCCGCCTACACGCTGATTTCCGGCCTGCGCGAGCTGGAGGAACGCTGGAACGCGCCCGAACGCCGGCCGGCGCGTTTCAAGGACGAGGACCACCCCATCAACTTCAATGTCGGCAAGATCGCCGGCGGCGACTGGGCCTCCTCGGTGCCCTCCTGGTGCTCCTTCGATTGCCGCATCGCCATCTTTCCCGGCGTCTCGCCCCAGGAGGCCGCCGCCGAAATCGAGGCCTGCCTGCAGGAAACCGCCCGCAAGGATCCCTTCCTGGCCAACAACCCGCCCGAGATCGACTACAACGGCTTCTTCGCCGAGGGCTATGTCCTCGAGGAAGGCACCGAGGCCGAGCAGATCCTGGGCAAGGCCCATGCCCGCAGCTTCGGCCGCGAGCTGGAGAGCTTCATCACGGCCGGCTACCTGGATGCGCGGGTTTTCATGCTCTACGGCGATACGCCCTGCCTGGTCTACGGGCCGGTGTCCGAGAACATCCACGCCTTCGACGAGCGGGTCAGCCTGAAATCCATGCAACAGGTCACCACCACGCTTGCGCTCTACATTGCCGAGTGGTGTGGTCTGGAAGAGATATAGGCGCACGAACGACAAGGGAGACGCGCGAGATGGAAAACCTGCGCATCAATGGTGACCGGCTGTGGGACAGCCTGATGGAGATGGCGAAGATCGGCGCCACCGAGAAGGGCGGCGTCTGCCGCCTGGCCCTGACCGACCTGGACCGCGAGAGCCGCGACCTCTTCGTCAAGTGGTGCAAGGAAGCCGGGTGCAGCGTCGAGGTGGACGCCATCGGCAACATCTTCGCCCGTCGCCCGGGGCGCAACAACGACCTGCCCGCCATCATGACCGGCAGCCACCTGGACAGCCAGCCCACCGGCGGCAAGTTCGACGGCGCCTATGGCGTGCTGGCCGGCCTCGAGGTGGTGCGCAGCTTGAACGACGCCGGCTACGAGACAGAGCACCCCGTGGAGATCGTCGCCTGGACCAACGAGGAGGGCTCGCGCTTCGCCCCGGCCATGCTGGGCTCCGGCGCCTACACTGGCGCACTCGATCCCGAGTGGTGCCTGGCCCGCACCGACCTGGAGGGAAAGTCCGTGGCCGAGGAGCTGAAGCGCATCGGCTATGCCGGCGAGGCGCCGCTGGGCGGCCGTCCCGTTGCCGCTTGCTTCGAGGCGCATATCGAGCAGGGTCCGGTGCTGGAGGCCGAGGAGAAGCCAATCGGCGTGGTCACCGGCGGCCAGGGGCAGCGCTGGTACGAACTGACCTTCACGGGACAGGAAGCGCATGCCGGGCCCACGCCCATGGCCCGGCGCAAGGATGCCCTGGTGGGTGCAGCGGAAGCGGTGCAGTTGGTCAACCAGATCGGCTTCGACTTCCAACCCGATGCCTGCGCCACCTGCGGCATGCTGCAGGTCAGCCCCAACTCTCGGAACGTGATTCCCGGGCGAGTCTGGCTGACCATCGACATGCGCCATCCCGTGGACGAACGCCTCAGCGGCATGGACGCGGCGCTCAGGGCCGGCGTAGAGGAGATCGCCAAACGCCGCAGTCTCGAGGCACAGCTCGACGCCATCTGGCACTTCCCGGCCACACCCTTCGACTCCGACTGCGTCTCGGCCGTACGCGACGGAGCCTCGGCCCTGGGCTACGCCCACCGCGACATCGTCAGTGGCGCCGGTCACGACGCCATCAACATGGCCGGTGTGGCGCCAACAGGCATGATCTTCGTGCCCTGCGAGGACGGCATCAGCCACAATGAGATCGAGAACGCCACACCTGAGGACCTGACCGCCGGCGCCAACGTCCTGCTCCAGGCCATGCTGCGCAGCGACCGGAAGCAGGCGGAGTAGCGCGCAGGTGATCGTTCCTCAGGCTGCTTGAGGCCGGGAGAAGCGTACCGCTTAAAGCTCCTTTATGCTGAGGAGGAATTCTTGAGTAATGTCAATTCATTAGCCCCCTCATGCTGAGCGACTGTTGTCGATGTCAAGCATATTTCCAAGGCCTTTCGTCTCTGAGGATGGCATTGAGGATGACAATGAGCTTGCGCATGCAGGCTGTGATGGCGACTTTCGCCTCCTTTCCGGCGGCGCGCAGGCGATGATAGGTCTGGGCCAGTGGCAGGTCGCGTCTTATGGAGACCATGACGGCCATGTAGAGGGCACTCCGCACCGCTTTGCGGCCACCGACAATGGCACGTCGGCCGCGCATCTTGCCGCTGTCCCTGGGATATGGGGCCAGACCGCTGAGCGAGGTGATGCCTCGCCGGTGGAGCTGGCCCAGCTCGGGGAGTTCGGAGATCAGGGTCTGGGCCGTCTTGGGACCGACACCGGGCACGGAGCGTAGCAGGCCATCCTTTTCCCGCCAGGCCGGGGTTTCGCGGATCAAGCTGGCAATCTCCCGGTCGATGACGTCCAGCTGCTCGTCCAACACCGCCATGACCTCCTCGAGCGAGTGCAGGGCGTGCGGATCCGCCAGGCGGGAAAGGCGATTCTTTTCGGACACGCGCATGCCCAGGAGCTGCCGCCGGCGGGTGACCAGCTCGCCCAGCCTGCGGCTGGCGGCGTCGGGCACCGCCCGCGGTTCGGGGCGCATCGCCTCGGCGAAATGAGCAATCACCGCGGCATCCAGCGTATCGGTCTTGGCCAGGCGCCCGGCGGCCTTGGCAAAGTCCCGGATCTGGCGTGGGTTCACGATCGCCAGTGGCAGGTCTGTTGCTGCCAGGCCGGCAGCAACCACCGTCTCAAATCCGCCCGTGGCCTCCATCACCACAAGTTCAGGCTCAAGGGCGTTCAGGTGCTGGGCCAAATTCTCGATGCTTTCACTGTCCCGCGGGACAGTGAAAGCCTGCCCGCTGGGGCGCAGGTGGACATCCAGCTTATCCTTCGAAACATCGATTCCGACGAACATCTTCGGCTCTCTCCCTTCCTTGCACGTGCGGGCTCTCTATGGGACCCTTGCGACTGTTCGGGTTCTCAAGAACCGGCGGAGGGGGCATCAAGCTCAGCAGCGGGTTTCGCAGTTTGCCCTAGGTGCGATCGAGCTCCCCTCCGCCACCGCCCGGGTTATAACAACCCAGGGCAGTATTTCTACCCTATAACACCCGTCAATCTCGATACAAGGTGCGTTGACACCGTCAACGCCTCGAAGCATCCCGGCACTGACGGCAAGGCCGGGGAGAACGCCAACGGCAATCGCCTGGCCTTGTGGCCGATCCTTCGAGTGCGCTTGGCGCAGCCTCAGGATGAGGTTTTCATTTAGTTTCAAAGAATTAATTTTTTCATGCTGAGGCGTGCGCCCCGATGGGGGCGCGCCTGAAGCACCTATGCTGAGCCATTCGAAGCATCCAGGCGCGGCGCTTCTCGCCGCACGGCCTCGGCGACGAAATCCATGAAGGCGCGGATGCGCGCCACACGGCGCAGGTCGGGATGGGTCAGCAACCAGAGATCCGTGGCCAGTTCCGGGATCGCCGCCCCCAGACGCCGCAGTTCCGGCGCACCGTCACCAAGGTAGCAGGGCAGCACCGCCAGCCCGGCGCCGTCCCGTGCCGCCACCGTCATAGCCAGCAGGCTGTCCAGGCGATAGCGGCAGGAATCCTGCAGTCCCTGCCGCTCCATCCAATGCTCCAGGGGACGATAGCCCATGACCTCGTCCGGGCCGATCCAGCTGAAGGACGTCAGATCGTGCGTCTCTGACTCTCCTTCCAACAGCTCTGTCCTGCCGTAGACCGCCTGGGCGATCACTCCGATGCGCCGGCCCACCAGCGTGTCCGGCGGCGCCTGGGCGGGACGGATCGCCACATCGGCCTCGCGGCGCGAGAGGTTGAACAGGTTGTTGGACAGCGCCACCTCCAACCCGATCTCGGGATAGGCCTGCCGGAACGCCGTGAAGATGGGCGACAGCAGGCCGAACAGCAATGTGTCCGTGGTGGTCACCCGCAGGCTACCGGCCGGCTGCAGGTCCTGCCCGGCCAGGCGCCGCTCCACCTCCAGCACCTCGTCTGCGACCCGCACGGCCGTGGCCGCCAGGTCCTCACCCGCCGGGGTCGGACTGTAGCCCCCGCGCATCCGCTCGAACAGCCGTACGCCCAGGCGTGCCTCGATCTCGTTCAACCGGCGGAAGACCGTGGCGTGGCTCAAACCCAGTTGCCGCCCGGCGCCGGACAATGAACCCGCGTCGGCAATGGCGCGGACCACACGCAGGTCGTCCCAGCGTCCTTTCTGTTCATTCATGCAAAGCAATTTCACAAATTCTTGGAATTTCCTTTCTGAAACAAACAGGATTACATGGCCTGCAGGAAAGTCAACGACCTCCACAGGAGTTTCCCTCATGCCTCATGACACGAGCAAACCACGACCCAGCGCCCACGCTCTGGTGGTCTTTGCCCACCCCGAACCGCAGTCCTTTAACGGCACTTTGAAGAACACGGCCGTCACCACCCTGAGAGAGCAGGGTTATGCGGTGGAGGTCTCGGACCTCTACGGCGAAGGTTTCGATCCGGCCGAGGGACCGGCTCACTACCGCGAGCGTGCCGATCTTGGGGTCTTCGCGCCGCTGGCCGAGCAGCGCCGGGCCTACGAGCAAGACATCCTGGCTCCTGAGGTCCAGCGCGAGATCGACCGCCTGGAGCGTGCCGACTTGGTGGTTTTCCAGTTTCCGCTCTGGTGGCACGCCCAGCCGGCGATCCTGAAGGGCTGGATGGATCGTGTCTTCGTCAACGGCGGCCTCTACACCTCGTCCATGCGCTACAATCTCGGCTACTTCCGCGGGCGACGCGCCCTGGTCTCTGTGACCACCGGCGGTCCGGCCGAAACCTTCGCCCACAACGGACGCGGCGGCGATATCGATCTGCTGCTCTGGCCGCTGCACTACTCACTGCATTACATGGGCTTTACGGTCCTGCCCGCCTTCCGTGCCCACGGCATTCAGGGCAACGGCTACGCCTACCAGGACGAGAGTGCCTTCCAAGCCCACCTGGAGCACAGCCGACAGGCTTGGCGTGCGCGCCTGCACCAGTTGGACGAGACAGAGCCGCTCCGCTTCGTCGACTGGGACGATTGGGACGAGAGCGGACGCCTCAAGCCCGGAGTCGAAGGGTACGACTATTTCATTCGTGCCCGGCCTTGAGCACACGCTCTGACACGCCGTACTAGCCAAGTGTGCCGGCGCGCACCATGGCAAGGATCAGGCAGAGCGCCGTCCCCGCCAAGGCCAGGGACACCGGAATGATGGCCACCTGCACCAGCGACCCCCATCCACTGATGGGACCGGACTGAGTCTCGAAGCGCTGCTGAAGAAAGCGCGAGAAGCGCGCCCGCACCTGTTCATAATCGGGCTGCATCCCCATCAACAGGGCCGAAATTCCGAAGTAAGCAACAAACAGGCCGGTAGCCACCGCCATCATGTAGGCGCTTTCCCGCTCGAAGCCGAAAGCCCCCCAGAAGACCAGCAGCAACCAGAGCCATGCGCCGATGACCACCTTGTAGACGCCGCCATGCAGGATACGGTTGCCTTGGCGCTCGTCGTGATGCGAAGTCTCGTTCCAGCGTATATCCGTCATCACCGCCTCCTGACATCTCTTTCCAATCCGATGTCGGCCGCGGCTGCGCCAGAGACGCTGCCTATCGATGCCCAAAACCCAGGCGTAACCGGCCCGGACCGGCATCGGGTTTCAGTCAAGCTCGCGGGAAACGTGGGGCTGGCCGGTTTCCCGGCGAGCGCGGGGAAGAAAGAAAAGGGAAAAATAATCTTGCCTTTCCCGCAGCTTTCTTCCATCTCCATCACTATATGGGCCGACCCCATGTCCTGCCCAAGGGGTCGCAGCTCCCAGGCTTCGTCTTGCCACGGACAAGCCCGTGAAAAGTCACACAGCATGTGGCGTACAGCGCGAGCCGCTGCGTGTCAGGCCAGCTCTTCCTCCAGCAGCTGCTTCAGGATGACCGCCTGGTTGTGCGCGCGGTCGCGGGCGGCGAAGACCAGGGTGACGCGCCCCTTTCGGGCCAGGTCCTGCAATTCCTCGAAGGCCCGGCGTTGTTCGCCGCTTTTCAGTTCGGCGCGATAGCGGCGCTGCATCTCCGGCCACTTCTCAGGATCATGCCCGAACCACTGACGCAGCTCCTTGCTGGGCGCCACCTCCTTCAGCCAGCGATCCAGCTTCAGCCTGTCCTTCGAGAGTCCACGCGGCCAGACGCGATCCACCAGCACCCGCGTGCCGTCAGTGTCGGCCGGATCGTCCTGGGCGCGCTTCAGGCGAATGGAAATTGCCATGGCCACTTCACACCCGCGGTCGGTGCTCCGTCCCCAGGCCGGGCGTGATGAAGAGCGCCGTGGCCTCCGCCTCCACATCGGCGGTGTGCCAGACGCCAGGCGCGTTGATGGCGTAGTCGCCGGCGTTCAGCGTCACGCTGGAAAGACTGCCGTCGGGGGCTTCCTGATGCAGGGTCATCGTGCCGCTAATGCAGAGCACCACCTCGCTGCCGTTGGGATGCACCTCCCAGCTGGTCCAGGGCTCCGTGAAGCTATGCAGGGCCACCAGGCGCCCCTCGGCGCCATCCGCCTCGTGGCGTGCGATGTAGTCCGCGTACCACTGCATTTCGCCGGTAAAGACCGGCTCCGCCGAGGCCGTTCCGCCGCGACCCAGATGGATGGGTCGGGTCTGGATCTCCGCCTTGCTCATGACACCCCTCCTTTAGGCTTACAATTCAGTCCAGCCTGGCCGCAGTGACCTCCACCTCGACCCGCAATTCCGGTTTCACCAGGCCCTGTACATACAGGAGGGTCGAGGCCGGCTTGTGGGCGCCCAGATAGCCGCTGCGCACCTCGGCATAGGCGGGAAAATCCGCTGGATGGACCAGGAAATGTCCGATCTTGACGATGTCCGTTACACCCATCCCGGCCGCTTGCAGACAGGTTACAAGGTTGCGCCAGGTCCACTCGCTCTGCTCCGTGATGCCCTCGGCAATGCTGCCGTCGGGCCGCACGCCCACCTGGCCGGAAATCACCAGCCAGCGCGCGCCGGCCGGCACCTCGGCCACGTGGGAATAATGCGCAAGCGGTGGCGCCATGCCTTCGGGATTGCTGAAAGTCATCGTCTTCTCCTTGCTGTCCGGAAGAGTCTACAACCTTGCGCATTTCCTGCCCAGTGCACAAGCTGGCCCGCCTGTCCGCCTGATATCAAAGTGATCTCAGGAGTCCTGACAGCAGCCATCGCCAAGCTGCACTGGCGGGCATTTCACATCGCCGTAGGAGCAGTAGACGCAGCAGTCCCCCGGCAGGGGCTTCAGCACGGCGCCGCAACCCTTGCAGTCATAGAAGTACTGACAGGCGTCGGTCGGCATCTCATCGCGCGACACATACCCACAAAGCGGACAAGTCAGTGTGGAAAAGCGTTGAAACATCCCGGCTGCAGGCATCACCCCGCCTCCGTCTCGACCCCCACCACTTTCTCAACCAGCGGCAGGTCCAGTTCCAGCCTGTCCGCTGTAACGCGCGGCATGACACGCCCTCTCGAACCACGGTCTATGCGGATCAGGCCATAGCTCTCCAGGGTCTTGAGCGTTCGAGACAGGTTGGATTTGGCCCGCCCCGTGAGACCCGAGAGCTCCTCGAGCGAAGCCGGGGACGTTTCGGCAATAATCTTCAACAGGTCCCTGTTCCCCGACGACAGCAGCTTCGCGAAGGACTCAGTGGAGGTGAACCACACCTTCGGCTCCTCGGGCCCGGGCTTCACCTCGCCACGCGCAATCGCCAGGCTTCGCGCCTTCATTTCTTCATAGCTGGCGATACCGATCCTCAACGTCGTCATGACAACGCTCCTTCCTCCTTGAGCACGGAGTCCACCAGCACCCAGAAATCCTCTAGAAGCGTGGCCGCATCCTGATACTCATACGGTCTGACGGTCCTGAACCGATGGCGGTGATCCATTGGCTCTCCCCGCTTTTGCCGCTCGACAGGATGGGCATTGTCGAAGCCGGCAATCCTTTGCCCATCCTTCCCGTGAAGCGTAAGGGAATAGTCCAGACCGTGCGGCTTCTCCGGACCCGGTCGAATACGGGTCACTCTAAAGCGAACCTTGTAGATGCCGTCCGGGTCTATAACAAAGACCGTTCCATCAAGTTCCAGAAGTGTATCCAGTGTGGAATCATGCTCTATCGGCACTTTATATTATCACTTCATGATAACTGTCCAACAGAATTCTGAAGCAACTACAGGATGTTATTCCTGGAAATTAAACAAAACTTCAATCTTAGATTACACGAACGCGACCAGGCGGCCGCAGAACAGGGCGGCGATCCAGAGGAGGAGTGAGACCAGGCCGGCCGCGGCCAGGCGGCGGGATACGCGGCCGTCTTCGCGCAGGGTTCGCCAGTCGGGCGAGAGGCGCAGCCAGAGCGCATTGGCGACGGCCAGCGCCACCAGGGCCAGCTTGGCCAAGAAGAAGGGGTTGGCCAGGTACTCGAAGGGGCGCACCGAGAACAGCAGCAGGCCCGTCGCCACGGCCAGGCCCAAGCCGGTCATGGCCACCGGCAGCAGCACGCGCGCCAGCCGCTCCGCCGGTTCGCTGCGCCACAGGCCGGCCAGGCGCAGGTCCAGCGGCAGGATGGCGCCCCCCAGCAGAGCCAGGCCCAGGATGTGGGCGCCGTTGACCAGCCCATAGCTCCAGCGCCCGCCGCGCAGGAAGACGGCGGGGCCGCTGTCGCGCAGCAGTTCGAGAAGCGCGGTCAGCACGCCTGGCCTCAGGGCATTGGCCGCTTGTCGTCAGTCGCGGCCCGGATAAAGATCGTGCACTTCGCCATCGATGATCACGCGCTCGGCCTTGAGACGGCGCTCATTTGCGTCCTTCGAGCGGTGACCCTGGACGGTGACCTCGGCGCCCTTGGAGAGGTTCTCTTCGCTCAAGCCGGCACGCTCGTTGCGCCAGGGTTGGCCCACCTCGACCTCCCAGGCCTCGCCCTCGACCATCAGGGTGACGGTGCCGTGCGGATTGCCCAGGCTGGTGCTTTCGACCACGCCGGTGAGCTCGGAATTCTCTTCCTCCGCCCAGCTCCAGCCATGGTGGGCCCAGGCGAGGACAGGCGCGAGGCCAAGCGTGAACGCAAGAACGGCGGCAAGAAACACTGGACGTACAGGCATGACAGGTCCTTTCCAGCAAATAAGATAAGAGAGTCCTGAATCTGGGACGCCGTGCGGAAAGGGCAAGCACGTTCCCGTCCAACCGCGGTGCCTCTTGCCGGGAAAACCCGGGCCCGCTAGGGTCCAGAAACGTCTCCATCCAGACATCCGGACCTTGCATGCCCCAGACCAGTCACCCCCAGAGCCTGCAGGACATGTTGGCGCGCATGGAGGCCGCCGGTAATGGCAAGGACAATGGCGACCAGGTCTCCGTGGACGAATTGATGAACGCCGTGGGCTATCGCTCCTTCGGACCTCTGCTGCTGCTGATCGCACTGATCGCCATCTCGCCCCTGGGCGGCATTCCGGGAGTGCCAACGCTCTTTGCCTTCTGCACCATCGCCGTCGCCGGGCAGATTCTGGTGAACCAGAAGCACCTCTGGCTGCCCAGCTTCATTCTGCGCCGTTCGGTGGAACAGGAAAAGCTGGCCGCCTTTCTGGCACGCCTGCGCCCCCTGGCCCGTCGGGTCGACGCCGTCGCCCGCCCGCGCCTGACCCGCCTCATCCGCGGGCCTGGCCTGAAGATGGCGGCACTATGCTGCATCCTGGTCGCACTCACCGTGCCGCCCCTGGAGGTCGTGCCCTTCGCCGCTGTCATCGCCTGGCTCGCCATCGGCGCCTTCGGCCTTTCGGTCATCCTGCAGGACGGCGCCATCGCCCTGGCCGGCCTGGCCATAGCTCTGGGCGGCGGCCTCGCCCTGTTCACCGGGGTGCTGTAAAGACAGTATTCTCACCAGATCCGAGCACGCAGTACCCTGCCAATTCGCACGGCGAGGCCTGACTGGCGCCGCAGCCGAGCTTCAAATCCCCAGATAGGCCTCGCGCACACGGTCGTCCGCTTCCAGTTCCCTGGAACTGCCGGACAGCACGATCTCGCCCGACTGCAGGACATAGCCGCGCTGGGCCACGGAGAGTGCCAGCGCCACGTTCTGCTCGACCAGCAGGATCGACATGCCTTCGGCATGGATCTCCTCCAGCGTCCGGTGCATCTCCTCCACCACCTTGGGCGCCAAGCCCAGGCTGGGTTCGTCGAGGATCAACAAACTGGGCTCCAGCATCAGCCCACGGCCCACAGCCACCATCTGCCGTTCGCCACCCGATAGCGTCCCCGCCATCTGGCCGCGTCGTTCAGCCAGGCGGGGGAAGAGCGTATAGACCTTGTCCAGACTGCGTGCGATGGCCGCTGCATCGCGGCGGCTGTAGGCACCCAGCTCCAGGTTCTCCTCGACCGTCATGGCCTCGAAGACATGGCGCCCCTCGGGCACATGAGCCAGGCCCAGTTCGGGCACGCGATGTGATGGCAGGGCAATCAAGTCCTGATCCCGGAAACGAATCTCTCCGCTGCGCTGTGGCACCAAGCCCGAGATGCTGCGCAGGAGAGTCGACTTTCCGGCCGTATTGGCACCGATCATGGTGACGAATTCGCCATCGCCTACTGTCAGCGACACGCCGTGCAGCACTTCGCCCGAACCGTAGGAGGCGTGCAGGTTCTTGATATCAAGCATGGGCACCCTCCCCCGATTCCTCCTGATGATGGGCGGCCGAGCTGCCCAGATAGGCCTCGATCACCACCGGATCGCGCGCGATCTGCTGTGGCGTGCCATCGGCGATCAGGGCCCCGAAGTTCAGCACCAGGATCCGTTCGCACAGCCGCATGACCGCCTGCATGTGGTGCTCCACCACCACGATGGAGAGACCGTCCTTCTTCAGGTCGCGAATCAGGCCCACCATTTCGTCCATCTCGGTCGGGGTCAGGGCGGCCATCACCTCGTCCAGCAACAAAACGCGCGGCTCGGTCGCCAAACCACGCGCCAGTTCCACCCGCGCCCTTTCGGGAAACGACAGGCTGCCGGCTGGCTTGTCCTTGGCCTCGGCCAGGCCGACGCGATCCAGAACGGCGGCTGCCTTGTCCCGTGCATCCTGCAGGCCATGGCGCAACAGGGCACCGGTCACCACGTTGTCCAGAACGCTGCTTTCGGCGAAAAGCGCGATGTTCTGGAAGGTCTTGGTCAGCCCGGCCGCCGCGATGCGGTGCGGCTTCTGTCCGGTGATATCCTTCCCGTCCAGTTGCACACGGCCCGCTGTCGGCCTGGTCAGCCCGACCAGCAGGTTATAGAGCGTGGTCTTGCCGGCTCCGTTGGGTCCGATCAGGCCCAGGATTTCCTGATGCCCCAGGGTGAAACTCACATCACTGACCGCTGTCAGGCCGCCGAACTGCTTGGTCAGGCCATTCACCTCCATAAGGGGGGTGGCCGTTGATATCTGGGACCCAGCCATTAGCGTCCCCCTTTGTTGCTGCCGCGCGTGAAGAGAGCGACCACCTCGTCCCACAACGAGGCCAGACCATGCGGCCGGAACAGGATGATCGCAATCAGGATCACGCCATAGACAAAGGCCGACAGGCCCGCGGCCTCGCCGCCCAGCTGCGCGTTGATTGTCTCCTCCAGCGGCACGATGAACAGCGCCCCCAGGATCGGCCCGATCAGCGTTCCGATGCCGCCCAGAATGGTGATCAGCGCAATCTGGATCGACACCGAGGCAATGGAGAAGACGGCGTCGGGATCGAAGAAGTAGTTGAACTGGGCATAGAAGGTGCCGCAAAGCGCCGTCAACGCGGCTGAAACCATCGATGCGATCAGCTTGGTGCGATAGGTATTCACACCCACCACCTCGGCAGCCTCCTGATTCTCCTTCACGGCACGCAGCCGATAGCCAATGGCACTGGTCTTCATGTACCAGAAGACCAGGCTGACCAGCACCGCCAGCCCCAGGCCCACAAAATAATAGGTGACCTGTGAGGCGAATTGGAACATGGCAAAGGAGCCCTCGGGCAGATAGGGCACGGAAATGCCCACCGGCCCGCCGGTCAGGTCCGACCAGCTGATGGCGATCAGGCGCATGACCTCACCGGCCGCCAGGGTGGCCAACGCAAAGTAGTGACCGCGCAGGCGAAAGGTGGGAATGCTGAGCACCAGCGCCAGCACGACAGCCAGCGCCATGCCCACGAACATGCCCAACCAGGGACTGATCTGGAAGTGCATCAGCAACAGGGTCGAGCTGTAGGCGCCAACCCCGAAAAAGGCGGCATGACCCAGAGAGATCTGGCTGGCAAGTCCGCCCAGGATGTTCCAGGCCTGCCCCATGGCAGCGAACATGCAGCACAGCGTGATGACGCGCAGCCAGGTTTCGTTTCCGCCCAGCAGCCAGGGGGCCAGCACGGCCACCAGCGCCAGCAGGACGAGGGCGACGACATTGGGTGCGGACAACGACTTCATGAGGTGGCACTCCGCAGCAACCCGCTGGGCCGCAGCGCCAGCACCAGGATGAAGATCAGGAAGAGCACCAGGTTCTGCTGCTGTATCGGCAACAGGAGGCCCGAGATCGACTGGATCACGCCGACCGACAGCCCACCCACCAGGGCGCCGGCAACGCTGCCCAGGCCGCCCAGCACCACGGCCGTGAACATCAGCACCACGAAGTTCGTGCCGATTGTGGGCGAGGCCGTCAGATAAGGCAGGATCACCGCGCCGCCGAAAGCCGTCAGGCCGACACCCAGGCCGAAGGCGATCTGGTGCATGCGATCAGGGTTGATACCGACGATGCGCGCCGCCATGGGGTCCTGCGCCGTGGCACGCATGGCCCGGCCCAGGCGCGTGCGGCGCATGAAAAGCCAAAGCCCCATGGCCGAGGCCACCGACAGCAGGAAGGCCAGCAGATAGGGCATGCTGATGATCAGGCCGCCCAGGTTCAAACCCATCACCTGGTAAGACGTCGAGACCGAGCGGTAGTCCGCCCCGAACAGCAACAGGGCGCCGTTCTCCAGCGTGATCAGCAGGCCCACCGTCAGGAATATCTGCGCCACCTCGGGTGCCTTGAGCACCGGCTTGATCAGTGCGCGCTGCAGGACCATCCCGCCCGCGAAGACCAGGGCGAAGGCCCCGAAGGCCCCGATCAGCGGATCGAGACCCAGATAGCGCCAAAGGAAATAGGCGACATACATGCCGACCATCAGAAAGGCGCCATGGGCAAAGTTCACGATGCCCATGATGCCGAAGACAAGACTGAGACCGACAGACAGAACGGCATAGACACCGCCGATCAGGAGACCGTCGATCAGGGCCTGTATGACGGACATTGCCGCTCACCCCCCGTTTTAGAGAATCTGCCCGGGACAGGCCGGCCCAGAAAAGGCCGGCCCGGCCGGGTCTTCTGTCGGGACTTACCCCTGGCCACCCCAGAGGGGCTCGGCCTTGGCCAGCTCTTCGGGGTAGATCGTGACCAGCTCACCATCGCGCCACTGCACCATGACGGGCTGCGCGTTGACGTTCAGGCCGGTTTCGTCGAACTTCACCGGCATGCCGTTCATGGCCGTGGCCCAGCCCTGGTCGAACTCGCCTTCGGTCAACTGCTCGCGCAGGGCATCGGGACTGGCCTCGCCGGCACGCTCCAGCGCCTGCTTCAGGCAGCCCATCAGGGTCGCGTGCTCCAACGCCTCGTGCACCATGAAGTAGCCGTACTCGTCACGGAAACGATCGGTGAACTCAGGCTCCTGGTCATAGTTGGCCGGCGAAATCGACATGACGCCCTCGGCCAGTTCGCCCAGCCCCTCGCGGAAGTCGGGAATCACATAGCCGGCCGCCCCGCCGACGGCGGGAATGGTCAGGCCGCGCTGGCGCATGGTGCGCACGATCAGAAGGCTGTCGTTCAGGTAGGACACCGGGAAGACCAGCTGCGCCTCCGAGGCGTCCAGCTTGTTGATCAGCTGTGTCACATCGGCAATGCCCAGCGGATAGGCCTCGTCCATCACCAGCTCGATGCCACGTGCTTCAGCCTCCGAGCGCAGCCCACCGGCCTGCGAAGTGCCATAGGCCGTGTCCTCGTACATGATGGCCACGCGCTCCAGATTCTCGCCGGCCAGCTCGGCAATGTCGAGGGTATAGCCGAACTGCGCCTGGCCTATGGTCGAGGCCTTGGAGACGACCTGGAAAACGTTCTTGTAACCGCGTCCCGTGATCTCGTCCGAGAAGGACATGGTGAGCAGCGGCACGCCGCGCCGCTCGGTCACCTCGGAAATGCCCAGCGTCAGCGACGATGCGAAGGCACCGAGGATGGCCACCACGTTGTCGCTTGTGACCATGCGCTGGGCCACCGTGGCCGCCGTCGAGGCGCTGGAGGTGGTGTCGGCGACCACCAGTTCGATGGGCGCACCGCCCAGGGCCTCGATGCCGCCGTTGGCGTTGATCTCGTTGGCCACCAGCTCGATGCCGTTGCGCGAATTGATGCCGAATTGGGCGTTGGCGCCGCTGAGCGGCACCGCCACACCAACCTTCACCGGATCGGCCGCGCGCCCCAGGCGCGAAACGAAGGGCATTGACAGGGCTGCCGCCCCGCCTGCAAGCGCGGTACGCCTTGTCACACGCAGGCCGCCTTTCAAGGTATCTTTCTTGGACTCCGCCATCTTTCTTCCTCCCACAGGGTTGATCCGCCACTGGCCGTTTACTGAGGTGGCCGTTCTTGGAATTATCGGCACAGCATGTGACAGGGCAAAATGCTCTGTCAATACTATTGACGGATTGTCCTACAATTTAGCAGGATGAGCCATGAATGAGAGACTGCGGACATGACACTTGAGGACCTGAAGATAGAACGCGAGCCGTTGTCGCTGCGCGGCAAGCTGGTGGAGCAGTTGCGCCTGGCGATCCTGGAAGGCCGCTTCGCCCCCGGCGAGCGCTTGGCCGAAAGCCGGCTGTGCGAGGCCTTCGGGGTCAGCCGCGGCCTGCTGCGTGAGGCCATGCAGCAGCTGGCCGCCGAGGAACTGGTGGTCAACATCCCGCACCGCGGGCCCGTGGTGGCCAGCATCGACCGGCGCCAGGCCGAGGAGATCTATCGCGTACGTGGCGTGCTGGAAGGGCTGGCCGCCGAGGACTTCGTCCGCAACGCCACAGCGGAGCAGCGCCAGCAGCTTTACGACATCACCGCCGAACTGCACGCGCTGGCCGACGAGAGCCGCGCTAGCGAGCGGGTTGAGGTCAAGAACCGCTTCTACCAAACCCTGATCGAGGGCGCCGACAACCGTGTTGTGGGCCAGTTCCTGGTCCAGCTGAACAACCGGGTCAGCCAGCTGCGCCGCCTGTCGCTCTCGGTGCCCGGGCGCTATCCCGAAACGCTGCAGGAGATCAACCGCATCATCGACGCCATCCGGGCCGGCGATGCTGCGGCCGCACGCGCGGCCGCCGAAGATCACGTGCGCCGTGCCACAGACGTCATCCTGGCGCAGTTCCCTGCGTCAACTTCCGGCAAAGGGCCGGATCAACAGAAAGAGGAGTAGCAACAGTCATGGATTACGGGGATCTCTACGACAAGGGCCTGAAAATCCGCCGGGAAGTTCTGGGGGCGGAGTATGTCGACAAGTCCATCGCCAACGCCGACGACTTCACCCGCGACCTGCAGGAGTTCGTCACCAGCACCTGCTGGGGCGCCATCTGGGGCCGCGAGACGCTGGACCGGCGCACCCGCTCCATCATCAACCTGTCGATGATCACGGCGCTGAACCGCCCGCACGAACTGAAGCTGCATGTGAAGGGCGCGCTCAACAACGGCCTGACGCGCGAGGAGATCCGCGAAGTGTTGCTGCACACCGCCATCTACTGCGGGGTGCCGGCCGCCATCGATTCCTTCCGCAACGCCCGCGAGGTCTTCGACCAGATCGACAAGGAAGAGGGCAAGGAATGAGCGACTCCGCCGCCCCCATCACCGGCCCCATCGGTTTTGTCGGCCCCATAGGATTTGTAGGACTGGGCAACATGGGTGCGCCCATGTGTGAATGCCTGGCCCGGGCCGGCCATGCCCTGCGCCTGTTCGACATCGATGCCGACCGGCGCCTCGAGGTGGCCCAGGCCACAGGCGGAACAGCGGTGGACAGCCTGGCCGAGCTGCCCCGCGGCTGCCAGCTGGTGATCACCATGCTGCCCGACTCGCCAGTGGTCGAGGCCGCCGTCCTGGGCAATGCCGACAGCCCCGGCCTGATCTCCGGGCTGGAGCCCGGCGCCGTGGTGGTGGACATGTCCTCCTCGGCGCCGCTGCGCACCGTGGCCCTGGGCGACAAGTTGGCCGAGCACGGCATCGCCCTGGTGGACGCCCCGGTCTCCGGCGGCGTGCCGCGCGCACGCACGGGCAAGCTGGCCATCATGGCCGGCGGAGATCCCGCCCAGGTGGCGCGCGTGCGCCCGGTGCTGGAGGCCATGGGCAGCCTGCTGGAGGCCGGGCCCCTGGGCGCCGGCCACGCCGCCAAGGCGCTCAACAACTTCGTCTCCGCCGCCGGCCTGGCCGCCGCCTGCGAGGCGGTGAACATCGCCAAGCGCTTCGGCATCGAGGGCCAGCGCATGACCGACATCCTGAATGCTTCGACGGGCCGCAACAATTCGACCGAGAACAAGCTGGCACAGTACATCCTGAACCACGACTACGGCTCAGGCTTCGCGCTGGCCCTCATGGCCAAGGACTTGGGCACCGCGTCCGACCTGGCCGCCGAACTGGGCCTGGACACCCCCACGCTGGAGACCAGCGTCAAGCTCTGGACCCAGGCCCGCGACCAGCTGCCCGCCGACGCCGACCACACCGAAATCGCCCGCCTGTCGGAGCCGAAGGAGGGATGAGGGAGGTAATACAGCAGAAAGGCCTCCTTCGAGGCCCTGCCTACGGCAGGGCGCCTCAGGATGAGGTTTTTTCTTTAGGATCAACGTTCTACTACTTGGCCCCCTCCCCTCATGCTGAGGTGCGCGACCGTCAGGTCGCGCCTCGAAGCACCCCGGCACAGGCAAAGCGACACCAGAGTCTTGCCAATATTTGCCAAAGCATGCCATTCTTTCCCCCATGGAGGACTGGCAATGGCAACGATGAATATTTCCCTACCCGAACAGATGAAGGCATGGGTGGAGTCCCAGTCGAAGAGCGGTCGCTACGGCAATGCCAGCGACTACGTCCGCGACCTGATCCGACGCGACCAGGATCGACAGGCCCGTTTGGCCGAGCTGCAACAGCTGATCGACGAGGGCGTGAACAGCGGCGTCAGTTCCAACAGCCTGGACGACCTTCTGGCCCAAGCCCGGCGCCAAGCTGGAACCGATCACTGACATGCAGCTTCGAACGAGCCGGAAAGCCGATGAAGATATTATCGCTATCTATCTTTACGGCGTCCGGGAATTCGGAGTTCACCAGGCCGAGCGTTATCACAGCGATCTCATGGCGACCCTGCGTCTGCTCTCGGAGCAACCCATGATCGCCAGGGAACGCCATGAATTCCGGCCCATTGTCCGCATTCACGCCCACCAAGCCCACCTGATTGTCTATCAAGTACGACAGGACGATGTTCTGATACTTCGTGTCCTGAATGGCCGCCAGGATTGGAAGGAGCTGTTGTCCTGATGCCGTGCGATCAGCAATTTGCTTGTGATACCGGCGGCAGGAGCAGCTCATGAAAGCTGACGCCCTGATCGCCGCCTGGCACAAACGCGCCTCCAAGGATCCGGACCTGGCTTTTGCTGCCAAGGGCCTGGCCACACGCCTGGTCTGCCGCAGCGGCGAGACTGTCCTTGCCCTGCCCCTGGGCGCCCCGCCGGCCCACGGTGCCGTGCCGGAGATCACCATCTCGGCCGCGCCCGAGGCCTGGACCGCCCTGCTGGACGGCCGGCGGCAGCCACCGGGCTGGCAGTCCTTCGGCGCCATTTTGCGCCAGAATCCCGCCTTCGCCATCCAGGGCGATCCGCTGGTCCAGGCCCAGGCGCTGGCAGCGCTGGAGCGGGCTTTCGAACTGACACGTCCCGACGCGCCCTGGGACAGCCCGGAAGTCGACTTCGCGCATGATATCACCTCTGTCACCGGCCACTTCCATCGCATCGACCACGATGGCCAAAGGCTGCCGATCCATGCACTGCAGGCCGGCGCACCAGAAGGACCGCCCCTGGTCTTCCTGCACACCGCCGGGGCCGACGCGCGGCAGTACCTGCACCAGCTGGCCGACACGGCCCTGGGCGCTGTCTTCCCCATGTATGCCTTCGACTTGCCGGCCCATGGCGCCTCGCCGCCCGCCCAGGCCGGACCGCCCGGCGTGCTGACCCAGGATTTCTACCGCGGCATCTCGGCCGCCTTCCTGAGCCAGGTGGTGGCCCCGGCGCACAGGCAGCAAAAGCCCATTGTCATCGGCTGTTCCATGGGGGCCTCCATGGCCTTGGTGCTGGCCGCCGAGCACCCCGAGCTGCTCTCCGGCGCCATCGCGCTGGAGGCGCCCTTGCAGGCGCCGGGCCGGCGCTCACCCTATCTCTGTCATGCGGCGGTGGACAGCGCGCGACACAATCCCTCCTACGTCCGCGCCCTGCTGGCGCCGGCCAGTCCCCAGCGTTACCGAGACGAGGCCTGCGGCTGCTATGCCCAAGCGCGCCCGGGCATCTATGACGGCGACCTGGCCTTCTACAGCGAGGAATACGACGGCGCCGCCGTGGCCGCCCGCCTGTCCGGCAACGGTGTGCCGGTCACCCTGCTGACTGGGGAATACGACTACTCCAGCTCGCCCGAAAGCACCCGTGCGCTCGCCGCCCTGATCACCCAGGCCGTCATGCGCGAAATGCCTGACCTGGGCCACTTCCCCATGCAGGAACACCCCCAGGCCTTCCGCCCCCACCTGCTCCAGGCCTTGGCCGACATGACCGGACTGGTGGTGTAGGGAGGGGCGGATGATGAGCGCAAACTGGAACAGTTACAGAAGAAATGCCTCCTTCGAGGCCCGCTTGCGCGGGCACCTCAGGATGAAGATTATTTTGTTTTACCAAATATTTATTGAGAATAACCAACCCACATGCTGAGGTGCTCGACCGATAGGTTGAGCCTCGAAGCATCTAGGCACAGACCCAGACACAAGCGAGTAAACACCCATGACCACCCCCGACATCGACGCCGACACCTACCGCGTCTTCGCCATCCGCTACGCCACACTGCGGCGCGATCCGCACCATTTCGTGCTGGAGCCGCACCCGGAGGTGATCGACCCGCACGAGGGCGGGCGGGTCATCGACTATTTCGTCTGGGTCGTCGTCGGCCGCGGTCGCATCGTCATGGTGGACACCGGCTTCAATGAAGCGGCGGCGAAGAAACGAGGGCGCAACTTTCTGGGCTGTCCGGCGGCGGCGATTGAGCGCCTGGGCCTCTCGGCCGAGCGGGTGGACGAGGTGGTGGTCACCCACCTGCACTATGACCATGCCGGCAACCTGGACCGCTTCCCCAACGCGCGCTTCCACGTCCAGCGCAGCGAAGTCGCCTTCGCCACCGGACCCGACATGCGCCACCCCGTCTGCCGCGCGCCCTTCGAGCCAGAGGACGTCTGCAACCTGGTCACCTACAACTTCGCCGAGCGGGTGCGCTTCCTGCACGGTGACGGCGAGATCGCGCCCGGCATCGGCGCCCACCTGGCCGGCGGCCACACCGCCGGCATGCAGGCGGTCAGCGTCGAGACGGCGCGCGGCAAGCTGGTCCTGGCCTCCGACGTGGCGCACTTCTTCGACCAGATGGTCTGGCGCAACCCCTTCCCGGTGGTCGTCAACATCCCCGCCACCCTGGCAGCCTACGAGCGCATGCGCGAACTGGCCCAGGTGCGCGACGAACAGGGCGAGATTCACGACCGTCCCGATCTGGTCATCCCCGGCCACGACCCCCTGGTGCAGGACCTCTACCCCACGGTGGCGGAGGAAACCATCGAGCTGTCCACCGAACCGCTGGGCGAGTCGCCGCTGGCCAGGGTGTGGACGCTGTAGCTACGCGCTCACTACCGCCGCTTGGCCGGACCGTGGCCCGAGGCGCCCCTCACCCCTCGATCACGCGCAGCGGCGGGCGGCCGATGGAGTGGTAGTTGAGGCCGGCTGCGTTCATTTCCTGCGGCGTGTAGATGTTGCGCAGGTCGACGACCACCGGCTGGGCCAGCAGGCGCCTGACCCGTGCCAGGTCCAGGCCGCGGAACTCGTTCCATTCAGTCAGCAGGACCAGGGCATCGGCCCCCTCCAGCGCGGCGTAGGCATCTTCGCGCCAGTCCACGCCGGACAGCAGGCGCTTGGCGTTGTCCATGCCCACGGGATCGAAGGCCTGGACAGTGGCGCCGGCCTGCTGCAGCGCCGGAACCAGGTCCAGGGCGGTGGATTCGCGCACGTCGTCGGTGTTGGGCTTGAAGGTGACACCCAGCAGGCCGATGGTCCGGCCGGCCAGGTCGCCGCCGCAGGCCTCGGCCACCTTATCGGCCATGGCGACCTTGCGCGCCTCGTTCACTGCCACCACGGCCTCGACGATGCGCTGTTCGGCACCGGCCTCCCGACCCGTTTCCACCAGGGCGCGGGTGTCCTTGGGAAAGCACGACCCGCCGAAGCCCGGGCCGGCGTGCAGGAACTTGGGCCCGATGCGCCCGTCCAGGCCCATGCCGCGGGCCACGTCCTGGACATTGCCGCCCACCTGTTCACAGAGGTCGGCGATCTCGTTGATGAAGGTGACCTTGGTGGCCAGGAAGGCGTTGGCGGCGTACTTGATGACCTCGGCGGTCTCCAGGCCGGTGACCACCATGGGCTTCTGCAGCAGGGCCAGGGGGCGGTAGAGCGTTTGCAGCAGCTCGGCCGAACGTTCGCCCTCGACGCCCAGGATGACGCGGTCGGGGCGCAGGAAGTCCTCCACCGCCGCGCCCTCGCGCAGGAATTCCGGGTTCGACGCGATCTCGAAGTCCAGCTCGGGCCGGCGTGCACGGATGCGCCGGGCGATCTCGCGCCCCGTGCCCACCGGCACCGTGGACTTGGTGACGATGACGGTGAAGCCCTCCAGGCTGTCGGCCAGCGCATCGGCCGCGGCATAGACATGGGACAGGTCGGCGCGGCCGTGCGGATCGCTGGGTGTGCCCACGGCCAGGAAGACGGCGTCGGCGTCCCTGACCGCCGCCTTCAGCTCGGTGGTGAAGGCCAGGCGCCCGGCCGCCACGTTGCGCGCCACCAGCGGCTCCAGCCCCGGCTCGTAGATCGGGATGCGCCCGGCTTCCAGCGCCGCGATCTTGTCCGCGTCGCGGTCCAGGCAGGTGACGGTCCAGCCGAATTCCGAAAAGCAGGCGCCGGAGACCAGGCCCACATAGCCGGTGCCGATCATGGTGATGTTCATGGGTAGACGTTCCCCTTGCTGGCGCGGCCCTACGTGCGGGCCGAATGAGTCGCCCGCCTTTTACGCCGCTGCGCCGGCGGAGGAAAGGGGGTGGTTGTGGTCAGTGGCTTGTGGCACGGCCTGATCCAGCTGCTTCGAGGCTTTGCCTTCGGCAAAGCGCCTCAGCTGAGGGAGGTGGAGAGGGCTTAGGGGACTGAAGTAAAACCCCCTCCTCAGCCTGAGGTGCGAGCATAAGCGAGCCTCGAAGGCGCCCGGCACAGGCGGAGAGGTCCCACCCTGCCTCTTTTCCCGGGTCGGTAAAGGCTGCTATCTGGTACGCACGAATTCGCCACCGGAAGATTGCCGCCATGCCCAGCCTGCTCGTGCTCGGTTCCAAGCCCGATCCCTGCCTGCCGCCGGCCTGGCAGATCGATGCCGTCGCCTGTGCCAATGCCTCGGGCTGGTCGGCGCGGGCGGCGGGCCTGCCGACACCACGCTTCACGGTGGTCAGCGCGGTACTGGGTGCCGGCACGGCGCGGGACGAGAGCGGCAAGCGCCAGGCCAACCGCATCGCGCTGGAAACCCTAAGCGGCCTGTCCAGCGACGAGGTCTGGTACCTGCCCCGGCCGCCGGCACAGGGGCTGCTGCCCCGCAGACTCCTTCGCGAAGCCCGGCGCTGGCGCATGTCGGCCTGGCATGTACGCCGGGCACTGCGCCAGGCGGGCTACGACTTCGGGCACTTCCATGCCCCGCCCTACAGCCACTACACGCAGCTGTTGCAGCGTGAAACGGGGGACGACCCGGATGCTGCGGCGGCCGTTGCCATCAAGCAGCCCTCCACCGGTGTCTTCGCCACCCTACTGGGTCTGGCTGACCCGGCCTGGGACCGCGTGATGCTGGCCGGCATCTCTTTCGAATTGACCCATGCCTATGCTGAAAACCCGGCCATCACCGCCCTGGGCACCACCCGCAGCAAGCATGCAGAGACCGATATCACCGTCCTGAGCGCGCTGGGGCGGCAGCATCCGGGGCGACTGGTCACCAGCGAGCCTGTGGTGGCGGAGTGTTGTGGGCTGCCGCTGGTAACGGGGGAGGGCTGACGGCGCCGCCTGCGACTTCCCAAGGCCCGTCGTTCCTGCTACCTGTTCCCTTCCCGATCAAGCAGCGGAGTTCGGTGGTTCATGGGCGGAAAGATCCTCAAGCGACAGGTTCGCAGCCTTCGCCATTTCTTCCGGCCCGGCGGCAACTACATCATCTCTTTTCCCAAGTGCGGGCGGACCTGGCTGCGTCTGATGCTGGGGCATTACCTGGCGCATCACAACGGCATCGAATCACAGGATTACCTGATGACCGGAGAGCTGCTCCGGCAGCCGGGCGTGCCGCAGCTGGTCGCCTATCACGATGACAAACCCTACAAGCGGACCCCGGAAGAGCTGGAGCGCAGCAAGACCAACTATCGCAAGGACCGCGTGCTCTTCCTTTGCCGCGATCCACGGGACGTCCTGGTTTCACAGTACTATTCCCTGCGCTATCGTGCCAGTTCCCACGGCTATGACGGTCCGTTGCAGGATTACGTCTACGAGGCGCGCGGGTCGCTGGCGACCATCGTTGCCTATTATAACATCTGGGCCGATCAGCAGCATAACCCGCGCGATTTCCTTCTGTTGCGCTACGAGGACATGATCGCCGAGCCGGCAACAGCCCTGACGCGTGCCCTGGGCTTTTTCGGGGTGAGGGAGGTTCGTCCCGACCTGGTCGCGCAAGCCGTGGACTATGCCAGCTTCGACAACATGCGCCAGCTTGAGGAAGCCGATGCCTTTGGCCGCAAGACGCTGCGGCCGACGGAGAAGGGCGACCTGCGCACCTACAAGACCCGCAAGGGGGTGGTGGGGGATCATCTGGAAGCGTTGGCGCCGCGTGAACTTGCCCATGTGAATGCCGTCGTCGCGCGCGAACTGGATCCTTTCTTCGGGTATGGGGAGGTGAGTGCCGCCGTTTCAGAGGGGAGTGGGTAGAGGGGCTGGTGAGAATGCAAACAGCGCTGCCACAGCTGGCGGCCGATCCTTCGAGGCCCGCTGCCGCTCACACCTCTGGATGAGGTTCTTCTTTTAATTTCAGGACATTCACGTGCCTCCCTCCTCTCCTCTTGCTGAGGTGGCTTGACGTCCTTCGAGACACCGCCTTAGGCGGCCCTCAGGATGAGGAAGTCAAGCCCTCGAAGCAGCTTGGCACAGGCGGTTGGTCCAGGGGCAATTGCTAACGGCGCCGCCTGGCTTGGTGGCAGGCCCTTCGAGGCTCCGCTTCGCTCCGCACCTCAGGACGAGGGTTTTTGTTTATTTTCAGATTATTATCTTCCCTCATGCTGAGGTGCTTGACCGTCAGGTCAAGCCTCGAAGCAGCCCGGCACTAGAGGTTGGGCTGGGGCACATGCTAACGGCACCGCCTGGGCAGGCCGCCCATCCTTCGACGGGCTCAGGACGAGGCCTTTATTTATGTCTGATTCTCTAATCTCCCTCCTCTCCTCACACTGAGGCGGCTTGACGTTAGTCAAGCCCTCGAAGTGGCTTGGCACAGTCGGTGAAGACTGGAAAAATTCCAGCGCCACCGCCTGTGCCCTCTCCACCGCTTTTCATTGCAGCCGCGTCTGGCCTTGCCTAAGCTGCACGGCGTCAGGGGAAGGGTTTGTTCGACAGGAGTTTGTCTCTCGGCCATGCAGTTTCAGCTTCAAAACCTTGCACTGCGCCATGACCCTTTTCCCATCGGCGTGGCACGCCCGTTGTTTCCGGATGACGACTATGCACGGTTGCTGGAGGCTTATCCGAACAAGGAACATTTCCACTACCTGGGCAAGGTCGGGCACAAGTACGTGCTGTCCGAGAAGTTCAACGCCCGGGCCTATCGGGACTTCATCCACAACACGCCCGTCTGGCGCGACCTGCATGCCTGGATCAAGAGCGACGCCTTCATCTATGGCGTGATGCACAGCCTGCGCGAACAGAACATCGACCTGGGCTTCGATGCGCCGCTGTCCACGGCCAAGCGCCTCAGGAAATACGCCAAGAACGTGGCCAAGGGCCGTTACTGGGAGTTGTCGCCCAAGCTGCGATCGCGTTTCGAGTTCTCGATGCTGCCGGCCGATGGCGGCAGCGTCATTCCCCACACCGACGAGCCGGGCAAGATCGTGACCATCGTGATCTCCATGGCCCGCGCCGACGAGTGGGATCCGGCCTGGGGTGGGGCGACGGATGTGAACCGACCCAAGGACGCCACGCGCCTGTTCAACCGCATGAACGCGCGGGCGGAGTTCGAGGAGATGGAGCTGCTGGACAGCTTCGCCTATGAGCCGAACCAGGCGGTGGTCTTCGTGAAGACCTTCAACTCCTGGCACTCGGTCCGGCCCATGACCGGCCCGGCCGACGCGCTGCGCCGCACGCTGACCATCAACATCGAGGCGCGGGGATGAGTCTGATCCGGCGCCTGCGCGAGAATTATCATATTCACCGGCGCGACAGGAAGCTGGCCCGGGCGCTGGAACAGGCGGATGTCCTGGTCTGTTTCCATGCCAAGAGCGGCAGCACCTGGCTGCGCGCCATGGTCAGCCACGTCTATCACCAGCTCTATCAGACACCCGCCGACCTGTTGCTGCAGGGGGGTAACCTGAAGCGCCATGTTCCGGACATACCCGCTGTTCACTTCGGCGATGGGCTGGAGGTGGTGAGCCGCCTGTCGGGGAAACGCCTGGCCCGCGCCCGTGACGAACAGCGGGTGATTTTCCTGTTGCGTGATCCGCGCGATGTTTCGGTTTCCTTCTATCACCACCTGCGTGAGCGGGCGACGCCACGCGAACTTCTGCGCAAGCAGGTGCCCGACGAAGTTCGTGAGCTGCTGCTCTACGACTTCATGGTGCATTCCGAATTTGGCCTGGGGCGGGTGATTCAGCGCTATAACCACTGGATGCGTGAGGCGCCGCGGTTCGAACAGGCGTTGGTCGTGACCTATGAAGACCTGTGGCAGGATAGCTTGCGCGCGCTCGAGCGCACGATGACACTGCTGGGGGAAATGCCGTCACGCGCTGTCATGGAAGCGGCGGTGGAGTTTGCCTCCTTTTCGTCCCTCAGGGAGAAGGAGCGCAGCGGCTTCTTCCAGGGCGAGCGTCTGAAGCCGACGGCCACTGGCGCGGGCGAATCCTACAAGGTGCGCGAGGGCGGTGTGGGCGGGCACCGGCGCCTGTTCACACAAGAGCAGCTGGCGGTGATCGACGAAATGGTCGCACGCGACCTGGACCCGAGTTTGCCCTATTCGCCAACAGACTTGCAAAGGTACGATCATGGCTGAAAGCATCCTGAAGAACCTGGATCCAGGCCAGATCCGGCAGGCGCCCTTTCCGCACCTGGTGGCCGAAAACGTACTGGATCGCGACTACTACGCGGAACTGGACGCGGCCTTCCCGAGCTTGCAGGCCATCGCAGGAGAGGGGACGCTGGCCAACAACACGCTCTATTCCCGCTCGGCGCGCGATCTGCTGGGGGACGAGGACACGCCGCCACTCTGGCGGGATTTTCTGGACTATCACAGCTCTCAGGCCTTCCTGCAGGAGTTCCTGGCCTTCTGGAACGATGCCATAGAGGGGGTCTATCCCGATCTGGCACAGCGTTTTGGCAAGCCCTTGTCGGATCTGCGGGCGGATGTGCGGCACCCCGGCCGTGAGAAAACCTCCGAGAACCTGCAGAAGGACGTCCTGCTGGATTGCCAGCTTTGCATGAACAGTCCCGTCACCGAGATCTCCTCGGTGCGGGTGCCGCATGTGGACAATCCCTTCAAGCTGTTTGCCGGCCTGCTGTATTTCCGCAGCCCGCAGGACGACTCCACTGGCGGCGACCTGAATCTCTACCGCCTGACCAACGCGCGCTATTATCACGACCGCAAGCTGAACGTGCCGGAACGGTTCATAGAGACCGTTGAGACGGTTCGCTACAGACCGAACACGCTGATCCTCTGGCTGAACACGCCGCACAGCCTGCACGGCGTAACCCCGCGCTCCTGCACCCAGGTGCCGCGTCGTTACGTGAATTTCATCGGTGAAAGCTATGTGACGCGGCCGCAAGGCTTCTTTCCACTGCGGCGCCGTCCGGTCGACCGTGCGAGAGAGGCGTTGCGATCCCTCGTGAAATCGTCCTGAACGCATGCCGGTCGCGACGAACTCCAGGTCAGCTCAGTAGCCAAGGTGGCTCAGGTCACGGCCGAGCTGTTCGGCAAGGCGCTGGTTGAACGGCCTGCAATAGTCCTGGATCGTGCTGCGCAGATCATCGGGCAGGCGTATCTCCATTTCGCGCTGGCGTTCATGGAATTTCAGATAGGGGGCACTCACGGCGGAGTCTGCCAGGGCCGCAACCTTTCGGACGAGCCGCGGCGGTGTCTCGTCCCTACGCTCATAGGCGCGCTTCAAGTGCCGCTTGAGACTGACATTCCAGGTCTTGAGAGGGCGTATCGCCCAGCTGTCGCTTTGCGTGCGCCGAGCATTCTCCTGTTGGCGGTTGAAGGCGGCCGGTGTTTCCTCCGGCAGCCTGTCCAGGCCCAGAAAGTCCGCCAGGTCCTGCCAGAAGGCGGGGCGGTCCATCTCTTCCATCGGCAGGACGCAGAGGTTGTCGGCTCCAATGGCCTGGCGCAGGTGGTGGACCCAGGCTGACCAATCCAGATAGGCATTCCCGTTGCGGATCAGTCTTCGCACCCTGTCCTCGAAATCCCGCTGCGAGGCGCGCTTGATGTGCGCCGACTTCTGGGCATAGAGCGAGGCCAGCCAGTCCGGCTGGTTGCGCAGGGTCAGGAGAACCTTCACATCGCCCCGCTGCCACACCTTTTCTGAGAAGGTCTCCAGGAAGGAGATGATGGGAAAGGGGCGCGCGCCTTCTCCGGACTCAGCTGCCGATGCACTTTCCACGGGCCAGAGATCGTCCGGACCATAGGTCTGCCGGTTCGTCAGCGACTCGTGACTGATGACGATGCAGCTGGCGTCGGGAAAGCGCTCGTCCTTGTGGTCGAGCAGCTGCCTGGCCCAGTCCGCAGCGGCCGGATCTTCGGTCGACTCCAGCGGTGCGACCGGCGCCCGCTTCAGCAGCCCTTGTGCAAAGTCCGGCCCTGCTTCGCCATAGTGCGTTCCGAGATAGGCCGGGAAGTTTGGTAGAATATGGCGCTGCAGAGTGGTCGTAGCTGTCTTCGGCAGGCCAATGTGGAGGATGAGATCCGTCATGCCGGAACCATAGCGCAGCCTGTTCTTGCGGAGAAGGGGCCTGGCAGGGGCTGGTGGCGAATGCCAGCGGCGCGGTCTGGCCTTGTGGCTTCATCCTTCGACAGGCTCAGGATGAGGCTTCGAGGCTCCGCGCTTTACGCGCTCCGCACCTCTGGATGAGGGTTTTGCTTTATTTCCACCTCACCAACCTTCCTCATGGTGAGGAGCGCGGCCCGCAGGGCAGGGCCTCGAACCCTCATGGTGAGGTGCGAACCCCACAGGGGTGAGCCTCGAACCCTCATGGTGAGGTGCGAACCCCACAGGGGTGAGCCTCGAACCACTGCTGCAAAGATACAACGCTATCCCGAAAGACAGGTGCTGTGACACCGGATTTTCCTTGCAGGTTGAGGGTGCCTGTTCGACAAAGTACAGGTTAATATGGCGTTAATCGCAATGCGGTTGCGGCAGGCATTGCACAGCAGGGGCAGGGCGAACGGCCCTGCGGACAGGCCATGTACATGCCCCGGGATATGGTGGAACCGACCGTCTGGCTGCTTCTGGGCGACAAGCTGGGCGACAACGCCCAGGTCGAGGCGCTGGCCGGGGCGCTGGGCTGGCCCGTAGTCCGTCGGCACCTGAGTTTCCGCGAACCCTACATCCACGGCAAGCCGGAGTTCCGGCCCGATCTCTATCACATCGATCCCGAAAGCTCGGACCGGCTGCAGCCGCCCTGGCCCGACCTGATCCTGACCATCGGGCGTCGGCCTTCCATGGCCGCGCTGTGGGTGAAGCAGCAGTCGGGTGGCCGCACCAAGGTGGCCCTGATCGGCCGGCCCAAGAAGCAGTTCGACGCCTTCGACCTGGTGATCGGCACGCCGCAGTATCACCTGCCCCGGCGGCCCAACGTCATCAACCTGGACCTGCCGCTGATGCGCGTGGATCCGAACCGCCTGGCCGAACAGCGCGCGCAGTGGCAGGACGCATTGGAACCCCTTCCGCGGCCGCTGATCGCCGTGTTGGTCGGCGGGCCCACCAAGCCCTTCGCCCTGGACGCCGCCGCCATCGCGCGTCTGGTCGCCCGGGTCGAGGCCCTGCAGCAGGACGAGGGCGGCACGCTCTATTTCACCACCAGCCGCCGCACCCCGCCCGAGGTGGCCGATGCGCTGTTGGCCGCCTTGCCGCCCGGCGCGCGCTTCTTCCGCTGGGAACCGGACGCGGCCGGCAACCCCACCACCAGTGACAACCCCTATCTGGGCCTGCTGGCCCATGCGGACCGCTTCGTGGTGACGGGCGACAGCATTTCCATGATGGTCGAGGTGGCCAGCCTGGGCCGGCCGCTGGCGATCTTCCCCCTGCCGCTTCGCCGCCAGCACCTGTCGCGCCTGCGCCACGGCCTGCGCCGCCTGTTCCAGGCCGCGCCCCGCGACCTTCCCAAGCTGCACGCCAGCCTGTACCGCCAGGAACTGGCCGTGCCCCTGGGCCGTCCGTTCCGGCAGCCGGCGCGCATACCCCAGAACGAGCGGGACCGCGTGGTGCGGCACCTGGAGGCCCTGATGGAAACGCCGGGCAACTCGCCGGAAACACAGGGCGAGGACGCGATTCGCCGCCAACGCCGTCGCGGCTATGTCCGGGCCGGCCTGGGCCTGATGATCTATGCCGCACTGGCGGTTTTTGCGGCAGTCTATTGAGAACCTTCCTCATCCTGGCTTGCCGTGTCCCGGACCCCGGTTCGACGCACCACAGCTTCGCCAACAAGAATGCGAAAGGCTTGATTGTGATGGCTCATCCTCTATGAGAGGATATCCATCCAAGGTGCACAGTTCCGACCATCAGCCGCTCAGGCGCCAATCAAGCTTCCCCTCTTACCAGTGAAACGCCCATGACCGATACAACTGCTTCCTCGCTCGAAGATATCGCCGCCCGCATCCCCTCCATGGGCGGACAGGCCATAGGCGACCGGCTCAGGCGCGCGGCCGCCGAGGTGGAGGAGGGGCACAGCATCGTCGAGGTCGGAAGCTGGCTCGGTTCGGGCACCGCCTATCTCGCCCTGGGCGTGCGCGATTCCGGCAGGGATATCCCCTTGCACAGCTTCGACGAATGGCGTTGCCGCGCGACGCACTTGGACAAGGCCAGGGCCTGGGGCGTGGAGTTCCAGGAGAACCAGGACACCCTGCCCTGGGTCAGGGACGCGCTGGCGCCCCTTGGCGTGCCCATCCAGTTTCACCAGGGCGATATCGAGAAGGTGCACTGGACCGAGGGGGACATCGGCCTGTTCGTGCTCGACACCGCCAAGGCAGGCGAGCCCTTTCTCTATACCATGCAGATCTTCGGGCCGCACATGGTGCCCGGCAAGACGGTCCTCTACATGATGGACTTTCACTATTACAGGAAGAAGTCTGAGGAGAGGTTCACGGACCAGCGGGACTTCTTTGCCAAGAATACGGACAGTTTCGAGCCCATCGAGTACCAGGTCAATAACGGCAGCTGTGCCGTCTTCCGCTATGCAAAGCCCCTGGATTTCGAGGCCGCGACCCAGGCCTTCCGGACCCAGCGCCGTGCCTCCTTCGACCGTGTGGCCAGGCAGAAGGCGCGCCAGAAAAGCCTGGTGAAGAGGATCAAGCACCTGTTCCGCCGCTGACCCCTCTCACCGCGCCGGGAAAGGCACGACAGGCATGGACAGCTCGCTTCTCGCGGTTCTGCGCTATCTCGGGCGAAATCGGCGTCCCCGTTACGCGCAAGCCCCCCTTCGAGGGATGGCGTTGCTGTGGGAGGTCTTCAAGGACCTGGTTGCCGTGGCCTGTACCCCCATGCCGTTCATCAAGGACTATGAGACAGGCGCCATCCTGCTGGCCAGTGAGTCTCACAAGACACGGGAGGTCCGGGACTTCATCACGGGGATCTTCGCGTCGGCGCGCTTCGACACTATCCGTTACGCCAAGCGCATTCCGCTTTTCTCTTTCCTTCTGGGACACCTGTTTCTCAAGCGGCGCCTGGGGAAAGTGCTGCGCAACTATGGTTGGATCCGTCGGCGCTATCCTGCCCGGGTCGGCCGGGATTTCCTGAAATTCTTCCTGTATCAGACCATGGCCGAGCAATGCTTTACCAAGCGTCCGCCTGTGGCCATTGCCATCATCTCTGACCTGGCCGCGCGGCGCATCGCTTTTGCCCGGGCGGCCCGAAAAAGCGGCGCTGCGGTGATCTATTACCAGTACGGGCAGCATCACAGCTTCCGCCCCCCATTTCGTGTGGATTACGCCATCTGCCTCAATAACCTGCTGGCTGACAAATTGAAGGCCGATCAGGACGCCGTCGTCGTGAACCGGCATGTCTATGACGGGAAGGCCGAAGACCTGCGCTTCAGGCGTGTGCCGGAACACCCCGTCATAGGGATCACCACCAATGTCTATCCGAACCGCGAAGGGCTAGAGCGCCTGCTGGCCGGTTTGCATAGGCAATGGCGGCCGACCCGTGTGCTCTACAAACCGCACCCCAGGAGCTCGGACAGCGTCGTAAAGGGCCTCGACTGCGAGGTGTACGACAGCACGGCCGGTATCGAGGAATTCGCGAAGGCGGTCGATCTCTGCATCAGCGGCAATACGACCGCAATCCTGAAGGTGCTGCTGGAGGGCACACCCTGCCTCTACCTGTCCGGCCTGGATGCCTACGGGCATGACCGTTACGGCTATATGCGCGGTCACGCGGTGACGGGCGGCGATGCGCTGGACCCCTTCACTGTCCGGGACATCAACGCGTTCTATTCGGAGAGCGGCAGCCTGGAACAGGTCCGCGCCTACATGGAGCGCAACATGATCATCGACAAAACCAAAGACGAAACGCCACGCTTCATCGCCGACATGCAGAGGCGCCTGGGCAGACATTGAAGTCATGCGGCGCTTTGGTTAGACCTTTTCCCATACTTTTGGGGTGAATGCTGTGCCAAAGGACCTGATGCTTCTCGACTGCACCCTGCGCGACGGGGGCTATTACAACGACTGGGACTTCGACGCCGAGCTGGTCGCGGATTACCTGTCGGCCATGGCGCGCTGTGGCGTGGATGTGGTGGAGATCGGCTTCCGCTTCACGCCCAAGGCCCGCTTCCTGGGGCCCTTCGCCTATACTACCGACGCCTTCCTGGACAGCCTGGACCTGCCCGGCAATCTGACCTATGGCGTCATGATCAATGCCGGCGACTACCTGAAGGAGGAACCGGGGCCGGCGCAGTTAATCCGCCGTCATTTCTCCCCCGCATCAGAGTCGCCTGTCGATCTGGTGCGCATCGCCGCCCACGTGGGCCAGGTCGAGTCCTGCGGCCCGGTGGTGGCCGAGCTGTCGCGCCTGGGCTATCGCATCGGGCTCAACATCATGCAGGCGAACAGCTGCACGCCGGAGCGGCTGGGCGAGCTGGCCCAAGCGGCTGTCGGTTTCGGTGGCGTCGAAGCGCTCTATTTCGCCGATTCCCTGGGCAACATGGATGCCGCGGCGGTCCAGGGGACCGTGGCCGCCCTGCGCCGGGCCTGGAACGGGCCCATCGGTTTCCACGGCCATGACAACACGGGCTATGGCGTGTCCAACAGCCTGGCGGCCCTGGACGCCGGCGCCGGCTGGATCGATGCCACGGTGCGCGGCATGGGCCGCGGCGCCGGCAACACCCAGATGGAATACCTGGTCGCCGAGCTGCAGCAGCGCGACTTGAAACTGGTTCGCCCGGCGCCGCTTTACGACTTTGCCAACAACGGGATCGCCGCGCTGCACGCGCACTACGGCTGGGGCAAGAACCTGTTCTATTATCTGGCCGGGCTGCACGAGGTCCACCCGACCTATGTCCAGGACATGCTGACGGACGAGCGCTTCGACGCCAACGACATCATCGCCCTGATCGAGGTACTGGGCCGCTCCGGCGGCCGGGCCTACAGCCCCGCGGGCGTGGACAACGCCCTGTTGGGCCAGTTCGCCCAGGCCGAGGGCAGCTGGTCGGCCGATGGCGCCTTTGCCGGGCAACAGGTCCTGCTGATCGCGGCCGGCCCCTCGGCCGAGCGGCACTGGCCGGCCCTGGCGCGCTACATCGAGCGCGACCGTCCCCATGTCATCGCCCTGAACCCCATTTCCTTCGTGCCGGCCGAGCTGGTGGACAGCGTGGCCTGTTGCCATCCCGGGCGCATGCTGCAGCTGTTGGGTTCTGCCGACGGCTGGCGCGAGAAACCGCTGCTGACCCCGAAGGACAGCTTGCCCGACGATCTGCGCCACCAGCTCGAGGGGCGCGAGGTGCTGGACTACGGCATGGCCGTGCAGCGCCACGCGCTGCAGGTGACGCCCAACGGTTGTGTCGTGCCGGCCCCCCTGGTGGCCGCCTATGCCATGGCCGCCGCCGCCGGCGGCGGGGCGCGCGAAATTCTGGTGGCCGGCTTCGACGGCTATGACGGGGCCAACGACAAGTTCCGCGCCATGAACGGCTTCCTGGAGGATTTCCAGGCACAGCACCCCGACCTGCCCGTCGTCTCGCTGACGCCCACACGCTACAACCTGACGGCATCGTCGGTCTATGCTATGTGAGGAGCCAGAGTAAGGAAAAGCTCAATAAAACTGACCTCATCCTGAGGTGCGAGCCATAGCGAGCCTCGAAGGAGGCTGGCACAGGCGGTTGTGCCGGGAAAGCATGCCAACGGCGCCGCCGGTGCCAATGCTTCGAGGCATGCCCCTTCGGGTCATGCTCCTCAGCATGAGGTGCTTCGAGGCTCTGCCTCCGGCAGAGCACCTCAGCATGAGGAGGTTTGGGAGCAAATTAGAGAGTTAGAGAGCTACAGATAAAAGATAACCTCATCCTGAGGAGCCGCCGACAGGCGGCGTCTCGAAGGATCGGCGGCCAGCTCGGACGGCGCCGTTGGCATGACCCCGGCCTCAACACCGGTGCCAGGCTGCTTCGAGGCCCGTCCCTCCGGGCCGGGCACCTCAGCATGAGGTGAATTGGGAGGATGTTAGTGAGCTGTAATTAAAGGATAAACCTCATCCTGAGGCGGATCGCGTTAGCGCGGAGCCTCGAAGCCTCATCCTGAGGTGCGAGCGTTAGCGAGCCTCGAAGGATCGGCCACACGCACCACCGCCACCGCAAAGCCTAACCGAAGGAAACCACCCGTGCCAAACGCAGCCATCGTCATCCCGGCCCGCTACACCTCCTCGCGCTATCCCGGCAAGCCGCTGGTCGAGATCGAGGGGCGGCCGATGATCCTGCATGTCTGGGAGCGCTGCTGCCAGGCCACCAGTCCGGAGCAGGTCTTCATCGCCACCGACGACGACCGCATCGCCGAGGCCGGGCGCGCCGGCGGGGCGCAGGTGGTGATGACGCCGGACGATTGCCTGACCGGCACCGACCGGGTCTATCACGCGGCGAAACAGATCGAGGCCGAGACCTTCATCAACGTCCAGGGGGACGAGCCGCTGATCCGGCCCGAGGATATCTGCGCCGTGCTGGCCCGAGCCGAGGCCGAGCCCGAGCGCATTTTCAACGCCATGTGCGCCATCGCCGACGAGCGCGAGTACCGCAGCCCCACTGTGCCCAAGCTGGTGACGCGCCTGGACGGGCGCCTGCTCTACATGTCGCGGGGGCCGATCCCGGCACGCAAGGACGGCGTCTTCGCCTGGTCGCACAAGCAGGTCTGCATCTATGCCTTCCCGCGCGCCGCCTTGGCCGCCTTCGCCGAGCGCGGCGGCAAGACCCCGCACGAGCAGGTGGAGGACATCGAGATCCTGCGCTTCCTGGAAATGGGCCACGAGGTGCAGATGGTCGAGGTCTCCACCAGCTCCGTCGCCGTGGACACGCCCGAGGACCTGGTGCGGGTGCGCGAACTTTTCCGCGAACGGGCTGCTGCCAAGTGATGCGGGCGCGGCGTTGATGCAGGCCCCCCTCTGATGCAACGGGCGCGCTACCACGTTGCGGTCTTCGACTGCGACGGCGTGATCCTGGCCTCCAACCGCCTGAAGTCCCAGGCCTTCGCCCAGGCGCTGGAGGGCGAGGATCCGGCCCTGGTGGCCGAGTTCGTCGCCTGGCACCAGGCCAACGGCGGCATCGCGCGCCAGGTGAAGTTCGACCACTTCTTCCGCAGCATGAAGGGCATAAGCGCACCGGAGGAACCGGTCAGGCAGGCCGTGGACCGCTATGGCCGGATCGTGCGCCAGGGCCTGAGGGATTGCGCCCTCATCCCGGGCGTGGAAGAGCTGCTGCCCGCACTGCAGGCGCGGAACATCGCCTGTTACGTCAACTCCGGCGGCAGCGAGGCGGAACTGCGCGAGATCTTTGCCGAACGCGGCCTGGCGCAGTGGTTCCGGGGCATCTATGGCTCGCCTGACGACAAGTTCAATAACATGAAGCGCGCCGGGCTGGAAGATCTGGGCTCTGGCGAGGGCCTGTTGCTGGGGGATTCCCGGGTGGATCGGGAGGTCGCGCGCCACTACAGCCTGGACTTCGTCTATGTCGCCCATGAGTCCGAATGGCAGCCTGAGCCCGGCGAACTGTTGGCCGAGGATACACTGGCTGTGCAGGATTTGCATCAGATCGTCAGGATCTTCTCAGCTGAATGAATTACTGTGCGGACATCAGCCTTTCACCACGACAAAAGCAACAGGGAACCGGATGTCATATAACCTTTGGAAACTCTTCGGCCTGCAGCGCAGCGGGAACCATCCCATCATCAATTGGTTGATGGGCCTGGATCAGGAGAACACCCTGTTCTTCAACAGACGTAAGCCGGGCGTGGATCTGTTCGATGATCCCTCGGGCGTGTCCATGCCGGAGGGTCATAAATCCTATGCCATCAGGGTGGACGGAAAGAAGCAGCTCAATGAAGACCTGGTCGATGAGTTCAAGCGCAGAAGCACCAGGCGGAACCTGTTGGTCAGCTTCGAGAATTACGATCTGCGCAAATTTGACGAAGACCTGCTGGACAAGCCCATCGTTGAGCACTTTGGCACGCCCCAAAGCAGAACGAATTTCATTGTCTTGAGAAACCCGTTCAACATGCTTGCCTCCAAGGAGAAGATGTTGCGTGCCGGCATGAAGAAGCGGCGCCGGAAGAAAATGAGCCTGCTGCAACGCATAAGGACAAGGGATGACGATTTCATAGAAAGATCGCTGAATGGCCGCCTTAGCCTGTGGTCAGGTTATGCTTTCCTGGCCCTCTACCCAAACTCTGCGACACGCGGCAGCTTCGTTCCCATCGTGTTTGACCGCTGGGCGGAGGACAGGGCCTATCGCGATCAGATCGTCGAATCCATCGGTTACAGGAACAGGGATGCGCACCTCGACTTCGTGTCCGATGCGGGCAAGGGCAGCAGTTTCGAGGGCACGGAAATGAAGAACACAAGGAACACGCTGTCCAGATGGGACCAGGGCAACAAGGAGATCTGCCGGAGGGTCATCCGGCGGCATCCGGAGGTGGTTGATTACGCCAGCCTGATTTTCGGAAGTGAAGCGATACCGAAGGACATCTGAGGAAAGATCATGTCCAGGCCGATGCCGACATCTGTGTCATTCCCTCAAAGCTCTTTCACGTAGCCCAGCTCGCCGAAATCACGGTCATAGACTGCTTCCACGATCTGGCGGCATTCCGTATCGTAATAGGCGTGCAGTTTCCCGGATGCGCCGGTTCGCTGGCCTTTCCGCTGGATGGTCAGGTCCACGGCGGGCGAGATGCGCCGCACGATGGCCGGCAGGTCGTCGTCCAGGCTTTCCAGCTTGCCCAGGTAATCGATCCGGTCGGCGATGCCCAGGATACGCGTCTGGCGCATCCAGTGGGGATTGTCCCGCTCTCCCCCCTCGGCCAGGTAGCGGCAGAAGCCGCGGAACGAAAGCCGGCCTTCATCGTAGCTTTCGATCTGGGCACTGTGTTTCTTGTGCTCTGGCATGCGATCTTCCGCAATCTTGTTGAGGTAGGCGGAGAGCGCACGGGAATAGGGATTGCGCACGATCGTAAAGGTGAACAGCCTGCGGGGAAGAGTGATGGCCTGGGTCAGGGACAGGTCACTGTAATGCAGGTACTGCTTCTTGATGTCACCGACACGCTTCGAGGTGATTCGTGCCTCCGGAAAATTCTGCTGCAGGGTGCCGATGATGGTGCTGTTCGCGGCCTTGGGAATACGGATATATCCATAGCCCCATTCGAGCGATAGGGCCGTGCGCAGGTCGATGGGTTTGATGTGCTCGCGCCACAGGCGTGGACGCAGAAGGTAGTAGGGCCGAAATTTGTATTTTGTGGATTTCATTCTGCAGCCTATACCGCGAGATTTTCTGTAATTATTAAATTAATAAAATACTTAAATATCATAATTATTTAAATTTATAACTTGTGCTTATTTATAAAGCTATTAATTTGATTTTTGCTATATATATTTTTCACAATGTTATTTTCATATATACATTCTAATTTATCTTGGTCAAATTTAATTAATTTTCGTATTTCTTTAAAAAATTCGTAACCGTCCGCTCTGTACCGCCTTGCAATCCTGCTGATTGATCAGGCTGCCTTGGCCAGGGCCGGGTTCGTCCAGTTCCAGGGCAGGAGGTCATCGATCCGGTTGATCGGATGGTCGTTGATGCGGGCCAGGACATTGGCCAGATAGGCCTGCGGGTCGTGGCCGGACAGCTTGGCGGCCTCGATCAGCGTCATGGCATCGGCCAGGGTCTCGCCACCGGCGTCCGAACCGGCAAAGAGATAGTTCTTGCGGCCGATGGCGATGGGCCGCATGGCCCGTTCAGCGACGTTGTTGTCGATGGCAACACGCCCGTCTTCCAGGAACAGCGTGAACGCCGGCCAGCGGTTCAGGGCATAGCGCATGGCCTTGGCCAGACCGCTCTTGCCCGAGATACGTGCCAGCTGCGCCTCGCACCATGTGCGGAAGGCCTCGACACGTGGCCGGCTGTGCGCCTGGCGCTGGCGATAACGCATCTCCGGTGCCTGACCGGATATCGCCCGCTCGAGATCGTAGAGGGCCCCGATACGGTTCAAGGCCTCTTCCGCCAACTTGGAGCCGGTGGCCTTCCAGACGTCGTGGAAGTCCCGGCGCAGATGCGCCCAGCAGGCCGCCTCGCGCACGCGCACCTTGCCCTCGGCGTCGGGTTCATAAAGCTTGCGGAACCCGGCATAGGCATCGGCCTGCAGAATGCCGCGGAAGTCCTTGAGATGCTCCTGGGGATGCACCCCCTTGCGGTCCGGCGAGAACCAGTAGGCCACCGCCGGCGGGTCGGTACAGCCCCAGGCGCGGTCATCGCGCACATAGGTCCAGATCCGCCCCTCCTTGACGGCCTTGGCGCTGGCCGCCGCCTTGGGGCGGCGCGGATCCAGGACCTTGATCGGGGTGTCATCGCCATGCAGGCGATCGCCCGCCAGGACATGGTCCTTGATACGCGCGACCAGTGGGGCGACCACGGCCATGGACTGGCCGCACCAGTCGACCAGGGTCGAGCGCGGGATCTCCGCGCCCTGGCGGGCCAGGATCTCGGTCTGGCGATAGAGCGGCAGATGATCGTCGAACTTGGAGACCAGGATGTGGGCCAGCAGGCCCGGGCCCGCCATGCTGCGCGGAATGGGCCGGCTCGGTGCCTCGGGCTGGACCACCTTCTCGCAGCAGCGGCAGGACTTCTTGAGCCGCGCGATCTCAATGACCTTCAGCTGGGCTGTCACCAGCTCCAGGAGTTCCGAAACATCTTCGCCCAACAGGCGCAGCGGTCCGCCGCAGTCGGGGCATTCTTCTCCGGGATCCAGGGTCTCCCGCGTGCGGGGTGTCTGCGGATCCACCCGGGGGCGGCCGCGCCGGCGGCCCTGTGGCTTGTCCGTACTTTCGCTCTCGGGGGTCGGGGCCGGATCGCCCTCCGCCTGTCCGCCGTACTCGCGGGCGTGGGCGACCTGCAGGTCCTCCAGGGCCAGCTCCAGCTGGGCGATCTCGCGCGTGATGCGTTCCGAGGAGCTGCCGAACTTCTGCTTGCGCAGGCGCAGAATGCGCGCCTTGAGTGCCTCCACCAGGCTTTCATAGGCCCGCACCGAGGCCGACATGCGGGTCACCTCCTCGTGCTGGGCGAGGATCATCGCCTTCAGGGTGGCCGGGTCGTCCGGCAGGCTGTCCAGCGTCGGTATCATGGGCAGAAGTTTACCCCAGCCGACTCCCCAGGAACAGCACTATCCCCTTGATTCTGATAAAATATCAGCCCGCCCGCAGGGGTGCCGCCGTCCAGGCCGGACGGCGCCAGTCAATGCCCTCCCACAGCATCGCCAGCTGCGCCGAGGTCAGGCGCGCCACGCCATCGGCCGGCGAGGGCCAGGGAAAGCGTCCGCGCTCCAGAACCTTGTAGTAGAGGCAGAACCCCTGGCCGTCCCAGTGCAGCAGCTTGATGCGGTCCCCGCGCCGGCCGCGAAAGGCAAAGACCGCACGGCTGCAGGGGTCCTGACGCAATACCTGATCCGCTGCCGCAGCAAGACCGGTTATTCCCTTGCGCATGTCGGTCACCCCGCAGGCCAGGTAGACGCGCACACCATTGCCCGGGCCGATCATGCCGCCTCCGTCAGGCGGATCATGCGCCGCACCACCGCCTCCGGGGCATCGCCGGCCAAGCGCAGGCGACGGCCATTGCAAAGTCCGATCTCGACAAGGCCGGCCCCGCCCGCATCCGCACCCGGATCCTCCGGGGCCAGATCCACCGCCAGGAACTGCGGACGGCTGTCTGCCAGCAGGCCCTTCTGGCGTAGCTCGCGGCGCCACTGGTAGATGTGCTGGCGCGTGATGTCGTAGCGCCGCGCCACATCGGCAACAGTCGCCCCGTCAACGCCAACCGCCGCCAGGATCTCCTGCTTTTGCTCCAGCGACCAGCGTCGCCGACGCTCAACACCCGTCAGTATCTCCTGGCGCATCCACTGCCTCCGTCCTTGTTGACGTCAGTAACGACGTACATAACGACGGAAATTAACCTGATGCTGTCCAAAATTTGAAGGCGGTCCTGAGCGGACGGTTAC